>JBDUDV010000066.1:0-20452 GCA_040002755.1 Acidobacteriota bacterium | reverse complement strand
AAGCGTTGACCCTTTTCTAAATTTTGTGTCTGTCAGGGGACGCCATTCTGGGCATCCTGGGGGAAACTTTCGCAACACTTCAGGCACCGTGCGAGGCGGCGTGATAGTTCAATCCCACCGTCATGATTTTCTGTAGCAGTTGATCGTATGGCAGGCCGCTGTGGACGGCGGAGTCGGCGAAGTCCTCGCCTTCTGCGATCTGTGGATTGGGATTCGCTTCGAGCAGGTAAAACTGTCCTTCTTCGGTTAAGCGGTAGTCCAACCGCGCATACCCGCTCAGAAAAAGGTAACGATAGATGCGTTTGGAGAGTCGTTCGAGGGTCCTCAGTTGTTCGGGGGTGAGTTCCGCGGCGCGTGTCTTGACTCCGACTTTTTCCTGATAAGTCGGATCCCATTTGACCTTGAGCGTGGCAATATTCTCCGAGCCTTCCGGAAGCTTTTCCATCACCAGCTCCCACGGCGAGTAGGTTTGAATATTCTGATTACCGATCACGCCGACGTAAATCTCACGTCCCTTTATGTACTGCTCTGCAATCGCCGTGGTCTTGTTCTGCCGGTGAATAAACTCGACCCGCTGCGCCAGTTTCTCGTCGTCATGAACCACTGACGCCTGCGAGATACCTACTGAACCCTCTTCGCTGATTGACTTCACGAGCAGTGGAAACTTCAACCGTTTCGGCCGCTTCACTTTTCGATTCATGGGAAAGACCGCGAAGCCGGGAACTTGCAAACGGTGATAGGCCAGAATCATTTTCGTGAGCGCCTTGTCGTGAGCGAGCGTCATGCCCCGTGGATTGCAGCCGGTGTAAGCCTGCCGCATGAGTTCGAGATAACTAACCACATGCTGATCGTATAGCGGATAACCATGAAACTCTTCGAGCAGATTGAACGCGATGTGCGGTTTGTATTCCATCAATGCGTCGCCGATCACGCTCAACTGATTGTAGAGGCCGACGGCGTGCACTTCGTGGCCCATTTGTTTGAGCGTTGAGATGACGTCGTATTCAGTTTTGACTTCAGCTTTCTCTTTGTCGCTGAGTCCGTCGAGCGTGTCGGGAGGCACGAGGTCCTGATGCACGAGGACGATGATGCGCAGTTTCTTTTTCGGCTCGAAGGCCTTAACGCGTTTCATAGCGGCTAAAGGGCAACCCGATGATAACCCGAATGCAGCACGTTCATTACCTGAACTGTCAAAACAATCATGACGCGCCGGCGTGCCTCTCTTGCCGGAATCGCCACGCGTAACCTCAGATCGTTGCAACGATCGATCATGTTTTCCAGGACGTGGTCGATTGTGTATTGGTGAACGCCGGTGCCTTCAGCGACGATTTGCCGAACATCCCGCCGCACCGTGCGGAGGAAACTCGCGGCACTCTGCTTTGAACTATGGCGCGGATCGTCCGAGAAGATTCGCAGGAGATCGCGATCGTAAACTGCGGGCCAGTCGAAGTTGTATTTCTCGCGTTTGCGGCGGTAATGTTCGCGCAGCGTCGTGCGAAGTTCCGAGATTGGTTCGACTTTGGTGCGCGTGCGGTTGCGTGGTTTGGTTCCTGCCACGTTAGGCAGCAGGTCGTCGATGTATTCCAACTTGTGCAGTGCGGGCCAGCCCTTGTAGCGACGTCGCCAGCGAGAGCGTGGTGTCAGCCAAACCGCGAAGGTTTCGGCGAAGTCTTCGGCCGGATGTGCCTGCGCGTACCACGCGGGCAAGTGCAACACAAACTTGCGGCTCTTTGGTTTTGGTTTGTAGAAGTCGGGATAACGTTGCGCGAACGAGCCGAAGAGTTCACGCCATTGGCGTTTGAAGTGTAGCCGAAACGCAGTGTCGAGCGCATGGCCGGCTTCGTGTCGCAGAATACGCATGCACTCGGGATCGGTGCCGCCTTCCACTTCCAACATTTGCTTGCGTTCGAGTTTCATCAATCGCGGATGCGCCAGGTAAAACGGAATAGCGATGCCCGGCACTCCGTCAGGCGAGAACCATTCTTCCGACAGCCAGACGTGCGGCTTGAAGCGGATGCCGCGCTCGTTTAGTTCGCTGTAGAGGCGTTTAATGTGCGGCTCGAGAAATGATCCCTTGATCTTGAGAGTGAGATCGCTGATGCGCAGATCGAGTAGATGCTCGTCACTTAGGCGGTGCCAGGGAAAGCGGTAGCTCACGCCGGAACTCCCTTGGTCGAATTGAATACGCCGCCTATGCAGTCCGCCATTTGGCTGGAAAAGCTGCGAGTTTGGCCGAAATTACGGCTGATTGCGACGGGCATCTGGGTGCGCGGGATTACGAGTACGAAATCAGGATAAGCGGAGCGGGGTCATTGTAGCGGCGTTCGGTGTGATGCGCTAGCTGACCTGTTTCGGAGCGCGCAACTCTGTTACTGCGACTGCGATCCCAGTATCAACTTCCCGGGATTACGCCGGTCTTTAGATACGACGAAGGACAAAGCTTCTCAATGACGCACTCTGCGCACACCGGATTGCGTGCCTTGCAGACTGCGCGGCCGTGGGCAATCATCAAATGCGGAAACACAACCCAGTCTTTCCTGGGAACGATGGCGATCAAATCCTGTTCGATCTTCTCCGCGGTCTTCTTTTCAGAGAAATCAAGACGGTGCGAGAGTCTCGTTACATGTGTGTCAACCACCACACCCGCACTTATGCCAAAGGCATTTCCAAGTACTACGTTTGCAGTCTTGCGTGCGACGCCGGGCAGCTCAAGCAGTTCGTCCATTGTCTGCGGCACTTCAGCTTGATACTGCTCATGCAAAACTTTGGCGGTGCCCTGGATTGACGTCGTCTTGTTGCGGAAGAAGCCGGTGGTGCGAATGTCTCGTTGCAACTCCCTGGGCGAAACCCTGAGATAGTCTTCAGGCTTGCGATATTTGCGAAAGAGATCCCGGGTGACAATGTTTACGCGCGCGTCTGTACACTGCGCTGAAAGAATCGTCGCAACCAATAACTCGAACGCATTTGAGTGATTCAGCGAACACTTCGCGTCGGGGTAGGTGCGCTTAAGTGAACGGATAATCTTGCGAACTCGTTTTTGTAATTCTGTAATCATCTTCTTCCATTTGCGATCTTCGCGGCTTCCGGCAACCCGCGCAACCGCAGCATTGCAAATACGCCGAGCAATGGCCCGGGCGCTAGTATCGCAAACGCGTAGCGCCAACCCGTCAGCTTAACGAAGTAGGGTATCAGCTCGATCGAGATCGTCGTTACCAGAAAACCCACGCAGGTTTGCATCGTCAAGACTGTGCCCAGGTATTGCGGGTCGCCAAGCTCGGTTACGCAAGCAGAAAACTGTGCGGAGTCGGCCACTACAGTCGCTCCCCAGATGCCGGCGAGCAATAAAAGTAAGAACGGATCTCCGCCAAACAAAAACCCAATTAGTAGACAACAACTCCCGCTAATCGCCATCGCCCACGACGTAACCACTGTTCGCCCGATGCGATCGGCAATCAGTCCCGCTACTACACAACCAACTGCGCCACAACCAATGACGAGAAACGAAGCAACTTCGGCCAGCACGGGGGACTCCTTCGAGGCCGCGAAGCTCGCCCGAATCATTACCGGAATCCACACCCACATCGCGTAAAGCTCCCACATGTGTCCGAAATAGCCGAAGCTGGCGAGACGAACTCCGCGATTACGAAAAACTGCGGCGGCTTGTTTCCAGTCAAACTTTGCTGCCGGCATCGCATGTGGCCCGTCATTAACAAACACAAGCACGATCAAACCGCCGGCCAACGCGAGCAATGAAATGAAGAGAATATTGAAACGCCAGTTTGGACTTCCCAACCCGTTAACGAGATAAGGCGAGGCTTTGCCAAGTGTTAGCGCGCCCACGAGGACACCAAGAGCCATGCCGCGCGAACGCTGAAACCAGGTCGCCATGATCTTCATGCCGGGAGGGTAAACGCCGGCGAGGCACATTCCCGTCATGAATCGGAGCGCGATTCCGCCTTGAGCGCTGTGTGCGTAAGCTCCGAAGACCCCGTTGGCGAGCGCACCGGCAAAGGCGGAAGCGGCGAACAGATACCGAACCTTAAACACGTCCGGCAGATTGAGGAAGGCGCTAAGCAAAGTGCCACAGACAAAACCGAGTTGCACGGCAATTGTCAGCCAGCCGGCACTCGAGTCGCTTAAGTTCCATTCAACGCGGAGCGCCGGAACAACTGCCGAGGCGCTAAACCAGAGCGACATGGCGAGCAGTTCCGCCAGAGACAACAACACCAGTGCCCGCCAGCGTCCAGCAGCGGACTGAGGAAGCGGGGCATTGTTAATAGTTTGTCGGTTGAAGCGGCTCATGGACGAGCGCAGAGAATACTACAAAAGCAAAACGGCAGATCCGAAAACCTGCCGCTTGAAAGCATTCTCTGATTTTTCTATGAACTCATGCTACCGCAACAACGAGGTGGTCGACGGGAGGTTCCGCTAACCGCAGGTTCATATCCCTGCTTTGCTTGCTCCGCTTATTCTTGTACATGACGAGGTCGGCAAGCGCCATCAGGTCTTCCATTGACTGCGCACCATCCTCATCACGTTGGACCACGCCGACGCTGATCGAAAGTTTGTAAGGCACTTCGCGCGAGGCATTGTAGTCGTCAAACCGCTTGTGTAAGCGTGAGACGAGTCTCTCAACGCCGCCGCCAGATTCGGTTACCGCGAGGGCGGTAAACTCGTCCCCACCCAGGCGCGCCAGCACGTCTGAAGGTCGAAATACTTCCTTCAATAGTTCAGCGGCCTTCACCAACGCACGGTCACCCTCTTTGTGACCAAAGGAGTCGTTGATTACTTTCAGGCCGTCGAGATCCGCGTAGACAACTACCACGCTATTGTTACTGCGATGAAGGGAATTGAGATGCTCTTTGGAAAACGCCAGGAACCCACGACGGTTGTATAACCCGGTGAGTTCGTCTGCCAGTGAAAGCGTCCGAATCGCTGCTTCCGCACGCTTGCGTTCGGTGATGTCCTGGATCTGAAAGATGAAGTGTAGTGGCTGGCCCGGAGCGTCGCGAACGAGTGAGGCATTGGTTGAAGCCCAAACATCGTGGCCCAGCTTGTGGATGTAGCGCTTCTCCAACTGGGAGGTAAGCGCTTCGCCGGAAATCATGCGGTACATTTCCGCCAGGTCAGTGCCGAGATCTTCCCGGTGCGTGATGGCCTGGAAGTCTGAAGCGAGTAACTCAGCTTCAGAGTAACCGAAGATTTCGCAAAGCGATCGATTTACGCGCAGCCAGTTTCCTTCCGGCGATACGAGCGCCATGCCGATCGCTGCGTAGTCGAACGCGCTGCGAAAGTGTTCTTCGCTCTCGATTAGGGCCTGGCTGATTCGTTCCTGCTCGGCGATGTACTTGTTGAGTTCCCCAACGTGGCGCTTCGCTTGTTCCGCTTGCGAGGCCGAGGTTTCGACGGTTGTAAGATACGTCCGGTAGGTGAAGTAAACGATGACAATGATTGGAGCGAAGGCCGCGAACCCAAACAATCCGAGATTTTCACTCAGCTTTCCTACGATTGCCGCACCAACCACGCCAGCAAAATAGGTTAGTGAACTCCATAAAAAATTCGTGCGCCAACTCTGCCACACGCTCTGCTGGGATCTAAGCGCGACACCCACCGCAATCGGCGCGGTGTTCAATATGTACTGCAGGAGCGCCATTACACACAAACCAGCGAAAAGGTTGGGTGTAAAACCGTCGTGTAAACTGACGCCCGGAAACGCACGATAGAAGATCGAGGCGGTGATGAAGGTTGACAGCCCCATCACTCCGGTGTTGAAGAAAAACACTGAAGGCTTTTTAGTGAAGCGCACAGACGAACAAAACGCTTCAGCGGCCGCGAGCAGAACGGCGGCTTCGACTCCAAACAACAGGATGGCGAGGAAGATGAAAGTATCGGAGACTGCGATTTGTCCGCGGGCACCGGGAATCTTGATGGTGATCTGCGATCCGACCAGGAGTGTTATAAGCGCCAACGCTGCAAACTTAGAGCCGAAGAGTGCAAAGTGAATGCGGTAGGCACACAAGGCAATAACGGCCGCACCAATTAGTGCCACCGAGAACATGTACCAGCTTCTAAACTTTTCCTTGTCTACCATTTCATCAGTTCGTTGAGTATTGGTTAGCGTCCCCGGGTACTGCATCTGGCGCTACCCACCTCTCGCAGTCGAGTACTTTGGCAAGTGGTATTCCTCGTTTGATTGGCCCAGAGTTGCGAATTAATCAACCAAACTAGCCAGTTTCCCGTCGCAAGGCCTCGGATTCGGTCAGGCCGATGCGTCATTCTGAGTAAGACCTTTCAATATGAAGGAGTGTATTCGGTTTGAGCCGAAGCTCAGGACGGGGCCTCGAGGTGCCAAATGCGACCCTCAGTTCTAAGATGCTAATTCGAATCGTGATATTCTGAAGGCTCCTTTTAGTTTTTGTTTTGTCCGACAAGTCTACCTCGAGACCGTTCGTACGGAGATGCCTGCAATACCTACGACCAGATGCAGGGTTCTCGACGGTTGCAGCATGCGTAGTTGAATCTTCTATGAGTCAGCTCTTCGGATCTTTATCGGGAACCTTCGGCAAAGCATCGAGCGGCGCCGACGAGCAGCCCGTTAGAGCTGAAATCTACAGTGTTGAGCGTCTTGAGCAATTTGCGGTGACTCTCGGCGCCGAACACAAGACAGTGACCAGGAAAGGCCGCGCGCAACTGCTGCCTCGTCTTGAGGACAACGGGCGCAAGCTCGTCGCTGCCTACCGCACGCTCGTCGAAGCAATTCGTAATGGTCGCTCAATCTCACCGGCAGCAGAGTGGCTGGTTGATAATTTCCATATCGTTGAAGAACAACTTCGCGAGATTCGCGAGGACCTGCCGAAAAGCTATTATCACGAGTTACCCAAGCTCGCTGACGGTGCACTGAAAGACTACCCAAGAATCTACGCCCTCGCCCTGGCGCTCATCGCGCACACCGATTGCCGCCTCGATACAACCACTTTGCGCCGGTTCATCGCTGCGTACCAAACTGTTACTCCGCTTTCGATCGGTGAATTGTGGGCCGTGGCGATCACGCTGCGTCTCGCGCTGGTGGAGAACCTCCGCAGACTTGCAGTGTTGATTGTGCGTGCGCGTGAGGAGCGGGAGCAGGCCGACAAACTCGCGGACAAGTTGCTGGAGTTGGCAGCGCGCCGCCCCGACGGGTTGATTTCTTTGGTCGCGGAGCGCTTTGGCAAACGCGAGAAGATTCCCCAATCCTTCGTAGTTCAACTTACTCAGCGCCTGCGCGAACAGGATCCGGCTCTAATGCCAGTGATTGAATGGCTGGAAAAACAACTTGCATTGCAAGGCGCCAGCATTGAACTGGTCATTCATGCTGAGCACCAGCGTCAGGCCGCGACTCAGGTTACCGTCGGCAACATCATCACCAGCATGCGCTTGCTCTCAACCCTCGATTGGCGCGACTTCTTTGAGAGCGTCAGCCTTATTGAACCGTTGCTGGGCGCGGACCCGGCCGGCGCCTACACAAAGATGGAGTTTGCGACACGCGATCGCTACCGCCATGTGATTGAGCGAATCAGTAAGCGCACGCGGACAAACGAACTGAAAGTCGCACGGACTGCGGTTGAACTCGCCGAAGAAGCGATTAAGACTAAGGACAACGGAACCCAGGACGACCGGAAAGACGACGATAGGTACTTACCTCAAGGTCCGGAATCGCATGTTGGGTATTACCTGGTTGATGTCGGCCTGGAGCAATTGGAGTCCAGCTTTTCTTATCGACCTAAATTCGGCGAAAGGCTCCGACGTTTCGTACTGCGACATGCGACCGCCGTATATCTGGGAACACTTGCTCTCCTCACCCTGCTCGTTGTGACTCTTTTGGTTCTCGGCGTTTATGTTGCCGCATTGTCCAATGACGGCTCGACCGCGAGTTGGTCGCTACTGGCTGTCGCGACGTTGCTGGCCCTCATACCGGCGAGCGATCTCGCCGTCAGCGTGTTGAACTGGGATGTAACCCATTTCTTTCCACCGCGTCTTGTACCGCGAATGGAAACCGCCGCGGGTATTCCTGAAGCTGCCTGCACGATGGTCGTCGTTCCTACGATCTTCTCTAACCAATCACAGGTTAAAGCGCTTGTGGAACGACTCGAGGTCCACTTTCTCGCTAATCAGGTTCCACATATTTACTTCGCGTTGCTCGGCGACTTTCCGGACGCTGACGTAGAAGAGACCCCAGGCGACGCTACGCTACTTGAAATTGCCGAAGCCGGAATCGCCGAGCTGAATTATCGTCATAGCAAAGGAGATCTGCTTCGGTTTCATCTGTTTTATCGTCACCGGCAATGGAATCCGGGCGAACGCAGATGGATCGGTTGGGAACGCAAACGAGGGAAGCTCGAAGAGTTTAACCGGCTGCTGCGTGGCGCTAATAATACCAGCTTCGTCAGCCGGAACGTTGCTGAGTCGCTGCTTCGTGCAGTGCGCTACGTGATAACGCTCGATACTGACACGCAGCTTCCGCGCGACGCGGCGCGCAAACTAGTCGGAGCGGCAATTCATCCCCTAAATCGTCCGCACGTTGATCTTGCAAGCAGACTGGTGACGCGAGGCTACGGCATAGTGCAGCCGCGCGTGAGCATATCGCTGGTGAGCGGCTCGCGTTCGAGGTTTGCGCAAATTTTTTCCGGCAACACCGGCATCGATCCCTACACAACCGCCGTTTCCGACGTCTACCAGGATCTAATTGGTGAGGGAAATTTCACCGGCAAAGGTCTCTACGAGGTCGATGCATTTCAGGCGGTGCTGGCCGATCGTGTTGGCGAAAATAAGCTGCTTAGTCACGATCTGTTTGAATCTTTGTTTGCTCGCGCCGGGCTCGCGACAGACATTGAATTGCTGGATGACTACCCTGCATCCTACGACGCCTACGCGAAAAGGCAACATCGATGGACGCGTGGCGACTGGCAAATTGTGCGCTGGGTCTTCCCCACGATCCCGGATGCCAATGGGGGCAAAATTCCGAACCCGCTGCCCCTTATCTCGCGTTGGAAAATTCTCGATAACCTGCGACGCAGCCTGGTTGCGCCGTCGATGTTTTTGTGGCTGCTGGCAGCATGGACCGTATTGCCCGGTTCGCCGCTGCTCTGGAGTTTGTTGGTCGTCATTGCGATCGCCTTCCCGGTTTACCTGCACCTCACGACCAGCCTCTTGATCCATCCGCGCGGCGTTCCCTGGACCAGTCACTTCTGGAGCGTCTGGGGAGATGTCAGGACAAACAGTGCGCAGGTTGCGTTGTCGGTCCTCTTTTTGCCGCACCAGACTTATCTCATGACGGATGCGATCGTCCGCACGATCTATCGCAAGCTTGTTTCGCAAAAAAAATTGCTGGAGTGGGTTACGGCAGCGGATGCGGAGAAGAACGCAAGCGGTGATTTGGCGGCGTTCTTTTGGTTCATGTTGCCGGCGGAGCTGCTGGCGCTAACATCGTTTTTGCTCACGCTCATTTTGAGACCGGCGGCGTATGCGGTAATGATGGTCTTCGTCGTTGCGTGGGCGGTCTCACCTTTCGTTGCGCATTGGGTCAGCGCTTTGCGCGCGCCAGAGCGCAAGCTCATGAGTGTTGCAGACGTGGAGTTTGCACGTCAGGTCGCCCGGCGCACCTGGCGTTTCTTTGAAGCCTTTGTTAGCGCGGAAGACAATTGGCTCCCGCCGGATAATTTTCAGGAAGACCCCGCGCCGGTCCTCGCCCATCGGACGTCTCCGACGAACATCGGCTTGCTATTACTGGCAACCGCCTCAGCGCACGACCTGGGTTATGTCGCATCGCTGGAATTTCTTGAGCGCACAGAACTCACCTTCGCCACGCTCGCAAAACTGCCGAGATTTCGCGGGCACTATTTCAACTGGTACGACACCAGGACACTTCAGCCACTGCAACCGCAATACATCTCTACTGTAGACAGCGGCAACCTCGCGGGTCACGCCATCGCTTTGAAGCAGGCGTGCGTTGAGCTGCCGGACGCAAAGTTGTTCGCTCTCCGCAATCTCGACGGACTCAATGACACGCTCGCGGCGATCGCAGTTGAGCTAGAGCGGCTGGGCAGCTTTCGTCAGCGTACCGACGTCGTAACTGTTAGCCAGTTGCGCAATGAAATCGAGGCTTGTCAGAAGCTGGTTGTGGCCACTGACATCGTCAGTTTGCCGTCGTGGTTTTCGCTTTTTGAATCGCTGGGACAGAGAACTTTTGAAATTGAGGACATTATCAACGCGCTCGCGCACGAGCATGGAGAAACGAACTTCAAGGAGCTGCGTTGGTGGCTGGGAGCGCTGCAACACCAGGTTAGTTCGTGTCGCCGCGATGCTGAAACGCTCACGCCGTGGGGCCACTTGTTATCGGAACTTCAGTCAGTGTCTGACGGTGCTGGTGTGACCAGCGCAGTGCCAGCCTGCCTTACCAGCGTGCCAACGTTGGCCGAAATACCTGGCCTCTGCGACAACGCGATCGTCGAACTGGCTGCAACGCGTGATGACTCTGATGCGCGATCTTCGATGATCTACTCGCGCCTGACGAGAGCGATTGAGCAGGGCGCCGTCGCTGCGGGCGATCTCTTATCGCGACTCGGCCGCATGGCCTATGCTTCCGAGCAAACAATGGAAGAGATGGACTTTAAGTTTCTGCTCGATCCGGAGCGCAAGGTATTTACTATAGGCTACAACGTATCGGCACAAAGCGCCGACAATTCTTACTACGATCTGCTTGCTTCGGAAGCCCGGCTCGCCAGCTTCGTCGCCATTGCGAAAGGCGATGTACCACAGGAACACTGGTTCAGGTTGGGACGCCAGCTCACCTCAGTCGATGGCGGAAGATCTCTAATCTCATGGACCGGGACGATGTTCGAATACATCATGCCGCTGCTCGTGATGCGCAACTATCCCGGCACCCTGCTCGACGAAAGTTATCGCACAATCGTCAAGCGGCAAATCGAATACGGTGAGGAACGTGGCGTTCCCTGGGGAATATCCGAATCCGCGTATAACGTCCGCGATCTTCATTTGAATTATCAGTATGGACCATTCGGTGTTCCCGGTCTGGGCCTGAAGCGAGGACTGATTGAGGACCTCGTGGTGGCGCCCTACGCAACGATGCTTGCCGCCCAGATTAACCCGCGAGCCGCGCTGGATAACTTGCGCCGGCTTGCGAAACATGGAGCACTGGGTGCCTATGGTTATTACGAGGCGATTGATTACACGACCGAACGCCTGCCCCAGGGTCAAACCCACGTGTTGATTCGTGCATTCATGACGCACCACCAGGGCATGAGTGTGGTTTCACTCACCAATTTACTCCACCACGATTGCATGGAGCTACGCTTCCACGCAGACCCGCTGGTGCAAGCGACCGAGTTGCTCTTGCAAGAGCGTGTTCCGGTCGGCGTTCCGGCCGCGCATCCACGAGCCGAGGACGTGTTGACCGGTCGTGTCACCAAGACAGCGGAAGGCTCGGTCACGCGCGTTTACCACAGTGTGGAGACAGAATCGCCGCGCACGCACCTGCTTTCAAATGGAACCTACAATGTCATGGTTACGGTTGCAGGCGCCGGCTATTCCAACTGTAGCCCAAACGCTGTCACTCGCTGGCGCGAAGACGTGACACTCGACAACTGGGGCACGTTCATTTACCTCCGCGATGTGCGCAGCGGTTCCGTTTGGTCGGCCGGTTATCAACCAACCCAGAAGCGACCAGAGTCTTATGAAGTAGCATTTGCGGAAGACAAAGCAGACTTCTGGCGCACTGATGGCGGCGTCACAACGCATATGGAGATCGTTGTGTCGGCCGAGGATAACGCTGAGGTGCGGCGCGTTTCGCTGACCAACAACTCGACGCGGATGCGCGAAATTGAACTGACGAGTTACGCCGAAGTCGTTCTCAATACGCCACAGGCCGATGCGGCCCATCCAGCTTTTAGTAACCTTTTCATTGAAACGGAATTCTTCGCTGCCGAAAACGCGATCCTGGCCCATCGCCGCCAGCGTTCCAGCGAGGACCTACCCATTTGGGGTGTTCACGTGGTTGTGGTTGAAGGCGATCTGGTAGGCGCCGTGCAATACGAGACTGACCGCGGGCGATTCCTGGGCCGCGGTCATACTGCGGCCGATCCGATTGCGGTAATGGAAGACCGGCCGCTGTCGAACACTACCGGCCCGGTGCTCGATCCGGTTTTTAGTTTGCGCCGCCGCGTACGAATCCCGCCGGGTGAAACAGTACGCTGTTCCTTTAGTATGATCGTTGCTCGCTCGCGCGAAGAAGCGATCATGCTGGCGGACAAGTATCACGATCCGAACACCTTTGAACGCGAACTGCGCCTGGCATGGACCAAAGCGCAGGTTGAGATGAGCCATCTGGGCATCGACGCAGATGAGGCACACTTGTTTCAGCGTTTGGCGTCGCGCGTCATTTACTCCGATCCGACGCTGCGTCCCCGACCCCATGTGCTGGCGCTGAACACCCTGGCCCAATCGAGCTTGTGGCCTTACGGCATAAGCGGTGACTTGCCAATCCTGGTTGTGAGAATTGATACGGCGGCCGATCTTCCCACGGTGCGAAAGCTGGTGCGTGGTCACGAGTATCTGCACTACAAAGGTCTGAAGATTGACCTGGTAATTCTCAACGATAATCCCACCACCTATCTGCAGTTGCTGCACAAAGAACTGGACACGATGATTCGCACCAGTGGTCTGGGGGTTTTGCAGGACAAACCCGGCGGCGTCTTCCTGCGTCGCACCGATCAGATGCCGGAAGCGGATCGCATTCTGCTTCACTCCGTGGCGCGCGCGGTCATCGTTTGCGAACGCGGCCCGCTCGAGGATCAGCTGGAGCGTCCGGAAGTTACAGAACCTTTGCCGGCGCCTTTCTTCCCGCGGCTGGCTTCGCAGACTTATCCGGAACCGACCGTTGCGCGGCCGGAGTTGAATTTCTTCAATGGCCTCGGGGGCTTTCATCAGGGCGGGCGCGAATATGTGATTTTGCTGGGCGCAGAACAGTGGACTCCGGCGCCCTGGTCAAACATTATCGCGAACAAAAACGATTTTGGTTTTCAAGTCACCGAAACCGGCGCCGGGTATACGTGGTCGATCAACAGCCGCGAAAACCGGTTGACGCCATGGTCCAATGATGCGGTCAGCGATCCGCCGGGCGAAATTGTTTACCTGCGCGATGAAGAGACCGGCACCGTTTGGTCGCCCACGCCTTTGCCGATCCGCGAAAAGGAGCCATACATCGTAAGACATGGACAGGGTTATTCTGTCTTCGAACACACCAGCCACGGCATTTCACAGGAACTGCTGCTGTTTGCGCCGCTTGAGTCCCCAGTGAAAGTTTCGCTGCTCCGTTTGCGCAATCGCACTGACCGGAAGCGAAAGTTAACACTTACCTTATATAACGAACTAGTGCTTGGCGTGATGCGCACCACTTCCGCGCCTTATGTTATTACCGAGATCGATCAGCCGGCTGGCGCAATCTTCGCGCACAATCCCTTTAACAACGAGTTTGCCGGGCGCGTCGCTTTTGCAGCGACGAGTGAAAGGCTGTCGAGCGCTACTTGTGATCGAAAAGAGTTCCTCGGGCGGAATGGAACACTCATGCAACCGGAGGCGCTGCGGCGCCTCAATCTAGCCGGGCGCGACGGAGCTGGACTAGATCCCTGTGCCGCCTTGCAGGTCACCATCGAGCTGGCGCCGTATGAGGCCCGGGAGGTTATCTTCCTGTTTGGCGAAGCTGCGTCGAAGCCGGAAGCGGAGACGTTGATCGCAAAATTTGTTCAACCGGCGAATGTTAACGATGCGTTCGAGGATGTGCTAAGGCATTGGGACACGTTGCTGCGTACCGTCGAGGTGAGGACTCCGGACCTGGCGCTCGACACGATGCTCAATCGCTGGTTGCTGTATCAAACGTTGGCCTGTCGCATCTGGGCGCGCTCGGCGTTTTATCAATCGGGCGGCGCCTTTGGATTTCGCGATCAGTTGCAGGACGTGATGGCACTCGTTTACAGCAGTCCGGCCATCTCGCGCCAGCAGATTGTGCTAGCCGCAGGTCATCAATTTAAGGAAGGCGATGTGCAACATTGGTGGCATCCTCCTTCCGGTCGCGGCGTGCGCACACGGTTTTCTGATGATCTGTTGTGGCTTCCCTTTGTCGCGACGTTCTATGCAAACATTACTGGCGACTCGTCTGTCTTTGATGAGGTCGTTCCGTTTCTCGAACAGCCATTGCTGGCTCCCGACCAGCAGGAAGCCTACATGCAACCGTCGAGTTCGACTGAGTCGGCGTCGGTTTTTGAACACTGCATTCGCGCGCTGGATCGCAGTTTGGTAGTCGGCGAGCACGGTCTGCCATTGATGGGTGGCGGTGACTGGAACGACGGCATGAATCGGGTTGGGCAACTGGGCAAGGGCGAGAGCGTTTGGGTTGGCTGGTTTCTCTATACCACGCTCGCGGCGTTCGCACCGTTGTGCGATGCGCGGAATGAAAAGCCGCGCGGCGACCGTTACCGCGAGCATATGGAGAAGTTGCAGCAGGCGCTCGCGGAAAAAGGTTGGGACGGTGACTGGTACCGGCGTGCTTACTTTGACGACGGCACGCCGCTGGGCTCAGTGCAGAACGATGAATGTCGCATCGATTCGATCGTGCAATCGTGGTCGGTAATTTCCGGAGCGGCTGAGAGCTATCGAGCGCAACGAGCGATGGCCGCAGTTGAAGAGTATCTGATTCAACGTGGTGACGGCCTCGTGATTCTTTTTACGCCGCCGTTCGACAAGGGCAAGTTGGACGTTGGCTACATCAAGGGCTATGTGCCCGGCGTACGCGAGAATGGGGGGCAATATACTCATGCGGCGCTGTGGACCCTGATTGCTTTTGCCATGCTTGGCGACGGTGAACGTGCCGGCGAGCTCTTCTCGCTCTTGAATCCGGTTAACCATTCTTCGACGCGCGCCGGGCTGCACAAATACAAAGTGGAACCGTACGTGGCAGTCGGCGACGTCTACGCTGTGCCGCCGCACACGGGCCGTGGCGGTTGGACGTGGTACACCGGGTCGGCTGCTTGGATGTATCGCGCCGGACTCGAATCGATTCTCGGCTTTAAGTTGCGCGGCGAATCACTTCAGATCGATCCCTGCATTCCCAGGTGGTGGCGCGACTTTGAAATTACTTACCGGCGCGGTCGCGCGACGTATCACATTAAGGTTGAGAATCCGCACGGACTCAGCCGCGGCGTTGCAACGGTTGAGTTGGACGGTGTGGCTCAAGCCGACGATGAAATCCTTCTAACGGGTGACGCGCAAACTCACGAGGTGCGCGTTGTGCTTGGCGAGAAGATCGCTAAGGATGAACCAGCGGCAACAGAAGGCGCGATCGACAAAGAGGGTGCCAAAAAGTAGAAGCGCACCGCCCGCGCCAGATCGGAAGTGATACGGATAAAGCGGATTCTCATGTTGGCCATTAGGACGAGGAAACGAAAAGGCGAGCAGATAATCTGCTCGCCCTTTATTCGGCACGGCGGGTGTTCCCCGCGGCTTTGTCGCACCCTCATCTGAGGTTTAGTTCGCGCATGAACTTCGTGCCCACCACATCTCGAACTGTCGAACGGTCCATATATCCTTGCATCCCCTTTTGATCGTCTACGCCGGTAGCCTGTCGGAGCGCTTCATCGGCCTTTTCCTCGTTCTTCTCGAGCGAACTATAACTTTCGTACTCACGCATGATCAGCATATTCCAATCCCCGCCGTCATCCTGCGAGCGCAAAATCTTGTAGGACTTCATGAAACCACCCTTGATCGAAATGTCAGATTCCTTCTTTAGTTGCGTATCCAGGTATTCCAGATACTTTGGATCCATCCCGGGATGGATTCTAATCATGGTTACACCCCACACCGACCCTGTTGTGTAGTACTTATGAACCTGGCCATAGACGGAAACGGCCAGCAGGAGTAGAACCATGGCGAACGCAGATAGCACCAGTTTATTTTTGCTTTTCATCGAGTTTCCTTTTCATTTTGGGAGTTGAAGGCCAATAGACCAAGCGGCCTCGTGCTATTGCCCTTGTTGGAATGTTAGCCATTGCTGGCTTTGGGTTAGTTTCAGGTGCGAACCATAGTTGAATTAACCAGTCGAGTCAAATTTTTCCGGACTCGACATGGGCATGATTTGCCCGATTGGCCCCTTGCTCGCTTCCACCAGAGTGACTGCGTCGCGATACTCTCCTTATTCCTCCAGGCCAGGATAGTTTATGCTTGGCGCGGCGCTTAATTAAAGCATCAGCGCCGGAACCTTCGGCAAACTCTGCTTGGATGGGGGGACATGAAAAAAACTTGTCTGCGTAGCAGATTCTTCCTGTTGATTTTCGTTCAGAAGATCGGGACTGACGTTTGCGGTGCGGCGCTTACAATCCATAATAGAAAATAACAATGACCAAGAACCAAAACCTATGGGGCGGTAGATTTGCGCAGGAAGCCGATCCGTCGTTTGCGATGTTTAATAATTCTTTCGCGTTTGATCGGAGACTGTTTGCGGTTGATATCCGCGCGAGTGTCGCCCACTGCAACGGCCTCGCCGCCGCCGGTGTGATCAATGATGAAGAAGCGAACAAGATCAAGGCGGGACTGCAAACGATTCTGGAGCGAGGCGAAGCTGTCAACAGCTACTTTGACGAAATAAAATCCGAAGATGTGCACTCGTTTGTCGAAGCGCGGCTGGTGGAAATCATCGGCGATGCCGGGCGGAAGTTGCATACGGGCCGTAGCCGAAACGATCAAGTTGTCACCGACCTGCGCTTGTGGTTGAGAGATGCGACCAATCAACTCCTGAGCCAGGTGCTTGCGACTCAGGAAGCGCTGTTGGATTTTGCGGAAGCGAATTCCGCTGCGGTCCTGCCTGGTTACACGCACCTGCAACGCGCGCAGCCCATCCTCTTCGCCCACTGGTGTCTGGCCTACTTCGAAATGCTTGGCCGTGATCGCGAACGGCTGGGAGAAATACGCAACCGAGTGAACGTTATGCCACTCGGTTCGGCGGCGCTGGCGGGCTCGTCGTTTCCAATTGACAGGCAAGCGGTGGCACGGGAGTTGGGCTTTGAGAGTGTCTCGCGCAATAGCGTGGATGCGGTCAGCGATCGCGACTTTTGCGTCGAGTTTGTAAGTGCTTGCGCGCTCATCATGGTCCACCTGTCGCGGCTCGCTGAAGAAGTAATACTTTATTCGACTACCGAGTTTGGCTTCTTCGAGTTGAGTGATGCCGTGGCAACCGGATCGAGCTTGATGCCGCAGAAGAAGAACCCTGATTCGATGGAACTCGTGCGCGGGAAAGCGGGCCGCGTGTTTGGTCACACCGTTTCGCTCTTAACGATGCTGAAGGGCTTGCCGCTCGCTTATAACAAAGACATGCAGGAAGACAAGGAAGCGATCTTCGACGCGTTTGATTCGACCCACGCTTGTCTCGAAGTGTCGGCGTTGGTACTCCGAAACGTGAAGTTGAATGTTGAGCGCATGCGAGCCGCGGCGTCCAAGGGCATGATGAATGCGACGGAACTCGCGGACTACCTGGTGCGCAAAGGCGTTCCTTTTCGCGCAGCGCACGAGACGGTGGGGAAGATCGTGGTTAGCGCGATGGAGAAGGGAATTGAATTTGGCGAGTTGTCGTTAGAAGAAATGCGAGGTATCTCAAGCGAGATTGAAAGCGATGTCTTTGGTTCGCTGACGCTGGAGCAAACCCTTGCTTCAAAATCAGTCGCCGGCGGCACTGCACCGGAGCGCGTTGCGGAAGCGCTTCGCAGAGCGCGGGCGCTACTTAACCAGCCTGCGGAGCAGGCGGAAGCATAAAGCCCAGGGTGGAGCGAAGCGGAACCCTGGGTAGCGGACGTAGAAGGTTTTCAAGCCCGTGAAACGGGCGACAGAGGTTCGAGCGAATCGTTCTGCCGCCCGCTTGCGGGCTATCGATCAACAAAACGCAGTAACCCAGGGTTCCGCTGCGCTCCACCCTGGGCTTTATGCTTCCGCCCGCTCCCCCGGGCTCATTGAAGGGCTTCGACTAAGATTGCGCCCAGTCGAGCCATCGGAACGGTATTCATGACTCACGAGATTTTCCGAGTTACTTCTTTCCAAATCGCGACCTGAAAAGTTGGTGCCTTTCAAATGCAATCAGCATCCCTGGGAGAAGGCCTATGTTGGCATCTTCGACAATCCGTTCTTCGCTGTCAGCGATCTGCAAGGTTCAGGATAGAAGGTCTGCCGCCTGGACAGTACCGAGTAGTTGCCTGGCATGAACGCTTTGGTCAGAAGACCGTAAACATCACATTTCTCCCGCGTGAGGCGCGGGATCTGATCTTTAGTTTCGACGCCAGTGAACAATAGCCAAGATTACAACTATCGAAAGTCCGATCACCGGCGAGGCGAACTTGATGACGATGGAGTTACCGCTGGAGAGTGTGGTTCCGACTCCGCTCCGGGCTGAATGGTTTCCTGATAAATATACTTGAGGTCCTGAAGTTTTAAGACGACTGCCGGCTTCACTGCGTTGCGGTCCTTGTCCATACTGATGATGCCGGTGATGCCGGCAAAGTTTCTTGTTTCCGCCAGAGCGTCGCGCAACTTTGGACCATTAGTCGTTCCCGCCCGCTGAATTGCTTCCGCAAGAAACCTAAGCGCGTCATAGGCGAGCGCCGCGTGTGCGTCCGGCGTGAGATTGCTGTAACGCTGCCGATACGCTTTCGCAAATTTCTGAATCGATTCTGATGGGTCATCGGCTGAATAGTGATTGGAAATGTAAGTGTTGTTCATCGCATCGCCGCCGAGGTCCCAAAGTTCCGGCGCGTCCCAACCGTCAGCCCCCAGCAAAGGCACAGTCAAACCGAGTTGGCGCGCTTGCTTGGCGATAAGGGCGACGTCGCCGTAGTACCCGGGAATGTAAATCACGTCCGGGTTTGCGGCTTTGATCAGGCTCAACTGACCACGGTAGTCGGCATCGCCTTGCGAGTAGGACTGCTTGGCGATAATCTCGCCGCCAATTTTTGCAAAACTAAACTCAAAAAACTGCGTCAGGCCGCGACTATAAGGCGAATTGAAGTCAAGCATTATCGCGGCCTTCTTCGCCTTCAAAGTGTTGGCAGCAAACTTCGCCATCACCTCACCCTGAAATGCATCAATGAAGCAGGCGCGAAAGATGTAGTCACCAGCTTGCGTAACTGCGGGGTTGGTTGAAGACGGCGCAATCAAAGGCACGCGGGCCGACTGTGCTTTGGGAGCTGCAGCCAAACTGTTTCCTGATGCGCCGGCGCCGATAACGGCGACGACCTGGTAGCGATCGATTAACTTGCCGGCGGCCAGAGCAGCCTCTTCGGGACTTCCTTTATCGTCTTCGAAGACGATGTCGATCTGGTGACCATTAATGCCGCCAGCCTGATTGATTTCGTCGGCAGCCATCAGCACACCATTCTTGGCAGACAGGCCAAAGTTCAAAGTCGGCCCAGTGAGGTCGCCGAAGAAACCAATCTTCATGGTGGCGTGATCAGCTCCGCCGTTTTGTGGTGACGCGCAGGCGGGCGCGAGCAGGAACAAAAGCAGAATCAGAGCTAACCATCCAATTCTCAGTTGTAGATTTATTTGCCGTGGCGCGAGCAAAGCAGAAACTGAGCGACTGAGAATACGTGATCTACTCACCAAGGTAGGCTTCTTTGATTCTAGGATCGGCAGCAAGTTGTGCGGATGGTCCTTCCATCACAATTCTTCCGGTCTCAAGTACGTACGCACGATCAGAATGCTTCAATGCGGCGTGTGCGTTTTGTTCCACCAACAGGATCGTTGTTCCCTTACTTTTGATTTCATCAATTGCTTCGAAGATCGTATGAACGACGAGCGGCGCCAGTCCCAGCGACGGTTCATCCAAAAGCAACAAACGCGGCTGCGACATTAGCGCGCGGCCGATGGCGAGCATCTGCTGTTCGCCGCCCGAAAGCGTCCCAGCCTTTTGCGCTTCACGCTCCTTCAAACGCGGAAACATCACGAAGGCGCGTTCCATGTCGGCGGCAATTGCCCGCTTGTCCTTTTTCAGATACGCACCCATCTGCAGATTTTCTCTGACTGACAGGTTCGCGAAAACTCCGCGGCCTTCCGGCGACATCGAGATACCCTTGGCAACCAGCTTGTGAGTCGCTCGTCCGCTAATGTCTTCGCCCTCAAAAGTGACCTTGCCCTCGCGTGGGGTCAGAAGTCCGGTGATGGTCCGCAGAGTAGTGGTCTTCCCGGCGCCATTCGCGCCGATGAGCGTTACCACTTCGCCGGTTTCCACGCGCATCGAGATTCCGGTTAGAGCCTCGATGGCGCCGTAGTTAACTGAAACGTTGTCTAACGTAAGCATTGTTTTGAGTTTTGACTAGTCCCCTAAGTACGCTTCGATCACCTTCGGATCGTTTCGAATCTCTTCCGG
>JBDUDV010000065.1:0-20633 GCA_040002755.1 Acidobacteriota bacterium | reverse complement strand
GTATTCATTCTGAGGCAGCTCACTGGAGGGGCGCGGCTACGAATTGGGAAAAAGCGCGTCCGAATTCCAAGACTGGTAACGAGGAAATAACCAACGTCTCTACCGGTCGCTGCTTCGTGTGACAAACTTGTGACGAGACTACAGACAAACTGGACTAAGTAGGTGGTGACGGATAGACTCGCTGGCGGCTGCAACCCGTAACAAATGTTAATAAATCATATGAGCCATAACTGGTTGGAATCGGCTTAGCCGCTCTTTTAACCAGTGGGTCGCAGGTTCGAGTCCTGCTCGGCTCACCACTATTTTACGAACGACAAGGGCAGTCCAAGTGGGCTGCCCTTCTTTTGTGCGACAAGAATAGGTGCGCACGATTCCCCAAACACCGGAGCGCCCGACGTCCTGCGGCTTAATAATTTCAATGACAGTTAAGAGTTCAATAATGATCACGGGTTCGCGCGACGTTGATCGCGAAGCGGCGCGCACGCTGTTCGAGCAGCAGCTCTCGCCATTCCTGTCTCAGGGTCGCACCTGGCTGGTTGGCACCGCTCGCGGGATCGACCACTGGGCGATGGAATGGCTGCTGGAAAACAGTGAAAGCTGTTGGGCTGTGGTTCCCTACACGCGGTTCAAGCAGCCGCAGTGGGTTCACGCCTTGCTGGACGAGACGGATCGAGTTGTTGAGTTGCAACTCCCCAAGCGCAAGAACGCCAGCGCGATTAGGAATCGTCATATGGTCGATCTGGCCGGGATCGTATTTGCCTTTTGGTCCGGCAAGGGCGGCGGAACGGTCAAAACGCTCAAATATGCTCTGCGGCAGCGTAGAGAGGTGCATGCCATTCCGGTGTTGCTCCAGGGCGATTAGGTAAGATAGAAGAGCTGCATCCGCCCGTTCTCGTCATCAAATCGTGAATATCTTCAGCTACGATGTTTCCCTTACGAGTTTCCACAGGGAGAAATCGTCGAGGCAGTTCGATGAGGAGAGGTTTGTGAAGGCACAGTCGGCCGACACTTTCCAGCAACAGTCCAGAGTTAGCACTTGAAATTGTTCATTGCATCCGCTTTGGGCGTAGAAACACTTGGTTTGTGAATTCCATTAGGAGGAAAAGAAAATTGACAAAGAAAATACTTAGTCTGGCAGCGCTGGCGATTCTGTGCTTCGGAACGCTTGTTTTTGCTCAGAACACCAACAGCAGCACCACGATGCAGGGAAATGACAACATGAGCAAGACGAACATGAGCGGTATGCACCGGCATGGACGCCGTCACCGCCGCATGCACCGCCGTCACCGTCACATGGATGCGGATATGAAGATGGGCAACAAAAACGCCAACAACTAAAGTATTCACCAGTTGGTACAACCATGAGAAGAAGGCGACGACTCTTCAGGAAGAGCATCGCCTTTCTTCTGTCTGGGGTTCGCACTTCGACACACTATCGGGAGTCCGCGCCGCGGCGACTGAGCCGCTGTGCTTGATTCGTCCTTCCCTTCTCCGTCGCCTCCGCCAATCGTTTCAAGTTCAGCAGTTGCCGACGCATCATTATCAAGTCTCCCCATGGCAATAGCATCCGCATCGCCCTCCCATAAAGTCCACGCGGGTACTTGGCCACTAACTTTACGAGCAAGCGGCAACTTTGAGTCGAACGATTGTCGACAGGAATTATCAGATAAGTTACCGCGATGTCGCCAAAAGTTCGTGAAGCGCTGGACTTCCCTTTCAATCGCAGCGTCAGCTGTCGATCTTTTGCAAAGCGAATAAGGTCGAAGATGCGCATCACCTCCTGACCAACGGCGAGGTCTTCGAGACCTGGAGTCAGGTTCGACGGACTTTGCCGTCCTCCGTTGTCAATCCAGTCGTAGCTGTAAGGCGCGGCGCGCATCTGACAGAGCCAACGAAACACCGTATTCGGCAGCGCATAAATCGTGATACCGCGATACAGCACGTCGTCGGGCTGCGAGATTAGGTAGTCACAGGGAAAAGCGACCCGCCGCTCCTCTGGTTCCGTTCCCCACGTTTTGCTGATGGCTGACATTGGTATTCTTCGAGCGTAGTCTAACTGTCGCGACCGGGGAGGCCAAGAACCCTGGCTATTTTGGTTGCAAAGTTCATCTGCCTGATCTACGGTCACAGCTGCCTGGGGCTGAGTCTTTTGTGGACACTATCAGGAACGGCGCAAGCGCTCGAAACCCGAAGCTTGGACTGAAGTTAGAACAAAGCGCTTTCGATCAGAAGACGGCGAGCTACTTCGAGACGATCCATAAGTCGCCGGCCCAACTCCGGCGTTTCTGCTTAAAATGCCGAAGGGTGGCGATCTTGACTTAAGTACTTTTGAAAGCTCGTTCTAGAGTTGCATCACAAGGCATCAAAATCCCAGAGTTACGAAAGGAACTAACCGTGCGATTAGCGCTGCTACTCTTCCTGGCCCTCCTGGTTCCCAGCGTTGTGCCCGGGCAAACGCCGGCTACAGCGACGCAACATTATCCGGCGCCGGTTGAAGGCGATTTCGTCATTCCGAACTTTCACTTTCGCAGCGGTGAGGTACTGCCGGAACTAAGGATTCATTACCGCACCCTCGGCACACCAAAGCCAGACAGCGCGGGCATAGTGCGCAACGCGGTGCTGATTGGACATGGCACCGGCGGAACAGGTAGCCAGTTTTTGTCGCCACAGTTTGCCGGTGTGCTCTTCGGACCGGGACAACTGCTGGACGCGACGCGCTACTTCATCATTCTTACTGACGGGATCGGGCATGGCGGCTCGAGCAAGCCGAGCGACGGAATGCACGCACGATTTCCTCATTACACCTATGACGATATGGTCTCAGCGCAGCACGAACTACTCACGAAGAAGTTGAGTGTGAATCACTTGCGACTTGTCATGGGCACGTCGATGGGCGGCATGCAGACATGGGTTTGGGGCGAGACGTATCCGGATTTCATGGATGCTTTAATGCCGCTGGCGAGCAATCCCATCGAGATTGCCGGACGCAACCGCGTCTGGCGCCGCATGGCTATGGATGCGATTCGTGATGATCCGGAATGGCTTGGCGGCGAATACAAGACGCAACCAACTCGCGCGCTGATCTCTGCGGAGAACCTTTTGCTAATTGCCGGCAGTGCGCCTTTGTTCTGGCAGAGCCAGGCTCCCACGCGCGAGGCGGCTGACAAATTTTATGCAGACCGAATGAAGACTACCGTTGCGCGGCTGGATGCAAACGACCTGCTGTATCAACTCGATTCTTCGCGCGAATACAATCCGGCGCCGAAACTGGAATCAATCAAGGTGCCGCTCCTGGCGATAAATTCTGCTGACGATTTCATCAATCCGCCAGAACTGGGCGCGATCGAGCGGGAAATCAAACGCGTAAAGCATGGTCGCTTCGTTATGCTTCCGATTACAGAGCAAACTCGCGGTCACGGAACGCATACGTTACCGGCCATCTGGCAGGAATATCTAAGGGAGCTGCTAAAACAGTCCGGACAATAACGTGAGGCAAAACCCGCACAGAATTGCGCTGCGGGTAGATTCATACCTCGTCAAGCATTATTTCGTCGACATAACACCAACCCCATTCCTCACCGGGTTGGAACGACTTGATGATCGGATGACCGACAGCGTGGAAATGTTTCGTGGCGTGTTGATTGGGTGACGAATCGCAGCACCCAACGTGGCCGCAGGTCATGCAAAGACGCAGGTGCAGCCACTGTCCACCGCTGCGGAGACAGTCTTCGCAACCGCGCGCGCTCGGGGTCACCGGTTGGATTTGATCGAGGTGTGAACAAGTTTCTGTCATCATGTTCTCGGTCGGATCCACAGATTATACAGAGCCCTTTTCGCAAACGCCTGACGAATCCTATCTGCTTAATCCGCCCTATACCTCCTCACCCAAACGGATCTTCAAGTGACGCGCTCTGCGGCGTGAAAAACTTAGGGCCGTTTTCACTGATGTACAAACAATCTTCCAGCCTGACTCCGAACTCACCGTAGATCGCAATTGTCGGCTCGTCACTAAAACACATTCCTGGTTGAATCGGTGTCTTGTTGCCGCGCACGAAGTTTGTCCATTCATGACCATCGAGGCCGATCCCGTGCCCGGTACGATGCGGCAAGCCGGGCACTTTGTAATCCGGACCAAAACCCGCATCGGTAATCACCTTGCGGGCAGCCGCGTCAACCGCTTCACAGGGCGCGCCAATTTTCGCTGCCGCAAACCCGGCGTCCTGCGAACGACGCTCGAGGTTCCAGATGTCCTTCATCCGCTGCGTTGGTTTGCCCAGTACAAACATACGCGTGATGTCTGACTGGTAACCCTCAAGGCTACAACCGCCATCCATCAAAACGATGTCGCCTTCTCTAAGTTTCTGTGGCGTGCTGCTGCCGTGCGGGAACGCGGTGTACTTGCCAAAACTGCAAAAGACTCCACCCTGCACTCCAACCGCCCGAAACGCCGCAGCGCAATTGCCGGCAAACTCATCCTGAGTCATACCTTCGCTCGCACTCTCCACAGTCGCTTTGTAGGCGACGAGCGTCAGGTCATTTGCTTTTTGCAAGAGCGCGAGCTCCGCCGCAGATTTGAACATGCGGCCGCCGGCCGTCACCGGAGTTGCACTGACGAACTGCAACCTCGGCGCAGCTTTGCGAATGCCGTCGAACAGAAAAAAGCGCACGCGCTCTTCAATGCCAATGCTCCCCGTGCGTATGCCACGATCACGAAAGATCTCAGCCACGCGCTGGTAGGGACTTTCGTCCTCTTCCCAGGTGCGAACGTCTTTTCCGATAGAGATCAGTTCGCGGGCACGTTCTTCTTCAAACTTCGGACAGACCCAGGCAACCTCGCCGCGCGCGGGAATCACGAGTGCAAGCATTCGTTCGCTCGTGCCCCAGCGCATGCCGGTGTAATAAAACATGCTGGAGCCGGGTTCGACATATATCGCGTCGATTTTGTTTTCCCGCATCAGGCGCCGCGCCTGCTCGATTCGCGAGCGGCGCTCGTCCATCGAGATCGGCACCACCTCGTCCGTCATTTTTCGCAGTTTGCGAATGGCTGATGGCAAGTCGCGTTGTTGCAGCGAATCTACGTTAGGAATTTCCGCGGCAGATGCGCCAAGCGCAGGCCCGGCGTTGGTTAACAAAGCGGCGCCGGTGAAGCCGGCAGACAGTCGCAAGAAGTCTCGTCTATCAGTGCACATTAGTGTTTAGATTTCTGATTCAAACTATGACTTTCGCGCGACATGCTACCTGAGGACTCGCAATTGTCAAAATAGTTTCACAAGCTTTTCACTGCCCGCAAGTGGGACTCGATTTACAACTTATGATAGATTTGGTTCGCTCTAATTGCCGCAGAAAATCGAAAAGGGAATTAATCAATGGAAAACGAAACGAAGGCTCCGGTGATTTCATTCGACGTTCGTGTTAAGCCTGGACGCGCCGGCACGGATCCGGAAGCGCCAGACTGGGAAGTCTGTGAACTGGAAGACGGCGTGATCAAGAATAACGCGGACATTTATGACAACATGACGCTCGCCGAAGCCAACCAGATTGCCGGCATGTGGAGATCGAAAAAAGAAGAGGCAGAGACAGCGCCGGCGCAAGTAGAAGTTACCCAGTAAGGTGGACTGGATTTAAGATTTTCCATTTGTCATTTTCCATTTCTCATTTGTCATTTAGCTCGTCCCTCGACCTATGCAATAGCAAATGAAAAATGAGAAATGGAAAATCTGCTGACTCTCGTATCGCCACAGTTCTACCCGGGAATTTGATCGACAGTAAAGGCCCTTACCTTCCAGTCGTGACCTTCAACAACTAAAGCAGCAACAAAGCCCGCGGGCACATTAAGCGATTGCATGGACCAACGCCTGACTTCCGCCGGCTCTTTATGGTTCCGCAGCAAAGCCGCTGCTTCGCCAGGCTGGAGCGACACGTCAAATTCGTCGAGCGACATTGAGAGTCCTTCGCCACGCGCTTTGATATAAGCCTCCTTGCGCGTCCAACAATCGAAGAAGGCTTGCTTCCGCAGGTTAGCAGGCAATCCTTTCAGCACGTGGATTTCGGAAGGTGAAAAAAAACGCTCCGCAATCTTTTCGTCTGCCAAATCCTCTCGTAAAAACTCCAGGTCAACGCCCACTTCACGGTTACGAGAGAACCCATAGATCGCCATTCCGTGCGAATGCGCGAGGTTGAAGTTGAGCGAATTCCGCTGGCTTTCTTCCAGTGACGGCTTGCCCTTCTCTGCGTAAATGAATCGGAGTTCGCCGGCGGGAATATCCAGATAAGTTGCCAGAATTCTTCGCAACAGCCCCCGCGCTACGATGAAGTAGTTTCGATCTTTATCGAAGTGAAACCGAGCCGCACGTGACAATTCGTCGGCTGATAGGAGCAGCTTGAGTTTGTCAGCAGCGTAGTTGTTCAGGTCCGCAAGCCAGACGTGAACTTCGTCAGCATGTAATTCGGGACGCATTGTGATGTCGCGGCCGTTCGAGTCATCGCGCGCCACGGGAATTTCACCTGCGGAATTTTCAGCAGAGTATTTGATCAAGCGCGGAGCATTATCTAACAGCTTTGGATAAATCTGCTACGCTCCGGTTCGATTCGGCAATGGCGACGACGACCTTGCGCTTACCCACAAACGGTTTGCGGCCGTGTGCTATCAACATGTTGTCGAGCATCAACACGTCGCCTGCGCGCCAGGGAAAGACGACAGACTGATCACTGTACACTTGTGAGATGTCGTCCAACATTGCCTCGTCTATCGCTGAGCCATCAGCGAAGTAGACATTGCGCGGCAGATTTTGCTCGCCATAGGCATTCAACAACCAATCGCGGACCTCGGCAGACAACCTGGAGACGTGGAAGAGATGGGCCTGATTGAACCAGACCAGATCCCCGGTACGCGGATGGATCTCCACGGCACGCGCTTTTTGTCGCGTTCGCAGCTGGTCCTGTCCAACCCATTCAAATTCCATCCGGGCTTTTTTACAATAGTCTTCAACCAGCAACTTGTTTGAGGTTTGAAAAACCTCCTGCCAGGGAAGATCGAAACCGGTGCCGTAATTACGCACGTACATCAAACCTTTGTCCCTGAAACATTCGCGAATCTCGGGCGGGATGGCGTTGTAGACTTTGCGGCAGTCGGCGAGGGGAGTTTCCCCTCCCTGTTCCGCAACTTCCTGTGCGAAGAATGAGAGCTTCATCGGCCAGTTGCGGGTGTAGGAGTTCTCGTTGTGCAGCGGTATGGATTGATTTGCCGGATATTCGGTTGAAGAATAGATTCTGCCGCTGACTACGTGGCGAGGCGTCGAACGATATGAATAATCCAACAACGGACCGGAGACTGCCTCGGTCAAACATTCAAAGTCTGCCACCGCCGAAATACCAAAGTCGCGAAAGAGGATCGCTCCGTTCCGCAGTAAGTAGTTCTCTATGAACGCAGAATTTGCCGCAGCCCAATCAACCAGATCGACGCTTTCCTCCGGCCGCACCACCAGCGGCAGCGGACTGTTTGGACGCAAGTAGCTTAGGGTGATCTGCTGGAGGGCGATGTGTTCTTTGGCCGAACCTGCCAATTGATAAGTGCTCATATGCTACTAGCTCGGGCTGATTTTGAGTTAGATCAAAAATGCTTCGCCGCACACGAGCTTGAGTGATACCCCGACCGCGCGCTGACAACGCTCTGCAATTTCTTCGTAATAAATAGAAACTGCCAAACCGCCTTGTTTGCCAGAAACTGGAACCATGCTAACGAACATAGAGCGCATCCGTCTAATCTGCGGATTGTTTGTGGCGTTGTTTGAATTTCGCGTATGATTTGCCGCATCCATTTAATCCCCCGGAGCTAAAAGATGAGCAAATATCGTCAACGCGGCTACATGGACAGCGATAGAGAGTCACAACAGGCAAAGTCGCAGCGGGGGCCCCAGGCAGGTTCGCAGTCGAAGCCGCGCGATCAAGAGGGACCGCGCTCGCCACGAATGATGGCATTTGGCGAGACCGTGAAGTGCACTGCATGCGGAGCAAAGGCTCCGCCGAAGATTGACGTCGAAAGCTCTTGTGCAAACTGCAACGCTGACCTTCACGCCTGTCGTCAGTGCGCATACTTCGATCCCGGCGCCCGCTTCGAATGTAATAAATCAATCCCTGCACGCATAGTGGACAAGAACGCGCGCAACACGTGCGAACTGTTCGCACCGCGCAGCGTAGTTGAACGCGAAACTTCGTCAGGGCCTCCAACAAATGCTCGTGACGCGTTCGCAAAACTGTTTAAGAAGTGAGTGATAGTCGTAGGGGTAGCCTTGGGCGGCTTGACGCCCATACTTCGCAACAGCGCCTACGAACGAAGGTCGCGACAAGTCGCGACCGACCAAAGCGGTGACAGGCGGGGTCCCCGGCGCGGCAGCCGCGCTGGGGTGCTCACGTCGCTGCACCCCAAGCAGTTAAGTCTCTGATAATAAGATGACCACTCGTTACCGCGTTGTGGTACTGACCCGATGACACGTCGACGTCAGTGATTCGCGACGATCGTGTCGAGTGCATCAGGCAGTGTGGCAGGGTAATCGAGCGTGTAGTGTAGGCCGCGCGATTCCTTGCGCTGCAAGGCACATTCAATAACAAGTTCAGCGACGAGGGCCAGATTGCGCAACTCAACCAGATCCGGTGTGAGTTTGTAGTCCCAGTAAAATTGATTGATTTCATTTTGCAGGTTTTGAATTCGAGCCCGCGCGCGCAGTAGCCGTTTGTCAGTGCGCACAATGCCGACGTAGTCCCACATACAGCGCCGAATCTCATCCCAGTTGTGAGTTATCACTACCAGCTCGTCAAGGTTGGCAGCCGTGCCGCTTTCCCAGGCGGGCAAGTCAATAACCGGCGGCGGGTTCGCGGATCCTTGACTTTGGACTTTTACCGCAGCGCGATGCGCCACGACCAGCGCTTCCAATAAGGAGTTACTCGCGAGCCGGTTGGCGCCATGCAGTCCAGTGCAGCCCACTTCGCCGGCCGCGAACAATCCCGCAATGCCGGTCTCACCATCTACATTGGTAGCAACACCACCGCATTGATAGTGCGCTGCCGGAACCACAGGAATAGGCTCGCGAGTCATATCAAAACCAAACTCCAGACAGCGCGTATAGATGTTGGGAAAGCGCTCTTTGATAAAGCCGGCGTCGCGATGCGAGATGTCCAGCCAAACACTATCGGCTCCGGTCTTTTTCATTTCGGCGTCGATCGCGCGGGCTACAATATCTCGCGGCGCCAGCTCCGCCCGCTCATCGTAACGATCCATGAAGCGTTCGCCATTCGCCCCGCGCAACAGCGCGCCTTCACCACGCACCGCCTCGCTAATCAAGAACGACTTGGCGCGCGGATGATAAAGGCAGGTCGGATGAAACTGAATGAACTCCATGTTCGCGATGCTGGCGCCGGCGCGATAGGCCATCGCCACGCCGTCGCCGCTGGCGATGTCCGGATTGCTCGTGTAGAGATACACTTTGCCGCAACCACCGGTGGCCAGGAGCGTATTCGCAGCGGCGAAGACTTCAACTTCCTTCGTCTCATCATTCAGGGCATAACAGCCAAGACAGCGATTTGGACCTGCGAGCTTGAGCTTTGCCGAAGTGATCAGATCAACCGCGAGCGCGTTTTCAAAAACCGAAATGTTCGGGTGAGACGCCACCGCGTCGAGTAGCGCCCTCTCGATCTCGTGGCCGGTGATGTCGCCGGCGTGAAGGATGCGACGTTTGCTGTGACCGCCTTCGCGGCCAAGGTCGAATTGCTGGCCGGCGGTATCACCAGCCGTAAAGTGGACGCCGAGTTCGATCAGCTCCCGCACCAGTGCCGGGCCCTCACCGACGATTGTGCGGACGACGTCCTCCTTACAAAGACCGGCGCCGGCAATGAGCGTGTCGTCCACGTGAAGGTCAAACGAGTCATCGTCGGCCATCACCGCGGCAATGCCGCCTTGAGCGTAGTTCGTGTTGCTTTCGGCTCGCTGCTTTTTGGTGATGATGCCGACGGTGCCCAGGCGCGCCGTCTGCAACGCGAATGTCAGACCGGCCATGCCGCTGCCGATGATTAGAAAGTCAAAGTTTTTTTGGGCCATAAAGACAAGGAACAAACTATCCGCAGATTTCGCAGTTTACTGAAACGAAGCCGTCTTCAAGACCATCTTAATCAATCCTCATTCTTGGCTGTGTAATCTGGGTAACCTGCGTAATCTGTGGATTAACCTCTTGCCGCGTAGAGACTCAGCCAATCGCGATCATTCTTTCGACTGCCCGCGCGGCGCGCACACGAATATCTTCGGGGATTTCAATTTGATACTGCAGCTTTTGTAAAGAGGCGAGCGTATCTTCGAGCGTAATCTGATTCATGTGCGGACAACGGACGCTGCACAGTCGCAGCATTTCTTTCTCAGGATTTGCCGCGGCAATGTTCTCCCCCATTGAACACTCAGTCAGCAGCAGGTAACGCGGTGCATTGGTTTGCTCAACGTATCTAATCATCGCGTTGGTGCTGGCAGAATAATCCGAGGCGGCGACAACTTCGGGACTACACTCAGGGTGGGCCAGAATCACGACGTCAGGAAACTGCTTCCGAATATTCACGATGTCTTCGACCGTAAACTTGTCGTGCACCTCGCAGCGGCCCGGCCAACCAATCATTTGGTAGTCCAACTCCGAATCAGCCGCCTGCCGCGGATCTTTACTCGGAAAGATAATGTGACGCCCGGTTTCTTTCGCAACATTGCCTGCCAGAAATTCGTCAGGCAGGAAAATTACTGTTTCAGCGTGCAACGACTCAACAACCGCGACCGCATTCGACGAAGTGCAACAGATGTCTGACTCGGCCTTCACATCCGCGTAGGTATTCACGTAAGTCACCACCGGCACTCCAGGAAACTTCCGTTTCAATTCGCGCACGTCCTCCGCGGTGATACTGGCGGCCAGGGAACACCCGGCTTTGTCCGAAGGCAGGAGGACCATCTTCGTGGGATTCAAAAGCTTCGCAGTTTCCGCCATGAACCGCACGCCACAAAAAATGATGATATCGTTGTCTGCTGCCGCTGCTTTGCGGGCCAGATCAAGCGAATCGCCCACGTAGTCCGGAATCGAATAAAACAGCGCCGGCTCCATGTAGTTGTGGCCGAGAATGATTGCGTTCTTCTCCTGCTTGAGCCGGTTAATCTCGGCGGCCAGTTCCGCCTTCATCCGCAGTTCAAAGTCAGGCACTACATCGGCGAGCATTCCCTTGAGCTTGACATAGAGAGACTCGGCAGAAGTTTCTGTTCCAAATGTCGTAATCATAATTCCCTTACCTAGTTCCTGAGCGATCAGTTCGCAGTTTTTTACCTGGGCCACTTAAGGCTGAGATCAAAATTGGGTGGGGAATGCGTCAGCGCCCCAATCGAAATAAAGTCAACGCCGGTTTCGGCAATCTTGCGCACGGTAGACAGTGTAACGTTTCCCGACGCCTCCAGTTTGGCAAAACCGTTGTTTAGGCGTACCGCTTCGGCCATCATTTCAAGACTCATGTTGTCCAGGAGAATACGCTCCACTTTCACGTCCAGTGCTTCCCTCACCTCTTCGATGCTTCTGGCTTCAACTTCGATCTCTAAATTTGTGCCGGAAGCGCGTGCACGCCTTACCGCTTCAGTCAAGGACCCGGCAAAGTCTGTGTGGTTGTCCTTGATTAAAATCATGTCGAAGAGGCCATGCCGGTGGTTCGCTCCGCCGCCGAGCCTGACCGCGAGCTTGTCGGACGTGCGCAGACCCGGGGCCGTTTTGCGAGTATCGAGAATGACTGCCGCCGTTCCCCGCACCGCCTCGACGAATCGACGCGTCAGGGTGGCGATGCCGGACATTCGGCCCAGGAAATTGAGCGCGGTGCGTTCACCGGTCAGCAAGGCGCGAACTGAACCGGACACTTCCGCAATCACTTCGCCGCTGGTGACTGCCGAACCGTCAATCACGCGAGTCCTGAAGTCAATCTGATCGTCGAATTGAAGGAAGACTGTTCGGGCAACCTCAAGACCGGCAACTACTCCTGCTTGCTTCGCGACAATTTGAACTTCCGCCCTGGCACCCGCCGGCACAATGCTGTTCGTAGTCGCATCACCAGATCCGACATCTTCAGCAATGGCACGACGGATGTTCTCAAGAATCTCGGAAGAGAGTTTGGCCTCGCCAGACTTCGTGGCATGCGGACTTGCTTCGACTAATGGAATTTGATTTTTGGGCAAACTTTAGGATAAGGACACGCGCAGACGAAGGCAAATGCACACGTGGGGTTCTGCTGCAGTTTAGCGCAGATTATGGAACGAAGAGAGATCCTCCACTCAACGGCCCACGGCGATAACTTGCCCTCATTGGAAGATTAACCCAACTCGCTAAGGCGAGGTGGTGCTGACCCCTGGTGAGGTTGTCCAGAATCGAAACAGAAGTCCGTTCCTGACCGATCGGTTTTGCGCGCCCTCTCGCCACGCGTTCAGTTATAACGGACTAACTAGCCCGAGTTCCCTGCCCTTAAAAGTTTTGTCTCAAAGTTGCATCAGAATCGCGAAACATTGATGAGGCGATGCGCGAGCAGGCCTCTCATTTTGTTGGTGCGCATGAGAATTCAGAGAAAACGTCTTTTAGTGGCAGTCGTTGTGTGTGCGGCGATAGCCGTAGGTGTGGGGCTGCGTCTTAAGGCGCTCAACCGGCAAGCGCTTTTTCAGGCAGACAACCTCTCCGCTCTTGCGGCGAGAAGCGGCGGCGATGCTGACCGGTGGCTGCAGGCGGTGGAACGAGTAAAGGAAGATCGAACTGCGGCGGAACTCGGCGGTGCGATTGAGATACCAACGGAACTCCGCCACTACAGTGACCGGCATTGGTTCCTGGCAACCCAGGTCGCCGAGGTCAAGAAATTCAGCGTGCAGTCCTGTCAGGATTTTGTTGATCTTGCCGCGATGATCGAGCGCGGCGAGCTAGTTTCGCTGCCAGCTGTCACCGATACCTACGTGCTTTACGGCGTCGGCGCCCGGACGGATGACGGCGTGTTCAGTCGATTCATAGATGATCACAACGTCGAGCTTTACGAAGAAAATGAATTGCGGGCTGCGTACGGACGGCTCGACTCGGCGCGCACGAAACTGCATACAGAAATAGCGGACTTGGAGAAGCAGTTGGGAGTGCGGAAAAGAGTTAACCGTGCGAAGCGAAGTGAGCTGCAAAAAGAAATTACGGTGCGTGAGCAGAAGTTAGCGGCGAACACGCAAGAGAAAGCGTTGCTCGACCGATTCTACGGACAGCGGGAGCAAAGACAAGAACTCGCAAGAGATTTTGGGTCGTTGCAAGCGCTCGCAAAGAATTTCAGCGGACGTTCATTTAACCTCGACGATGCGACTGACCGGCGAGCGTTGAAGGTGATTATGCTTAGCTCTCTAAGGCCACAGGCGGTGAAAGTTCTCGAAGCAGTGGCGCAGGGCTATCACGACAAATTTAATCGGCCCTTACCGGTAAGTTCTCTGATTAGACCGGAACAGTACCAGCACGCATTAAGAAAAGTGAACCGGAACGCAGTGCTGATTGACACACCGCCACACTCGACCGGTCTGGCATTCGACATCGACTATCGCTACATGAGCGGAGCGGAACAGACTTTCGTGATGATGGACCTCGCGCGACTGAAGACCGAGGGGCGCATTGAAGTTATTCGGGAGCGAAATGCCAACTACCACGTCTTTGTCTTCGTCGACGGCCAGCGCCCAAGCGACGAACTAATCACGGCGTCACGAGATGACGCCGGTGCACCGCCCGAGGAAACGGAACCACCCGCCACCAAGACGGCGACGAAGGTCGAACGCAAATCCCGAAAAACCAGTCGGCAATTTCGCTCGATTCGAGGAAAACGCCGGTGACTTCGCATCTTCAATAGTATCCCGCGCGACCGCTTCGCGCGGGAACCATTGGCGACTCAGCGCTGATTCACTGGCAGGTCGCGGCGCCGGTGAAATTCTTGTAATCGATCACCCGCTGCGTATCATTCCAGAAGTTCTTGTAAGTGATGTACGCATTCGGCATTACTTTCGGGGAGCTACACACAACATAATCGGTCCCCTGATAATTGCTGGAGCTGCGAAACAGAAGAAACGCGTTGGCGTTCCCACTGTCGCGGGCCACATGGCAGGTGCGGCATGACTTCGCGAACACGTTCTTATACACGTTCGTTGCCGTGCTCCATCCCGGAGGCCCGCCAAACTCCACAGGTTTCGTCCCGGGACCAAACCCGCCGGGATACCAGGCGTCGATCAGCTCCTTAATCGCACTGGTACCAGGTTGAATATCGCGCACGCGTTGGTTGAGCGTCGCGAATGCCGTCAGTTCACCTGCGGTCAGGCTATTGTTGGCTGCTCCCGAATAATCCCACGAGCGTCCACCCGAGTATTTGAACGACTGTAGATCGAACTCGCGGAAGCGTGCCTGCAGCACGTTGTTTGAGCCGCTATCGTACGTGCCTCCGTGGCACACAATGCAGAGGTTTGGCACTGACTTCGGTCCCAATCCGTCGAGGTCCGCGAACTTCAGCTTGCCGGCCGTAGTCGGATCGCCGCCTCCATAGACATAGAATCGAACCCGCCGATCCGCGCTTTCGCTGTTCTTGAATTCCATAGCGACGGTTGCCCCACGCTTGCTGAGATCCTTGCTCTCCGCAGCGTCGGCATTAGCTGGATTCTGATCGGGCAGCCCGTAGTTCGTCACATAGCAGGCCAGATCGCTGCCGGTCTTCAAGCAGTTCATATCACGACCGAAGCCGAGATCGTTGAAATTAAGATAGGCCGCACGCGTGCCGCCGGTACCGTCTGCGGCAAACCCATGATTGGTCCACCACAGACTCAGCGTCGGGTTCGTCGCGTTGCCAGGGTCAAGCGTGTTGTAGTAATCAGTCGCTACCTGTTCGCCGTTCGCCGGTGCGAACTGACCAAACGGGCCAGTCAGGAATGCCGGCCGGCCGGTGGCATCGATGTCACCGTAGTAAGGCAAATTTACCGGGTCTGCCTCCAGGGTAATTACGTCTCCACATTCGCTGTATGGATACGGTGGCCAGAGATCCGTGCCGGTCATCTTCGGTCTGGCATCAGTGTTGATGATGTTGTTGAGCAACACTACTTCCTGCCCGCCATATGTGCCGCGTAACTCCAGCCGCAGCGTGTTAGGCGGCGGCGCGGGCGGCGCAAACGGAATGCGGTAGATGGCGTGGTACTGGTCTGTATTTAGCGGGGTTTCCTTCACCTGCACGGCTGTTCCCCCATAGGAAACGTAGGCGCGGACCACGAGGTTCGTCCAGCCACTAAGCGATGCGCCGAGCTGGTAACGTACACACGTCGCCTGCGCCGGATCGTTACCGGCGACGTCCATGTTGAGCGTCGAAAAGTGTTTTGTCTTGCCGACGTATACGGGACCTTGCGGCGTCAGTTTTCTGGTAGCCTTGCCTTCCTCAACCCAGATCCCACGCGACTCGTCGTAGGACCACATAGGGATCGACGGTTTCGCCGATGCCTGCTGCTCAGCCGGAATCGGCACCTCAATCTGGGCGGTCGTGCCGCTCTTGAGATTCAGCGGGTTTCCCGAGCTGTCGCGAAATTGCGCATAAACCGCTCCGTAGCTCAGCATCTCGACTGGATTCTGGCTGCTATCGAGCGCTCGATAATCTCCTGGCAAGGAGCGTCGCGCCGGATTCAAGGTGGCGAGTTGCACTGTGACTAGACCGCTTGCGGCTCTGCGATTCGCATCTACCAGCACTCCAGCCGGAAGAGTTAAACGCACGCCCGCGCGGCGACATGGGTAATTCTGCGTTGACGCTCCAGTCTGGTCCGTTTTGGTCGCGGCTCGCTTACCGTGACCCGGGAGAGGTCTTGCCGGCGACTTGCCTCCGCACGGACCACTGCTGCTTTCGTCAGTTACATTGATCACGGCGGAGGGATCCACCGAGGTGCTCTGCGTGCGAATCATCTGGTAAACATCGCCTTGAGACGCTTTGTCGTGAACCCGCGAGAGCAGCGCATACTTAGGATGCGTGATGTTGAGTACATAACGTTCCGGCGATGCTACGGGCGGCGTCGTCACAGTGAACCAGCCCTGGTCATTGCTGGTGGTGGAGCTGCCATTAACATTCACCTCCGCCTTACCGATCGGATTTGAAGTGGTTTCGTCGATCACTCGCCCTGAGAAAGTAAGATCCGCACCACCCACCGGAATGTCGAAACGTTTGAATGAATATCCGCCTTTACCGTCGCGCGCCATGAGGTAGAGCGTTTGCAGGCCCGGCCTCGGTCCTGTGGTCCATAGTTTCTGCGCTGCGGTCACTGCGACTGTTGGGGCTGTGTCGTCAGCAGGTTTCCAAAGGTAATCGATCGAGTCATTCTCCACATCGCGGGCAACCGCCTGGACATTGATAGACGTGCTCAAAGCAGCGCGGGTGATCCCTTTCGCATTGTCGAACGCCGCGATACCACCAATGTTCGGGGCATGATTAGGCAGCGTAATGTTTGCGAGGACTGCCCCGCCGCCGCCAATGGATGCGGTAGCTTCGCCTCTGGACTTTTCGCACGCCGCGCGGACACGATACCGATCCGGGTTCAAGCCCGCGAACACATATTCGCCCTGCGTATTCGCACGCACGGCCGGCTGCGCGGGACTCTGCGTGCTCTTGAAGAGTGTAACGAGTGTGGAAACGTCAAGCGCAAAAAATGAATCGTTCACCCAACACGGCCGGTTGTCGGCAGTAAGTACCTTGCCGTAAACGAACCCGCCCTTCGCACTGACCCGCACGATTTTCGCAGACACGGCGTCTGCGCTTACGTTGAACCGGTTGCCGCAACCCGTTCCTATGCCAGGCGCGTCCCAGCAAACTGTATAGGTGCCGGGTGACGGGGCGGTAAGATAAAACCTGCCGTCGAGTTGCGTCTTGAGCTTGCTACCGTTTGTTCCGGAAATCGCATTTCGCAGGAAGACATCGATGTCCGGCAACTCAATTTGCCGGTCGGGAGATACGGCAGCGGCCGTGCCCTCGTTGCCACTGCCAACCCCAAGCATCAGGGTGCCGGTGACTTGAACTGGGCCACGGCGTGCCGAGCCACTCGGCTGGCTATGCGTGGAAAGTACCTGGGTAAGAACGCCTAATGCGAGACACAATACGAGGAAAAGAAGGCCGTAAAAACGGCGCTGACTCAATCTAGACATTGTTTTTCTCCTAAGATAAGTTGTCGGTTCCGGTGATGTTTTCATGCCTCGGAAGGCGACAAATGAGGAAGCTCTGCGAAGACAGGGCTTCTTTTGGCGTTCGCTGGTAATCCGTCTGCGGCCTGGAGACAGCCAACGGCGCACCCATTACCCCCGTAAAAACCCTGCCCGCTTGCTCGATCTAGCTCTGGGTATGATTGGTTTTGAGCTGGAGATCGGAGAATTGGAGGACCCAAAACCACTTTATGCGCGCTAGATATCAAACTTTGCAAGCCATGTCAATGAGTTTGGAGTGAATAAGTAGGGATGGAGGAGAAGCGACGCACGGGTGTCGGATACATCTGATTTGAAATACATCGATACTTAGAGTGAGTACCACCCGCAATCGCGGATGGTACTCACATCATCGAACGCCCTTAAGGGACACCCGCTCACAACCGTGTAATGCGGCCCATCGTCAACAGCGCCCGATCCGTTTTGCGCGGACGAAAGCGCATTTCGGATCTTGGTCTCCAGAAAATCAGGCGCTTTGAGCGGCGTCTGTCCAGTGCGGCTGCTCAGCGAATCCCTTCACAATCAGCCACAGCACCAGGGCGAGCTGGCTTAACGCCATCGTCGCACCCATCAGCGTCATGCTCTGATAACCCAGGAACAACGGCAAAGTAATCCCGGTGAAGTGGAGTACGACCGTTAACAATCCAAAAGCGGCCAGAGCGCGCGGCACCAGCTTGAAGTAGTAGAGCAAGCTGTAAAGCAGGAAAATCCAGGCATCAATGACAAGCAGCTCTGAGTAGTGCGTCCATTTTCTTGTCGACCCGATCATCGCCGCGAGAGTTTGAAAAAGCTCGACCGGGCCACCGGACTGAACATACTGCTGACTCAACGACAGGATGGATAACACGTGGGCATTGTCGGCCGCCTGCAGCGAAAACATTATCGTGCTTACTACCACCAGCAGAAGCGCCAGCGCAGAACTGTACTGGCGGAAGATCGGCCAGGCGAGGATCGAGATACCAATCGTTAGCGCGCAATTAACAAACAAGAGAAACACGGCAACCTTGACCTGAAGCGAAGCCCCTGCCGCATTCGCAAGGAAGTACGCTGGTCCCTTTGTTAGTGGTAGCAGCAACACGAACGGCACAATCAGTCCAGCCAACTGCAGCAACAACATCGCGCCAATTATTCGACCAACGCTCTTTGCAGATTTCACGATCAGCTCCTTGGAAGACGATTTACCGGGAACTGCCGAATCAGAAACATCTCTCGTTACTGTACGGAAAGGCAACCAAGAAGTTCACGTAAACAGTCCCGCCCACGCCCTTATTATTCACGTTCTCCCAAGGTAGGATTAGCGAATTTTCGACTCCTGATTGGCTACGAAAGACAAACCAACGCCAGTCTTACGCGAGCGCCAAAGTTGGTTGTGCTTGATTCCTTCACCGGCGGCGGCGCAGTTAACGGAGATGCTTTCGTATTCGACCGGCGAGCACTTGATCAAGGTCGGACTAAACATTCCTGACCTGAGCCGCCGCGGCTTGGAAAACAACTTCAATTCGCTGGGCAAGTTCTACTTCTCAAGTGTCGCTGACTACGTCCAGCAACGGCCTTATTCCTTCCTCCGGTAGCTAGAAGTTGAGTTGTGGTGCTGCATTGCCCGGTCACTACCGCTCCCGGTTCCGTCTTTACCGACTCACTGTGCATGCAGACATCGTGCAAACGAGAAAGGGGCTGCCCAACTTGAGCAGCCCCCTCTTACATTAGGAATTTAGGCTTAGGTAACTCGCCCTACCCTTTCCCTTTTTTTGCTTGACTCAGCGACTGCCGGTTGCAGCGACAGCGGCCTTAGCGTGGCTCGCCTGGAACTGCTGCCAGTAGTCCTGCACAAAATCTTTCTGCTTACCATGACCGTTGCCAGTGTAGAAGTCGTACTGCAACATCTCTGCGTACACCTGGTCGAAGTTCCAATGATCGTGATTGAAGCGATAGACTGCGCCCATGATGCCGGTGCGGTGCCTGCCGCCGGCACAATGCACGAAAAACTTGCCGGTCGCCGGATCATCGACCGCCTTTAAAAACGCATTCACAGACCCCACGCTGGGATAACTCTTATCAGCGATCGGGATGTTGACGTATCGCAATCCGGCAGCTTCTACCGCGGGCTGCTCATACGATCTGGAATTGTCCGTTAGATCGATAATTGTCTTAATTCCGAGCGCGGCGAGCGCGGGATAGTCATTCTTGTCCGGACGGGCACCACGATAGAAGCGTTCGTCCATCTGTCCAAAATTGTCGATTTTGACGTTTGGAAAATTACTGCTGTGCGACTTCGCAAACGAGATAGCGGACAACGACAGGGTCAACGCGACGACTGTCATGGACGTAAATATTTTATTGAATCTCATAACTCTACACTCCTTGATAGTCTGACATAGTTTATATCGGCCCGCTCAGGCTTTTTGAACGAATCAAAAGGGTTCAGTTCTTAATCAGTTAAACCCGATTGAAAGGGGGCACCAAAAGCAACGAGCCCGGCTTGCTACTATGCAATTCGCGTGTCAAGAAATCGACTATAAGATTCACGAAGTCCTCACGCAGTTGCACAAGTCGGCGACCCATTTCCGTAGCGAAATCACCATTTGGTGAACCGTAGCCTGCACGTCTAGCCTCTCTGTCACTGCATTTAGCCCGCTCGTCACAACCTCGGAGGAAATTCAACGAAGCGCGTGTATAGTGCCGCGTTCGTCAATGTTCAAGACGATTGCAGGAATCACCTATAAGTATGCTGACCAAACCCGCGCTTCGATCTCTCGGTCTTTGTGTTCTTGCTTTTCCCTTTCAATCTGCGGTTAACGCCCAAACACCCCAGACGCTCTCCGTTCCGCCAGACTCTCCGCGTTGGGAACTGCAAGAGCAAGCCAAGCCTACGGATTACCAGGGCCGTAAGTGTCTATTGCTGGACGGTGGAGCGGCGACCCTGAAAGACTTTAAATTGCGCGACGGCGTTATCGACGTGGATATCGCGACGCCGGCAAGCCGCGGGTTCTTCGGTATCCAGTTTCGGCTCGACAAGGACAGCTCTAACGGCGAATGGGTTTATCTGCGCCAGCACAAGTCCGGGGGCCCGGACGCGATGCAGTACACGCCGGTTCTCAACACCGGCGCGAATTGGCAAATCTACAACGGACCGGGCTTCACTGGTGCGGTCGATATCCCGAAGGATGTCTGGTTCCACCTGCGCCTGGAGGTTTCAGGCGCGCAGGCAAAACTTTACGTGAAAGACATGGAGAAGCCTGCGCTCGTGATGAACGATCTCAAAAGCGGTATTCAGAAAGGGCAGGTGGCGCTGTATGTCCTCACCGGCGCAACCTACTTCGCCAATTTCGAAATACGGACCACGCCCGATGCTGCTTGGGAGCGACACTT
>JBDUDV010000064.1:0-20873 GCA_040002755.1 Acidobacteriota bacterium | reverse complement strand
TGTGCTTCTATCCCATACGGCTTCCAGAATGACGATTGCACAGATTACTCCTCTTTCATCGCTAAGCACAGCGGTAAGCCATTGAAAATGCAGCAAGTTGCTGTATCATAAGCAAGTTAACAAAAACATATGCCCGCTTGGCTCAGTGGTAGAGCACTCGCTTCACACGCGAGGGGTCAGAAGTTCGAATCTTCTAGCGGGCACCATTCACTAATCCTGTCGCAGGTCGAGTCCGGTCCCGGTCTTTCATCTTGTAGTTCGGCAATTTCCCATCATAGAGTCAAATGATCGCTGAGTCGTTATCGCAATATCGCATCATCAAGAAGCTCGGCCAAGGCGGCATGGGTGAAGTTTATCTGGCCCATGATACAAAGCTCGATCGCAAAGTCGCGATCAAGGTGCTGTCAGAGGATGCGCTCGCTCACGAGAACGCGAAAAAACGACTCGTCCGCGAAGCCCAGGCTGCTGCGAAACTTGATCACCCAAATATCTGTTCGATCTACGACGTCAACGAAGTAGATTCACTAACCTTCATCGTGATGCAGTACGTCGAAGGCAAAACGCTTGCGGACCAGATGAAGAACCAGCGATTGCCGCTCAATACTGCCTTGGATGTCGCGCTACAGTCGGCTGAAGCGCTCGCTGAAGCGCACGCCCACGGTATCGTTCACCGCGATATCAAACCGCAAAACATGATGATAACGCCGCGCGGGCTGCTGAAGATTTTGGACTTCGGTCTCTGCAAGCAACTGCAGACTCGCGAGGGCGTGGATTACGAAGCGCCAACGATGAGCCTGCTCAGTGCGCCCGGTTTGATCATCGGCACGGTACCCTATATGTCGCCGGAACAGCTCAGCGGCGAACCAGTCGACGAAACCAGCGACATCTTCAGTCTCGGCGTGACGTTCTATGAAATGTTGACGGGGAAACACCCTTTCAAGGCCCAGAGCGCAGCAGTCACGATGTCTCAAATCCTGACGAAAGAAGTTTTTCCCAACGAGCTGCTGACGGAAATTTCTCCCGCCCTCCAAAGTGTGCTCGGAAAGATGCTCCACAAAGAAAAGGGGCAACGCTATCAAAGCGCAACTGAGTTACTGGCGGACCTGAAGCAGTTGCCTCTCTCGCAACTCTCAGTGGGCGACGTAACCCAGCCGGTAGGCTCAGGCACCAGAGAACAGACACCGGTCAAAGCAATTCCCGGCAGCGGCCCCCTGAATCCCGCGCTACGTTACAAATGGGTCGTCCTGGCGTCGGCGTTGGCGGTTATCCTTGCGGCGATCGGCATCCGCTATTTCTTATCTGGCGAAACGCTCAACTCGCTGGCCGTGCTTCCGTTCACTTATGTCTCTAGCGATGCCCAGGTAATGGCGAACCCGGATCACGAATATCTCAGCGACGGAGTCACGGAGAGCATAATCAACAGCCTTTCTCAACTTCCGGATCTGAAAGTGATCGCGCGAAGTTCAGTCTTTCGCTACAAGGGGAAAAACCTCGACGTTCAAGCGATAGGACGCGAACTGAACGTGCGCGCCGTATTGGCCGGCGAAATAAAACAGGTAAGCAACCAGTTAACGATCAAGGTGGAACTGATCGACGTGCAGAACAACCGCCAACTTTGGTACAGGGAATATCCGGGAACCATCGATATTCAGTCAGTCCAAAAAGATGTTGCGCATGATGTTTCCGAAAAGTTGCGCCTGAAGCTAACCGGCGCAGATCAGACGCACCTCGCAAAGTCCTACACGGAAAACGGCGAGGCCTATGAAGCCTACCTGAAGGGACGGTACTATTGGAATCAGCGCACCGATGAAGGCTTCAAGCAAGCCGCCAAATTTTTTCGCGACGCGATCGATAAGGATCCAAAGTACGCTCTCGCATACGCCGGCCTCGCTGATTGCTACACCTTGCAAAGCGATTACGGCTTTCTTACGCCGACAGAGGGTTACGGTTTGGCTAAGACCTTCGTGAACCTGGCGCTCCAGTACGACGACAGTCTCGCGGAGGCCCACACTTCGCTGGCTTCGATCAAGGCCACGACTAATTGGGACTGGCAAGGCGCTGAAAATGAGTACCGCCGGGCGATTGAGTTGAATCCAAACTATGCGACCGCGCACCACTGGTATGCTGTTCAGTTATTACTCCAGGGAAGGTTGGACGAAGCTCGCATCGAAATCAAGAAGGCTCAGCAGCTTGATCCATTTTCGCTTGGCATTAACAAAGACTTGGCCGTCATCTATCTTTACTCGCGCGAATACGACAAGGCGGTTGAGCAATGCCGGAAAACCCTTGAGATCAAAACAGACTTTCTAGTGATGTCGACTTACATTGCGCAAGCATATGAACTCAAGCAGAACTACCCGGAGGCGATCTCGGAAATAGAAAAGGCACATGCCGCAGAGCCCGAAGACGGGGAAATTACTTATGGACTCGCTCAGGCGTACGCTTTGGGCGAGAGAGCGGAGCAGGCGCAAAAGCTGGCAAACTACTTGAATCAACCATCTAAGCAGAACACATATCTGCCGAAAGAAGCGTCTTATCTTTCCTTGCTGCTCGGCAAGAAGGACGAAGCAGTTGCGATTCTGCAAAAAGCTGCCGATAGCCATTACACTTCGATTGCTGAAATAAAGATGGATCCACGTTTCGACGGGCTGCGCTCAGACCCTCGAGTGGTGAAAATACTCCAGGATATTGGTTTGGCGCATTAAACGCCGCGGCCATGCGGGAAAACTGAAGAACCGCGAAAGGTGAGCAGTAAAACTGAGCACCCTCGCGGTCTTGAATAGGGGAGTTGCAGTAGCTTCAGGCGGCGAAGCTATTTCTTTTTCGCAGCCTTCTTCTTCGCTGCTTTCTTTGGTGCGGCTTTCTTCTTGGGCTCGCCGCCTTTAAGTGATTCTGCCATCTTTAATTCCTTTCTGTTAAGAGTTCCTGGTTTCAAACCATACTGCGCTGGGCGTTATTGACCGGCTTGAACTTGTGCAGTGTATAGCGGTTTTCCCTGGGAGTGTCAACAGTTTCTTCAGTGATAAAATTGTATCTGCTATCGGTTCACTTCCAGGCGAAGTGCTCTAGTAGTTGAAGACCGTGACAACAGCATCCCGATTTTGGCAATGACGAAAGCAAACGAAGAATCGCGCGCACGCGATCGGGCAATTGAGCGGGGCTTGGATTTTATTTATCGCTTCGGCAGTAAACGAGATCGCTTTGCCAACTATGGGAGTTTTCTGATTTGTTGCTTTGCGCTGGTGGGAGCTACTTCACGTGACCCGAAACTGCGGCGGCTCGGACGCCTGCGGGCCAGGCAACTTTTCCGACACTGGTCACGTCTGCATCGTTCCCTGCCCTCCAATGCTAGTTCGGATCTGCTCCTTAAATTCGTGCTCGTCCGTTACGCCCAAAGCCGCATCGGCGTGCGCGATCCGGCAGCCGTAAAGCAAATGCGAGCCGTGGCCCGGCAGTTTTCTGCTGCGGATCTGCTGGGCTTCGATCCGGTGAGCGAGCCTCCGCCCGACGATCTGCCCTACCCCTGTGATTGCAAATTTCAGAATCAGCGGGGCCGCAAAGCCTGTGAACAATGCCGGCGCCGTCTACAAATCCAGAGTCGCTATCGAGTTTGGATGGATGCGCTGGCTAACACCTATGTTGCTGAGCGATGCGGCGTGCTGTTCGGCGTTCGCTATGCGGAGGTGCTGAAGTGGTTACCGCACATGCGGCCATATCCAGCTGCTGATAGGCACGATCAAGAGGTTGTGCGGGACGCGATTTACGCGGTTACTCACATCGTTTATACCCTGAACGACTACAACACCTATCGATTAGCATCGCGTTACCTGTCTCCCGAGCTTGCCTATCTGAAAGCGAATGTGGCAACCGCTTGCGCACAACATGATCCGGAACTGCTCGGTGAGTTGCTTGACTCGTTGAAAGCTTTTGGCTTGTCCGCGCGACATCCGCTTATCCAACGCGGAACCCGCAATCTATTGAAGGAGCAAAACAAAGATGGAAGTTGGGGTGATCCTGATGAAGGGAACCTGCGCACGCGGTGTCACACCACCTGGACAGCAATTGACGGCTTACGCAACTGTGCCTGGCGCGGCAAGCGCTTGAGCTTTCCGGCGCTGAAACCAAGGCTCAAACGAGTGATCTTCACAACCCACAGTTGACCGGAGGATTGCTAGCAATTGAAACGGTTCATGATGTTGTTTTTTTTCCGCTCGCCCCAGTACAGGTGGGATATGTGCTGTGCGATGCGGCAAGTATTGAACTGACTGTTATTGCTTAATACAACAATTCCCAAACTCTCCCAGGTCCTGGGATCTATGTCCTTGCCTTCTTCCGGAACTAACCATCTGCTGGCGCGGGCGATATAGCTGCGCCATCCCAGCCAGACGCCGCGATGATACTCGGCCCGACTCTCGAAATCCTTCGTAACCATCTTTCCCTCTTCCTCGACTTCATCTTCGTATTTGTTGGAAAGCAGATTCCACCCGGCTCCGTAGTCTACTCGTTTTCGATTCTTCAGATGTACGGGAGCCCACAACAGATTACGAATTTCATTGAAGGCGCTTTTGTCTGACTTTTTCTTCGTATACATCGCACCGTAATCGATGTTTTGCAGATTCATTTCCCACCTTGCGAGGTCCATGATCGTCGAATGAACATTGCCGTCGCCGTAAATAAAATTCAGCGGCGTGTAGCCGACCGGAACGAAACCTTCGGCTTTCAAGCGGTTGTAACACCTCGCATGATTTAAGACTTCGGGCGCATCTCTGGGGAAGACGCACGTTTCGTCAAAAACGAAGGTGTCATTCATTCCCAGGAGCTTGAAAATCTGCTCTTTGAGGTAAGCCCCCAACCGTTGAGTGCTTACCCGTTCAACCAGCTCTGCCAGGACGACGTAACCCGAGTTTGAATACTCCATTTCAGTGCCGGGCTTCTCGTCCGATATTTGCTGCGAGGCTATCCAACGAAGCACATCTTTATTCGTCACTTCCTTCTTCTTGCGGCTTAACATTTCCGGATACCAATCATCGGGCTGGCGCATTGCCTTCTCGTACAACTCATCCTGCATTGTTTTCGAGGACGCCTGCATGGCGAAGTATTCGGGCAGGGCCGAGGTATGGTGCATCAGTTGTTCCACTGTTATTGCGTCGGGATGATTAGCAAACTTCTTAAAGTACTTCGAGATCGGATCGCTGAGCTCGAGGCCTTTAGAGCAGAGGTTGAGAACTGCTGCTGCGGTAAATTGCTTGGATAGTGAACCGAGATCAAAAATGGTGGCCAGCGTAATCTTCTGCTGTGTCTCCAGATTTGCATAGCCGTAGCAGTTCATATGTACAATTTCGTTACCCTTCCTAACCATCACGGCAGCGCCCGGAACACGAGAGCGATCCTCTTTTTTCTTCAGATAACCACCCAGCGCGTAGATATAACGGTTCAGAGTTCGATCAATTTGCGGGTCATTTGGTAGCGCATCAGGATCGAGTGCTGGGAAGCCGTAGACATCTGGCTGGCTGGCTGGTTGCGTCGTCATTGGTTGCTCCTGGGCGGGAGAATTGTGTGGGCATATTAAGACAAAATGAGGGCTATTGGAACAGGATTTAGGGATTATTCGCGGTGTGAAAAAGAAACCCACGCAATCTTTCGAAATGCGTGGGCTTCTGTTGAGCCGCCAACTAATTGAAACTGCCCGGCGGTCTCCCGGGCAGTTGTTTTAGTTTTTTCCCTTTTTGTCGTCGTTCTTCTTGTCGCCCTGATTGTTGTTGCTGGGTGGCGGTCTTTCGCCCTTTGGTGCAACCACCACCGTGTTTGGCGGCTTGGGCGGGCGTTCATCCTTCTTCTGGGCAAAAGAGCCCATCACCAGGAAGCCGCCGATTGCGAGCGCCATTGCTTTTCGTTTCAAGTTGAACATCAGGTTTAACGTCCTCTCATGCTTTATCAGGCGCGCATGGGAGGGAGAGCAAGAGAAGCGCCGACCTCAACCGAGCAAGAACGATGCCAGAAACCTCAATCCTCTCAGTCAGCTGTTCGGCCTTGATAAGAGCTGTTTGCAGCGCCGCAGTCTGGGAATTCGCACCCTTTTCGAGAGCGTCAATACCGTATCGTGCAGTACGCAAACTGTCAGTTTGCCGCCCAAGAGTCGCGAACTAGTCAGACCGGCCTAAGGTGGCGTCGCAAACCAGCACCGGATCGAATGGCTGTGGCTACCGTCGCAAGGTCAAGCTAAAGGTCCCCACATTGCCGCTACTATCAAAGGCCCGCAAGCTCACGGTATGTTCGCCGGGCGCCAGGCCCGGGAGATCCACAGAATACCGCTCGTGTCCGCTATCGGCAATCCCATCGTCCGGAAACAAAGGCGTCCAGGGCGCGCCATCGATACTGATGTCACCCCGCCGAACCTTTCCTGTCGAGTCGTCAACCTCGAACATTACTCGCGTGCTCCCTGCCGGCGACTGTACCGGCGCGACGACGCGCAGAACCGGCGGCGTATTATCGATATCGACCGGCTCGCTCACCCGCTCTCCGGACAGCGACTGACCCAGCGGATTGTCAGCCGCATCAGAAGCGACAATCTTTACGATGTAGCGCCCGTCGGCGAGGGTGGCGCCATCAATCGTGTAAAAGTTGTCCCGCAATTTGTCTTTCAACAACCGAAACGTTGTTTCGTTTATCGGGCGATAATAGATCGCATATTCCAGCGTATCGCCATTTCGATCCTCGGCCTGCCATTGAAATGAGCGCGCGCCGCGTTGAAAAATGCGCCTTGGCGGAACCTGGGCCGCTGCGCCGAACAGCGACGGATCAAGTCCGGACGACTCGACGTTTGGGTCGATCTGGAGCTGAGCTGTCTGCTGCAAACCGACTCCAAACGGCAACGAACTGATCGACAAAACTTCAGGCGCTACATTTCGGGGCAGATACGCAAGGCTCGCATCTTCCATCCAGGTCTGGCCGCTCGAGCCCGCTGATCGCAACGTGGCCCGCCATTGCACGAATCGTGCACGCGGACTCGAAATCGCACTACCCTCGGGGTCTCGATACGAACTGCTCCATTCGCTCCACGTCGCATCTGGACGTTCACCGTTGCCGCTTCGGGTTTGCAATTCAACGTTGCCGCTGCCGCGCCACCAGATTCGTCCCCAGGAAGCGGTCAGTTTTGCGTCACGCACTGGAGATTCATACGAGCCTTCGGCGACCAACTCCTGCCCAAACCGAAAAAGTTTTCCCTGATTACTGGAGGCTGCATAGACTTGATTCCCGCGGGACGCAAAAGAAGAAACCTGTCCCTCGCTTGACTGCAACAGCAGGGTATCGCGCCCGTTGTTTGTAACTGAGTAAATGCGTCCCTTTTCGGAAGTACCGATGATCACGCTTCCGGCCTGCAACGCCGGCGCAATTGCAAACGCCGTAATGGACGGCGAACTCCAAACGACGTCAGTAGCGCCGTCAGGGAGGATCCGAAAGACGGCGCTGCGAGCGTTTGAAAGGTCCGTGCGACTTCGGGTCGTCTGGCCCGCCGCTTGAATGGGTACACCACTCTCGTCGATCGCTGTGATTGTCACCGACGTACTCGCCACGCCACCACTTCCATCGGTTGCTTGGGGAGCGGCCGCCGGGGTGGGTTGACCACGCCCGACAGCGGCCGCCTCGCTTAAGGCCAACGCATATATTGAACCATCAGCCGCTGGGGCGAGTGCATGTATCTCGCGCAAATGCGCATCGAACAACGCAAACGCCTTGCCCTCGGGCGAGATGCGCAAGACGAGCCCACCAGGATCTGTGCCCGCTATCAAGTCTCCCTGCGCCGTAACCGCCAGCGATATTACATGCGTTTGGTTTGTCGCAATCAGTAGCGACGACTCCGGCTTGGCGCCGGCGGTTCGCACGCGATAAAGTTTGCCGTTGTCTCCGGTGCCGACCGCAAGCGTTCCATCGTTTAGAACCGCCAGCGACCAGATGTACTTGTCCGCCGGATCAAAGAACACTTCAGCATGACCGTCAGAAGTGATCCGATAAACTTTTCCGTCAGGTGATGTCCCTGCATAGAGCGCACCGTCTTTACCGCTGGCGAGGGCAGTTACGTCCAACTCCGCGGCGTCATAAATCAAAGCGCCATGACCATCGGGACCAACGCGAAATATCTTGCCATCGTGACCAGTGCCCAGGTAGACATTCCCCTGGGCATCGACTGTGCTGGCCCAAACAAATGCCTGCTCCGTGTTGAATACCTCGGTCAAACGCGGCGCCAACATCAACATGCCGGTATCGCTGATTGAGATCCCGCGCGCATCGCCCTTCAGCAGATCAACCCGGCCACTCGTTTCCCAAATGATGGGCTGCCCGGCGTAGCTGGCACCCGCAGACACTGCCAGCAAGATAAGACAAGCAATAGGACTTAAGTATCGTTTAACGTTAAGCATGTTGTAGTTTTAGTTTCCTATGTATTTTGCGTATAGGGATCGGGCCGTCGCAATTTCACTCGTGCCCCTGATTATCGATCGGGCATCGTGAAAAACAGTTAACTCAAAATCTCCAGTCCGAAACCGCAATAGATAGTCATTGAATTTGACCTCACCGATAGCCCTGAGTCTTTCAGCAAGCTCCTCAAAGTTGAGTTGTGTTGCCTGTGACGGCGAAACTTGCACGGCATTGCGCCCGCATAACACCGCTGCAAAATCTCCAGCTGTGGCTTCCAGGGTTTCATAGCGTCCCTGACCACACGTGGGACAGTCTGGAGACGGTCCGCCCGGATTGATTTTCCGCCACTCATTCCGCCAAACATCAAACTGCATCAGTGAACGATGCAAATCTTCTGTTTTGCCGGTTAACAGTTTTAGAGCCTCGGTCACCTGGACGGCCGCTACTACACTTATGATCGGCATGATTACACCGGCAGTATCACACGTCGGAGCGCTCGCCGCCGGCGGCGGTTCTTCAAACACACAGCGCAGGCAGGGTGTTTGATGCGGGCTGATGGTCATTGTTACGCCGTAAGATCCAACTGCGGCGCCATAAATCCAGTTGATCTCGTGCTTGACGCAGGCGTCGTTGATCAAATACCGCGTGGCGAAGTTGTCCGTGCCGTCCAAAACCACATCGCAATCACTGATGAGTCGCTCAATGTTCGAACGGTTGACATCAGCAATTTCGGGTTCAACTACTATATTTCCGCTTATTTCTTGAATGTGGTTCGCGGCCGCGACTGCTTTAGGGACTCGCTCATCCGCATCCCGCTCGGTGAACATTGTCTGTCGTTGCAGATTCGACGTCTCAACAAAATCGCGATCGACGATGCGGAGTCTACCGACTCCGGCGCGAGCGAGACTTTCCGCATGCGCTGAGCCTAATGCGCCGCAGCCGATGATCAACGCGCGCGATTGTAGTAACTGGCGTTGACCCTCCTTGCCAATTCCGCTGAACAGGATTTGCCGGCTGTAGCGATCGTCCATCTATTTCTTTAGGCCTTTTATCGCAGCTTCATGCATTACGATGGTGGGTGCCATCGTTCCGGTCCAAAGTTTGAACTGCGCAGCCGCCTGCGCGACAAGCATCGATAAACCACTCAGCGTCTGGCACCCGGCCTCTCGCGCTTCGAGTAGAAACCGTGTCTCAGTTGGATTGTAAACTAAGTCATACACTAATCGCGCACCACGAAGTTGCGACGCGGTGGCCGGCGCTTCATTCTCAAACTGCCCCCTAGTTCCCGAGGGCGTCGCGTTTACAACCACGTCAAAGCCTTCGAACCGCGCCGCCTCCAGCGGCACCGGCTCACATTCAAACGCGTCACGAAGATCGCCCGCCTTCGCCGCATCACGCGCGAAGATGGTGACACTCGCGCGTGCCTGCTTCAGACTCCATAACGCGGCCCTCGCGGCCCCGCCGGCTCCTATAATCGCGCAACGCGCTCCGCGCAATTCACCATACATTTTCGCTAACGGCTCCATAAAGCCCTGAGCGTCGGTGTTGTAGCCATGCAATGCGTCATCCTCGACCACGATGGTATTAACCGCGCCGATTTCGCGAGCAGCGGGCTCGATCCAATCGAGGTGTCCCATAACATTAGACTTATGCGGCGCCGTCACGCTTAGACCGCGCAAGTTCCAATCGAGTTCCCTCGTCTGCGGGTGAACCATTTGTTTGATGAATCCTTTGACGTCCCGAGTTTCGAAGGGAATATAGACCGCGTTCGTTCCCGTCGCTGCAAATGCTGCGTTATGCATCCGCGGAGATAAGGAATGTAAAACTGGCTGCCCGATAAGGCCAAATATCTGCGTCTGCCGATCAATCTTTTCAACTCGATATAATTCACGCAGCTCAGTCGCCGACATTTGGCCCGGCGCCGTTACGTTTTCATCATCCAGCGAAGCGTAGGTAAGAAAAGCGCCGCGCGACGGCCCCAGAATTCGTGTGACAATTCCCGCGCTTCCCATCGCGATGGCGATCATCTCTCGTCCGTCCTGACTCGCGTACGTAAGTAACTTGAACAGCGCAAGACACTCGATCGCATCGTCAACCTGAACAGCAATTTTCAAAACGTGCGCCGGCGTGCCGGCCATTCGTCGATAGATCTCATTCAGGTTCGCAGGCACTCCCACATAGTCGTGGTGCGAACAAATTATCCGACTCCAGTCCAAAGCCGTCAGCGGTAAAGGATTCGACGAAGCAAGCCCTTCGACGACGTCCAACTCGATGTCAAAAAAGTTGTTGGAAGCCCACGCGATTCGTGAGTTCCAAAAAAGATATCGCGCTGCATAATCCAACGCGAGGCGCCCGCCTTGCTCGGCTGGTCGGAAAGTTAGAATTGATTCGGCGCCCGAGCACTCAACGGCACTCTCAATCGCCAGACTTTCCGTCTCAAGCTCCAATGGATCGAAACAGTCGAGACGCACTTCAATCAGATCAGACTCGGCCACCGCCCGAGCTATCGCGAGTTCGAGCGCGATAAGAGTTTGCTCACAAAGTGAAATGCAGACGCGTTGCTTTTGCGGAGAGTCCATTAAGGGAAACTGCGAGGGATGTTTCTGCTATGAGACGATTTCAATCATCGAGATGTCGCGTGGGCGCTTCAGCGCCGAGATGCCGGGTCGTGCCTTCGGTTACGCTTGGGGGCGGCCGCACAAGCTCGCCAGTACTAGGCGCGGGGAACGAATCAACGCGGCGAGGAGCCGTTATCACCGGCTGACCCAGAGCGTTTGGAAGATAGGATTGTTTCTTTGATTCTCTGAGCCGAAGGTATTGTGCGACGCCAGAACCCAGCATAGAAAACGCGGGAATCAACATCCAGAACCACCAACCGTAGCCCATTCTTGTGAATCCGAGCGTTATCGAAACGCACAGGAAGGCGATACCCATAAAAATATTCTTGCATACGCTGTCGAGGCTCGGCTCGCGCTTCCTATCCCACCTGCGAGCTCGGCGGCCCATCCGATCTCTGTAGTCCTCCATCGTCTGGGGAATCTGCCCGGTTAGCGCTTGTGAGACAAGACTAATATTCGCCCCGCAAACGCGGCAAAAGCTGGCGCCATCAAGGTTCTGAGCTGCACATTTAGGACAAAACATCCATGCCTCCGTTCAACTTCCGGGCGCGAACGCTAATTGAATCTGGGTGCTTCCGAATCCTGTCGTTTCGACTTAACCACAGTTCGCTGTCGCAAAGCCTCATACAGAATTACCCCAGCGGCTACTGACACATTTAGGGATTCTATCCGCCCAAGCAAAGGAATACGAACTAATGCGTCGCATCGTTCTCGCACTAGTCGATGTAGGCCACTTCCCTCGCCCCCGAGGAAGAGCGCGCTGGGTACGGTCCAATCCCACTGTGTGTAGTCAGAAGTGCCATCCGCGGCGGCGCCAATAACCCAGATGTTACGTTGTTTCAATTGCTCTATCAATTGGACCAGATTAGTGACACGAGCCACCGGAATGTGTTCCAGCGCACCGGCCGCAGCCTTTGCCACGGTAGCCGTTAAGCCGACAGCGCGACGTTCAGGAATGAATACCCCACCGACGCCCGCGCATTCCGCGGTGCGCAGGATTGCTCCCAAATTCCGAGGATCCTCGACCGCGTCCAACCCGAGCGCAAGCGGTGGATCGATCGTACCAACTCGCGCGCTCAATTCATCAAGCAGCTCTTCGGCGTCGCGATATGTCGCAGCCGCCGTCCTTGCCATGATTCCCTGGTGCGTCACTCCAGGCAGCGTGCGATCGAGTGCAAACTTTGGAGCGCGATGAACCGGTACCCGCGCGAGTTTCGCGAGCTCGAGCACTTCTCTTAAACGCTCATGCTTGGCTCCCTCAGCGATCGTGATCTGTTCGAGTCGCTTGTTGCCGGCGCGAAGAGCTTCGAGTACCGGAATGAGTCCGTAGATTTGGTTTGCTGCGCTCGAATCACCGGAGCGATAAGGATCGAAGTCATTTCGGGGATCAAATCGCGACGCAGCTATTTCGGGTTCGCTGCGACTGGACCGCGTGCGAGTCAACTTGCGAGTCGTCATCGATTGTCTCCCACGGCGGCGGTGGACTGAAGGTAATGGCGCAGTCGCGAATATCGCGAAAATTGCGGCTCGTTGTTTGTTTCCATAACGCTGCCGATGCTGTACTTCCCGGGCCGTTCCCGACGCCACCCGCTCGACTCATTCTGCTGTGCGGAAGGCCAGGCTGCTTCCAGAGCCTTGCGCACCGAATTGAACGATTCGTCGAATTCGGCCTGAGGCGCGCGCTCACGAAAGAGTTGCACCAGTCTGGAAATATTTTCAACCGCGAGCAGTCCTTTGCTCGAACCCAGACAGGAAAAGTCAAAACTGTTGGCCTCGATGCGGAAAGGCGTCGGCTGTTGTTGCGCGTAAAAGTCAACCACGGTCTCGTCGGTGACGAACTCGCTGGTATTCATGATGGTGTTCTCAGCGCGTTTGCCCTTTCGCTCTTTTAACTCAACTCGCTTGAGTGTCAATCTGCCAATGACTAACAACCTGAGGTCAGGCCAAGAGACCGGTGTGAAAGGCGCTTCGGGAGTTTGATACGCATAAATTCCACCTTCATCAATTTCAAGAGCGCGCACTTTTACGACGCCCGCAGCATCAGTGCCGGGTGCCGCATCCGTCATAATCGTCGATTCAATTCCCAGCAGGCGCAGCCGGTGTTGCACCAACTGTGCTTCGTCAATCGTGGCCGCACGCGCGAGTGGCAAAGGCGTGGTCGCTGCGAGAATCCGGTCAAGGTCCTCCAGGCGTAACCGCAAAAGATCCGCAGCCTCGGTCAATTGTGCCGGGGTTAGATTTGCGACCGGGGGCTGAATGATGTTGTTATATCCCTGTTCCCATTTTTCCAGCGGTCTGAGCTCAGGCTTTTGCAGGTCGACAGTAGTTTCAGTGTGCGGTAGAAGTGCGGCACAATAGAGACAGTTGACACGCGTTGGTGGATTGGCACGCAAGCATTCGTCGCATCGCACCATCTGATCAGGCGCAAAGGGAGTGGCCGCGGAATCCGGCTCGTCATTCGTCCAGCCAGGAAGCGGAACGTTTTCGTTATCTTTCGACAATAACTCCTCCAGGAATGTGGATTATACGACGCGGCAAACTTTCTATCGAACCCTTAGTCTAATGGTTACTATTTCCAATATCGGTCAGACGACTGCACGCAGGATCAGGTTCATCATAATTCTGTTGGGATCGGCGTTGCTGTTTTGCGGTTGTGCCGCACTCCAACCACCGAGCGCAACTGGACCACGAGGCAGCAATTCACTGTATCCAATTCTGTTCACCGAGGATAGTCACAGGAAAGACGCAGTCCTGGCGGCGTTGAATCGGCTTGGGCAGTCTTCTGGAAATTCGAACCGAACAGAGCCACAACTGCAACCCGTCACCGGAACGATTCTTAGTTTATCGACCAACGGCGTTCTCTATCTTCCAAAGGTTGGCGCCGCCACTATGAACGAAGAGGAAAGCCGAGAAGCGCTGCGCCGATTTATAGTCGACTGGCAGGAACTCATCGGCTCCGATCCCGAGAAGCTTTCGCTGGTAGAAAGAATTGATCAGCCTGACGGCTCGAAGCTGGCAAATTACGAGCAGCGTCCCTTTAGGTATCCCATTCGTGGAAACTACGGCAAACTGCAAATCAAGTTCACCGGCGACCGGCGCGTTCTCAATCTTACCAGCAGCTGCATACCCGATGCAGAGCGAATACAGACCGCTCTTTCCGCCCTAAACCTGCGACCCAAAGCAGAGGACGCGATAAAACAAATTCGCGAAAAGGGCCTGACCTACGTGGATTCAACCGGCAATAACTCAACCTTCACAGTGTCGCCAGCCTGCCAGATAACTGCGCGCCAAATGACGATCTACATTCTCCCCTCCCAAAACCGGCTGGATAGTTTGGAGTTTCATCTGGCCTGGGAGATGGAGTTGACCAACGCTCCAGTCAGAGTTGCCTATGTCGACGCAGTGAGCGGTGAAACTGTTGCCACCGAATAGGTTGTCAGCGGGAGCTCGCCCGTAGTCTGCTTGACCAATCCAGTACAAAAAAGCATCCTAGACTTGATAACAAAACTTTATTTGGAGTCTGCTTTAAGATGAATAATTTCGATCCTACAAACAATATTTCATGGCAATTGGGACATCGCGGGCGGGTGGCAGTCTTCATTGACGGCAACAATCTATTCCACGCTGCGCGGTTCCACAATATCGATATCGATTACAACAAACTGCTGCGAGTCCTGCTCGGTGACGGGCGATTGCTGAGAGCGTTCTTCTACACCGGTGTGGATATCGGGGCTGAAAGACAACAGGGCTTCCTGCTGTGGATGAGACGGAATGGCTTTCGTGTGATTCAGAAGGAATTGAAGACGTTCTACGACGGCAGTCGAAAGGCAAACCTGGACGTGGAAATTGCGGTTGACATGCTTTCGCTCGCCGGTCGATACGATACGGCCGTTCTGGTGTCCGGCGATGAAGACTTTGTCTACGCTGTCAACGCAGTCGCGTATAAAGGCTGCCGCGTAGAGGTCGCCGGGTTTCGTTCGAACACCGCCCCGAAGTTGATTGATGTTGCCGACTATTTTATTGATTTGGGAGAAATCGCGGATCGAGTTCGCAAGGAAGCTATTCATGGTCACCGCTATGACGAGCGGGATATTCACGGGCAACAGCCTGTGCAATACCTGCATGAACAGATCCAACTTCAGGAAACCATGGACGATGGTTATCAGTCGACCCTGCGAGTCGTTCTGGAAACAACAATTGAAGAAGAAGCCGAGCAGTTTGAGGCCGCGACTGATTTTATTCGCATAACTGACGAGCACTGAATGCCAGTACAATGAAGCTTTTTACGATCGAAGAAGCCAACGCGCTGCTCCCGTCAGTGCGAGAGATTTTGCAAGACGTCCGGGGTTCACGCGCGCGCCTGGCGACTTATCGACACGCCGCTAAGTTCGCCGCTGAAGGAGCGGAACAAGGCGGCGGTGGCATGGAAGGCGGCGCGCTCTACGCCATTATCCTCACCGATCTCACCGCGCAAATGTCTGCGCTTGAAGGCATGGGCGTACAACTAAAGGATTTTGACCGTGGTTTGGTCGACTTTCCCTCTCTTCGTGATGGCCGGGTTGTATTGCTCTGCTGGCAGCTGGGCGAAGGTGATGAACTCGAGTGGTGGCACGACGTGGACGCGGGATTCGGCGGCCGCACACCTCTCTAAACTTTTCCACAGGCCAAGCCTGACTCTCCAAGTTTTTTGGCCACTCGAACAACTCCAACGCCTCTTATATTTTCTGGTTGACCACTTAAAGTAGTTCCTGATAGGATGCGCCCCGAACTACGCAGGAGTCTGGCCGGTTTTCAGTAGGTAAAGCTTAGGTCAGACCATCGGCTACGGAGGCAGCTTGGATATGCGATGTCGCGCGTGTGGAGCCCGTTATGCGAACGCTTCGGCGAGATGTCCCGAATGCGGCGCGCTCCAGGATGAAATTTCGATAGAACTTTCCGGTCAAAGTCACTCGAATCAAGTATTTATTATGAAAGAAGCAGCGTCGCCGAAGAATACCGTGAGGAAACTATCCGGCCCGAGGAAACCGACATCTTTGATTGAGTTTCCCGGTGTGACTCGAACCGCCATGCCGGAATGGCGCAAAGAGCTGGGCGAGCGAGTGCGTGAAGTACAGGAAAAGCGTGCCCGCGAAGCGAGCAGCGAATCGGGGGAAATCGGGCCGTTATTCGCTCAAACTGAATGCAAAGCGGCGCCCCTGCTTGAGCTTTTGCCTCAGGCCGAGACAACACCGATGAACCCGCTGGTGGTAGCAGCCCTGCGACGTATCGAACGAGCGCATTCTCAAAACGGAGGTCAGGCTGCTGTCGCAACCGCACTTGCCTATGAGGAACAACCAACTGTGGACATTGATCCTGTTCTCACCAACTCCGCTGTTTCCAGGCCGGAAAGAATTCACAACCTGGCGGTTGTCCCGACACCCGAAATAGCGCCAGCTAGCGATCCGCAGGAAGCGAGGAAGCCCCGACGGGTGATCGACGATCAAAATCTAGCGCTAAACTACCTGGATTCCATCCCGACGTCGGTAAGAGTTGATAGGCTGGAGTATTGTTCCGCACCTGTTTCCCGACGCATCCTCAGTGCTCTCACGGATCTGGTTGTGGTCGCTTTGATCTCGTCACCATTCCTGGCTCTCATCGAGCTCACGAAGCTCGAGTGGAGGAATCCGCGCGTGATCGGATTTGCCGTGGCGACATTTTTGGTTGCGGGTTTCCTATACCTGACAGTTAGTGTGGCTTTCACCGGTCGGACGATTGGCATGAAGCTCCTTTCGCTGCGCGTGGTTGATGCGCGCACGGGCTTGATTCCGACCGGCAGCCAATCTGCGGGCCGTTCCTTGGTCTATTTGCTCTCGCTCGCGTCCGCCGGCGTCGCACTGTTGTATACGTTTATTAACTCTGAAAAACAAACGGCCCACGATCGTTTTACCCGCACTTCAGTAATTCGAGCTTAAGGTTTCTTTATCGATTAAAATCGGCCCTGCTCTGTTGCTTGAGCAGGGCCTTTTGCTTGAACACAACAGCCGACGTAAGGTTGAACATGCACGAAGAAACGCTCAAAGAGATCGTTAACGAGTTAGGCCAATCGCTGTTAGGGCGCTTTCTTGGCCGCGTTTTTCAGTTGTCCGCGTTTTCTCTCGCGATCGATTTCGGCCTCAAAGAGAAGGGCCACCTCTTCATCAGTATCGAACCGTCTACCCCTCGTCTCTACTTGTTCAAACGAACGGCTCGCGAACTAGAGAAAGCCTCTGTTCCGCTGACGTCATTTGCCCAACTGATGCGAACAGCTCTGGGCGGTGGTGCGCTGCAGTCGCTTTCGAAAGACGAAAATGAACGAGTAGTCAGATTCGCGTTTGTCGTCGCCGATGATTTCGGCGATTCGCACGATCACACGTTAGTCGCTCAACTGACCGGACGCTCAGCAAATCTTTTCCTGCTTGATTCTGCAAACAAGATCACGCAAGCATGGCGAAATCCGCATGGGGGCGGCCAGCAGGTCAGCGAACTTTATAAGCCACCGACGTCGCAAGCCAAACTCACCTCACTTGGGACGCTAAAGCACGGACCGGAAACGCCAGCTAGACTTGAGGCCGCAGGTACACCATCCGAAGCTGCGGACAAATACTACAACGAGCTCGCAACCGCGCATGAGTTCGACAGTCTGGCTGGGACTCTTCTAGCGCAGCTGCGCAAGGAAATAGCCAAACGAAGAAAACTGCGCGCGAATCTCAGCAAGGATTTAATCGCGCATGGCAATCCCGATGAACACAAACGGCTCGGTGATCTGTTGCTTGCAAATATCGCGAATGCGATACGCACGGAAAACAAAGTACGCTTAACGGACTACTACACCGAAGGCGCACCCGCGATTGAAATCGAGGTCGATGAAAATGAGACTTTGCCGAAAGCGGCCAGCGCTTACTTTTCACGTTATACAAAAGCCAAGCGCGCTGTGACGGAGATTGGCGCCAGGGTCGCTCAACTTGAAAACGAGCTGGAAAACCTTGCTGAGAAGATTGTCAAACTTGAAGCGGCAATAGCTAGTCGGAACATGGCGGAGGTGGCTGCGTTTGACGAACGCAAGTCTAGTCCCTCCTCTGCTCGGAAAAAACAAAAAGCGTCACCGACCCTGCCGGGTCTGCGACGCTACCTGTCTTCTGATGGCTTCGAAGTTTTAGTGGGGCGAACTGCGCGTGACAACGATCAACTGACTTTTCGCGTTGCGAAGCCAAACGATCTCTGGCTTCATGCCGGCGACTATCCCGGGTCGCATGTCATTGTCCGCAACTCCAGCCGGGATGACATTCCCCATCGCACCGTAATCGAAGCTGCACAATTGGCAGCAAAATTTAGTCAGGCGAGCAAGGACAGCAAGGTCAACATCCACTACACGCGGCGCAAGTTTCTCACGAAACCCAAAGGTGGCACGCCGGGTCTGGTGCGTCTATCAAACTTCAAGACGATTATTGTGGAGCCCGGCGAGAACCTGAAGCGAATCCTTTAAGTAAGCAGCGGTCTTAAACAACCTCCTGCTCCTCACGTTTCACTTTTCGCCCGCTTACTTGTAACGGTACGTTATTCTGCCGCGCGACAAATCATACGGCGACATTTCGACGCTTACCCGGTCACCCACCAAAATGCGAATTCTGTTCTTGCGCATCTTGCCGGACACGGCCGCGAGCACGACGTGCTGCGTGTTGTCGAGCTGGACTTTAAAGAAAGCGTTGGGCTGCTTGTCAATGATAACGCCCTCCGCCGGAATTAAATCGTCTCTAGCCAATAGGGATCTCCTTCTTTGATTAGTACAGATCGGAGACCGAGGAGCGACATTAGTATTGTCGCCCGTCCTCGGTCGTCCGTCTTCTGTTGTTTTATCTACTCGCTCGTCGCGGCCGGAAGGAGCGAGTGAACGCCGCACGCGGCGGTGTCGCCCGCGCAAACGGCTTGCTTGACACTTCAGTCTTTCTTCCGCCGAAGGCCGGCAAAACGACTCGCGCCACCGTCTGTCCGGTTAGTCGCTCAATTGCACGCATCGATACTTCGTCAACCGGGGCAACGATTGTAATCGCGCGTCCAGTGTTACCGGCTCGACCAGTTCGTCCAATACGGTGCACGTAATCTTCAGGGGCTGAAGGCACATCGTAGTTAATTACATGTGAAACGGAATCAACGTCCAGGCCACGCGCGGCGATGTCGGTTGCCACCAGAACGCGCGTGCGACCATCGCGGAATCCGCGCAGGGCCGCCTCACGCTGTGGCTGCGTGCGATCGGAGTGAATTCGATTCACGCTGTGCTCGCGGGCTGAAAGAATGTGCGACAACCTTTCGGCGCCGCGTCTCGTACGCGTAAACACGAGCACTCGCTCAAACTTTTCGCGCTCGAGCAAATCGAGCAATAAAGCCGTCTTCGATTCCTGGGCGACGGGATAAGCAGTTTGCTCAACCATAGTCGCGGCTTGTCCGCGCGGGCTGACTTCAATCAGCTTCGGCTCCTTCATGGTAGTGCGCGCGAGCTTTTCAATATCAGAAGACATTGTCGCCGAGAACAGTAGTGTCTGGCGTTTTGCCGGAACCATCGCGAGTATGCGACGAATTGCCGGCAGAAATCCCATGTCCAGCATGCGATCAGCTTCGTCCAAAACGAGGACGTCAACGGTTGAAAGATTGATTGCGCCGCGTTCGGCGAGATCAAGCAAACGTCCAGGCGTGGCAATCACTATCGCCGCGCCGCGTCGCAGATCTGCGATTTGCGTACGAATGTTGGCTCCGCCGATTACGGTGACGCCACGGTTGGCCTTCACGCGATTCAGCTCACCGTAGTTTTTTTGAATCTGCATTGCCAGCTCGCGCGTTGGCGCCAGCACAAGAACGCGAACGCCGGGGCGCGCCTTCTCGGTCATCTTTTGAATTATGGGAAGCAGAAATGCGGCTGTCTTGCCTGTGCCGGTTTCAGCACAGCCGATCAGATCCTGGCCGTTAAGGACAACAGGTATTCCCTGTTTCTGGATCGGGGTTGGTTCGGTATATCCGAGAGACTCGCAGCTACGCACTTGTGCGGGCGCCAGTCCCAATTGAGAAAAATTCATAAACTCCTACTAATCTGGTTTGTAGGCGCTCCGAACTCGTTGTCGGAATCGCCTTTTTAAGTTGTAACGAAGATGAGCGTTAAGCTCACTGAGTAGATTTTCTTGCGCGTCCCCTGTTGTTCTCGGTGACTCGGTGGTGGACTCTTTTTACAAGTTCCATCGCAGAGGCGTAGATTTCACAGAGGACGCACTAAGAAATTTTCGGGGTAGAGTCCTACCAGCGTGGCTCGCGATTACCGCCGCCGCCGCCGCCGCCGCCGCCGTAGCCACCGCCGCCGCCGCGATTACCACCGTAACCACCGCCGCCGCCACGACCACCGCCACCGCCGCCGCCAAAGCCACGACCGCCACCGCCGCCGCGATTCTCGCGGGGCTTGGCTTCGTTGACGTTCAGCGCACGACCGTTGACTTCCTTGCCGTTAAATTGAGCGATAGCTGCCTCGCCCTCTTCCTTGCTGGACATTTCGACGAAGCCGAAGCCGCGTGAGCGTCCTGTGTCGCGGTCTTCCACGACGCTTGCCGATTCAACCGTTCCGGCCGCTGCAAAAAGCTCCTGCAGATCCTGACTTGAGGTCGCAAACGCGAGATTTCCTACGTAAAGTTTCATAGACATAAAGATGTACCTTTCCCCTTGTGGGGATAAAAGAAGCTGCGAATCGGATTGGCTTCGGTCGAACGGTAGGAGCGAAGGGCCGGTTTTCGGATGCTCTGAGAGCGCTTCTGAAGTTGAAATCAGCCTGCTCTCGAACTATCCAAA
>JBDUDV010000063.1:0-21572 GCA_040002755.1 Acidobacteriota bacterium | reverse complement strand
CCCAGTATGTCGAAATTTGTGAAGCTCTCTTTCGTGCTGTCGTTTATTCTCGGGTTGAGCGCGCTCGCTTTTGGACAGTCAACCGTGACTGGCGCCATTGGCGGCGTCGTTAGTAACCCGAATAAAGAGGTGGTCCCCAACGCCTCCGTGACGGTGCGAAACACCGGAACGAATAAGGAAGATACCGCGACCACGGACGATCAGGGTCGGTTCAAGGTGTCGAACCTTCAGCCAGGTACCTACTCGGTCACAATCAATGGGGCGGGATTCAGCCCCTACACGCAGGAGACGACGGTCGAGATTGGCCGTGAGACGAGCATCAACGCCGCTCTTTCAATTGGCCCGGTTTCCGGTGGCACAATCGAGGTGACGGCGGACGCTCCGGTTATCAATACGTCGCAGCAGGATTTTTCGAGCAACATCAATCAGACCTCGATCAACGAGCTGCCGATCAACGGCCGCCGCTGGTCTAACTTTGCCTTGCTCACTCCGGGCGCTGTTCCCGATGGCACCTTCGGTTTGATCAGCTTCCGCGGTATCTCCGGGCTGTTGAACAACAACACGATTGACGGCGGAGACAACAATCAGGCGTTTTTCGCCGAAGAGCGTGGACGCACCCGCATCAGCTACTCGATCAGCCAGTCTGCCATTCGCGAGTTTCAGGTAAACACCTCGAGCTACTCGGCCGAGTATGGCCGCTCAGCCGGTGGCGTGGTGAACGCAGTTACCAAGAGCGGGACCAACCAGTTTCATGGCGATGCTTTCTACTACCAGCGCAACAACAAGTGGGGCGCGCGCAACCCGCGCAGCTTTCTCACCCAAAACGTAGGCGGTGTTTTCACTCCAGTTGCTTTTAAGCCGGTAGATGTTCGCCATCAGTTTGGCGCCACTATCGGTGGGCCAATCGTGAAGGACAAAGCGTTTTTCTTTTTCAGCTACGACGAGCAGAGACGCAACTTCCCAGGCGTTTCAACCTACACGGCGCTGGACTTTTTAAACCGCGCGGATCGGTGTCTTTTGACGGCTCCGGCAGGAGCCGCGCGAACGTTGGCCCAATGTCCTGTTTATCCTGGTACGGTTGGCACCGCAACTAGTCCACCCAACCGAAATGGCTCGTTGGGAACTGGGAAGGGTTTGACTGACGCGCAGGTCGACAATGCACTCAACTTCCTTAACAGCATTTCCGGCCAGGTTCCCCGAAAGGGAAATCAGCGACTGTTCTTGCCGAAACTCGATTGGAATCTGAACAGCAATAACACCTTTACCGCCACCTATAACCGTCTCCGTTGGGTCTCGCCGGCCGGTATCCAAACTCAGGCAATCAACACGCGCGCCCGCGACAACTTCGGCGATGACGGCGTGAAAATCGATTCGCTGAACCTTCGACTTGCCTCGACTCTTTCAAGTTCGGTGATTAACGAACTGCGCTTTCAATGGGGTCGCGATAACGAGTTTCAGTTCAGTCAGCCGCCGCTTCCGGGCGAGCCAACGAACTCGGTCGGCGGTCGCTCGCCCCAGACTTTTCTCACCAATGGCTTCTCTTTCGGAATCCCCGAATTCCTCGAGCGGCCTGCCTTCCCTGATGAGCGGCGCGTACAGATCGCCGATACGGTGACCCTCACACATGGCAGTCACAACTTTAAGTTTGGCGGTGACCTTAATCGCGTCACTGACATCATCAGCAACCTGCGCTTTTCAGGTGGCGAGTTCAATTACACCGGCGGGGCCAACTCACCTGGCTTTTACGGCGGGCTTAACGACTTCATTATCGACTACACCAACTTTCTCTCCGCGCTTCCCGCGACTTCTCCTTGCTACAGCAGCACAAGGATTCGTGGCAAATGTTACGGCGGCGCTTTCAATCAGGGACTCGGCGTTTTGGGTTTGACGATGAAAACGACCGACCTTGATTACTTCCTCCAGGATGACTGGCGCATCAGCCCGCGCCTGACGCTTAACCTGGGCGTCCGTTATGAGTACCAGAGAAACCCGGCGCCAATTAACGCCAACCCGGTTCTGCCACAGACACGCAATAGCGTGAGCGATCGAAACAACATCGGTCCGCGTATTGGCTTCGCCTATGATATTAATGGCGATGGCAAAACCAGTATTCGCGGTGGTTACGGTATCTACTATGGCCGGGTGATCAACTCCACAGTTTACAGTACCCTGGTCAACACTGGAGTAGGCGTTGATCGCGGTCAGCGCCAAACACAACTCTTTGCGACCAACGCCGCGGCGCCCGTTTATCCGAACCTGTTAACGGCTGGAACGTTGGTGAACCCAGATGTGCAGTACTTCTCTCCGAAGTTCCAGTTGCCGCAGATACATCAGTGGGATCTAATATTCGAGAGGGAGATTGCCAGGAACACGGTAGTTTCTGTTTCGTATCTAGGCAGCTTTGGGAATTCGCTGCCTAACTTCGTGGACACTAACCTTAATCCATCCAATGGTAGCGGCACTTTCACGGCTGTGGGCGGACCTTTTGACGGGCAGCAATGGCGCTTACCCCTATTCCTCGGCGCCCGACCCATCGGCGGCTTCGGGCGAATTACGGAGATTCGCAGCGACGTATTTTCCAAGTACCATGCCCTCGTGCTGCAAGCGAATCGACGCCTGACGAATGGGCTACAGTTTCAGTCCAGCTATACGTTGTCAAGATCCTACGACAACGGGCAAAGCTCACAAACCTTTACCACGAACAACCTGCCCTTCGACGCCTTCGATCAGCAGGGCGAAAATGCTCTGTCTAGTTTTGATAGAAGGCAGAAGTTTGTCACCAGTCTTGTCTACAACACAAACTTCAAAGGTGGCAGTAAGGCAAGTCGAACAATACTCAATGGCTGGACGATTGCTCCTATCTTTAACGCGTTTTCAGGAGCTCGTTTCACGCCAACCGTCTCCGGCACCGTGAGCCCCACTAACAACTTCGGCTTCAACGCCGCAAGCTGCCCGGTAGCTCTTGTCGGAACGCCACCCGCGTGTCCGACGCAAGCTGGCGGCGTAAATGGCTCAGCCGGCTCGACTCGTTTCGCGCTTCTGCCGCGCAACTTCTACAAGCAACCAAAGATCTGGTACCTTGATATGCGCCTCTCGCGCCGGTTTGCTCTGACGGAGGGTGTTAAGTTGGAGCTGCTTGCCGAGGCCTTTAACCTGTTCAACCGGACGCAAGTCACAAACGTGAGCGCCGGTATTTACTCCATAGACACCACCGGCACCGCCGCCGCCCCAAGGCCATTCTTGAATTTCAGCAGTGGTCCCAGCGGGTTCAATAGCGTCACGGGCGCGGACAGCACCCTCTTCCGCGAGCGGCAGGTTCAGTTGGCTGCTCGGCTCCAGTTCTAGCAAAAGGGGTAACTAAACCAACAAATTCGGGCGTGTCCCTTGCGAGGGGCGCGCCCGATTTTTGTGGCACAGACTTCCAGCCTGTAGCGGTGCTGCCCTGATGATGCGCGGGCTCGGCTTAGTCGTCACAAGATAAAGCGGACCGAGTCTTTTAAGCGTACACACCGCAGCCGTAAAACGATACTGCTCCCGCGACATTTGTGAGCAAATCTCTCTGGTATCCCTGGTAACCCTCTCAAAAGGGCCTCAGTTCTTTAGGAACAGGCGTTGCTCTAGGTGTCCTCGTCCGACAAAGATAAGTCATTTAGTAAGGGTCTAACAAAGGAGGGTTTCAATGGGTTTACCAAATAAAGATGAACTTGAAGGAAAACTGGATCAGGCGAAGGGTGCGACTAAGGAAACAGTTGGCCGCGCCATAAACGACCGCGACCTGGAAGCAGAGGGCAACGCGGATCGCACCGGCGGCAAGGTTCAAGAAGGCTTCGGCAAAGCGAAACGCAAAGTTGGCGAGGCGATCGAAGATATCGGCGAGTCAATCCGCAAATAGTTTGCCTTCTTAGCAAACATTTAGGGCCTACGATCTGTTACTAGTCGTAGGCCCTTTTTTGCAGCGTGATCGTGAGGTTGTTTCTTACTCGGTTCGAACATGCTCGGCACCCAGCGCTTCGAGCAGTTCTTCAAGTTTATCAACTTCCGCTTCTGACCTCGGTTCTACTCCCAACAAAATCCCGCCGCCAAGTAAACCTGTCTCATATACTTTTGCACGATACTCAGGTATGCCGGCTCCGATTAGTGCCCCGATGACGCCACCAGTGGCCGCGCCGGCACCAGCCCCTGCAAGAGCCGCCGCGATTGGACCAGCGATTACAAGGTTCAATCCCGGTAGAATGATCGTGCTACCAACGGCAACCACTGCCGCCAACACCGCTCCAACCACGCCGCCCACTGCGCCCCCAACCCCGGCGCCATCGGCTGCATGAGTGCGCGCCTGCAATGCAAATTCTTTGTTCCTGGTTGCGTCAGACATCAGGACGCTGAGGTCGTCCCGCGTATAGCCACGCTTCATAATTGCATCGACCGCGGCCTCCGCAGCTAAACGGTTCTTAAAAAGACCTGTGATCAGTTTTGCTTTCGCCATTGAATCTCCTCCTTCAAGCTCCCCTCGTTTACGTCTCCAAGGGAGAATTTAACTAACGGCAACAGGTATGCCGATATCAAGCGACGGAAATCGGGCGATTTCGAAGCTCAGAAACGAACCCTGGCGATTAAGCAAACACATCGAGTTACTCGCTGTTCCGGTTCGGTACGCAGGTGAACCCGCCCAGCGCAACCATTGACTTAGTCTGGATGCAGCGTGAATTCTTGTGTACATTCGCTTGCCATAACAATTTCAGGCTTGAGGATTTCTACATTTCCGTCTTGAAAATTCTTCAGATCAGTTCGGCTCAGTCTCTGGGCGGCGGTGAGCGACACTTAGCGGACCTCGCCAATGGCCTCGTCAATCGCGGGCATGACGTTCACGTAGCGCTGCGGCCAAACTCACCTTTGAGACCAGAGCTGAATGTGATTCCGAACAACAAGGTAACAACACTTGCATTGCGAAATTCATTTGACGCCAGAAGCGCTCAAGAACTCTCACGGATTGTAAAGAGAAACAAGATTCAGATCGTACATGCCCACATGGCCCGCGACTATCCACTCGCCGCCTATGCCGCGCGCAGAAACGCGGACTCTAGATTAATCATCACCCGCCATGTTTTGTTTCCTTTAAGCCGACTCCATCGAATCACATTGGCCAGGGCCGCGCGAATAATTGCCGTCTCACGAGCAGTCGCTGCTCAGCTGGAGGCCGACGCGATAGTGCCAGCAGAAAAAGTTAACGTGGTTCTCAACGGAATTGATACCGCCAGATTTGCCAGCGCACGAACGCAGTTTGATCGCCGGCAGTTTCTTGATAGTTGGAAGCTACCGGCGGACAGTCTGCTGGTGGGCACCGTAGGCGAGTTGACGCCGCTGAAGGGCCAGATAGAGTTTATTCGCGCTGCCGTGAACGTCTTGAAACAATTGCCACAGGCACACTTCATCATTGCTGGCCTTGATCATTCAAAGGGAAGTAAACATCGAATTGAGCTTGAACAGTTTATCCGGGAGCTAAATCTGACCGCGCACGTCAAGCTTGTCGGCTGGTTGGAAGACTTAGCCCAACTCTATTGCGCTTTGGACGTTTTCGTTTCCGCTTCGCACACGGAATCTTTTGGTTTAGCGATAGCGGAAGCGATGGCTAGCGGTACAGCTGTCATAGCAACTACTACCGGCGGAGCGCTTGAGTTGATAAAAACCAGCGAGACTGGACTGCTGGTTCCGATTGGCGAAGTGGACGATCTGGCTGCGACGATCGCGAGTTTGCTCCGGGATCAGGATCACAGAGTGCGACTTGGTAAAGCCGCCGAGCAAGCGGCCATCGCAAACTTCAGTCTCGAGCGAATGATAGCCGAGACAGCGCGAATATATGCGGAAGTGATCTAGGTAAGCCTTGCCCGTGTTTGTCAGAGCGCGTCAATCTTCGCGGCCAGAATGAAATCGCTTTCAGTTAGACCATCAATCTTGTGGGTCCAGATAGTGATTTCGGCGCGACCCCAACCAAAGCAAATATCGGGATGGTGCCACTGCTCTTCGGCGAGTTCGCCCACTCGATTCAGAAACGCCTGCGTCGCTTTGAAATCCTCAAACTTATATTCTTTCCGCAGGTGATGTTCATTGACGACTCCCCACCCATCCAGTTGCGCTTGCAGCTTCGTGATTTCCTCCGCTGGCAACGGCGGTACGCCACCGCGGCAGGGAACACATTGTCGGTCGGCCAAATTGCTCATGCTGTTTGCCTCTCTGAAGCTGCCTTCTTCAATATCGCGAGCTGCCCGGCATGGTAAAGACTATGCTGAACCACTCCATGGAGGGTCACGTAAAGGGAACTCATGCCTTCGATGATAGGCCTCCCAAGTAGGTAATCGTCAAGCAAGATCGCCGAGCGCAATTCATCGTTCTCTTGCATGATGGATTCCCTGGTGTGTTTCCACGCTTGTTGATCTGCGGCCGTGATGGCCGGCCAATCCTCAGCGTCGCTCAATTGCGCGTGCAATCTTCTACGACACGCCCGCAACCACGCCTCGATGTGGAGCGCGAGTTCCCAAATGTTATGTCCGCCCTCAATTGGGCGGGCGGCTGCCTGTTCTGACGTAACTCCCTCAAGAATCTCCATCACCGCCGGACCATGCCAGGCTTCCCCACGAACGCACGACTCAGTTGATCAGCTATTCTTTCGATTCTCTCATGGGATTATTAATCTACTGGATCTTCCAGCGCGGTCAACTCCTCCAGTTGCTCTTTCAGGTTCTCCCGTTCCATGTAGAGCCTGGCCAGTGAGCCCGTCAGCGCGAGGCTTTCGTCCTGAGATGGATCGAAGCCACGGGCGCGCAACTCGCGTTGCAGTCGTTCATTCGTTTCGCGCAGTTTTTCTTTAAGTTGCACCCGCGCCAGCCGCCGGAGGGCGTCTTCAGGATTAGACATGCAAAACTATTCTACACGCAGTTTGCTTCCGCGGCGCGTAAGCTGACAGACTTTCGTCTAGCCCTGATCCCGCCTCTTCAGCATCCGCGAAGTTGTGATTTCCCCGCTTGCTAAGACTACGCGTGAACGGATAGTCTTACCGAACAAGCTCCACACAAACTAAAAAGTTCTGCAAAAATGCGCAGCCGGAAGTAATCGATAGACTTTTGTCCTCTAGTCTGCGCCGGGAGGAATTAGTGGCAGTCATTCGTCCTTTTAGTGCGTTACGCCCAGAAGTTGAGCGGGCCGGAGATGTAGCTAGTGTTCCTTATGATGTCGTGAATACCGCTGAAGCGCGGGCCCTCGCTGCAAACAATCCTTTAAGTTTTCTGCACGTGTCGCGTCCGGAAATTGACCTGCCCGAAGGCACCGATATCAATGGCGATCGCGTTTATCGTAAAGCGCTCGAAAACTTTGCGAAACTGATCAAAGACTGCCCGCTGGTCACGGAAGCGACGCCCAGTCTGTATCTCTATCGTCTGATCATGGGGGACCATGAACAGATTGGCGTGGTCGCGTGTTGCTCAGTCGATGAGTATGACCAGGACGTAATTCGTAAACACGAGCGCACGCGACGCGACAAGGAGGATGACCGCACGCAACACATGTTGGTACTGCGTGCGCAAACCGGACCCGTGTTTCTTACGTATCGAGGCAGCCGCGACATCGACACAATGGTGATGGAAACCTCCGTGACAAAGCCCCTGTTCGACATCACCGCGGACGACGGAGTGCAGCATACGGTTTGGCATGTACCCGACGCGGTGCGTTTCGTTCATGCGTTTCGCGAAATTCCGTTCCTCTATATCGCTGATGGACATCATCGGGCAGCCAGCGCCGCGCGGGCGCGCGCCGAACTGCAGGAACAGAGTTTCAGTCACACCGGTGATGAGGAGTACAACTTCTTTCTCGCAGTTATTTTCCCCGATGATCAAGTGCAGATACTCCCTTACAACCGCGCCGTGCGCGATCTGAATGGTCTTTCGAAGACTGAGTTTCTCGCGGCTCTTCAGAAAAATTTTGAGGTTAAAGAAAGTGACAGCGATACGCCTGAGCGCCGGGGACAATGGGTAATGTACCTCGATGGCCAATGGTATACGCTAGGTTTGCGGGCGGATGTGCCGGCGCCGCAGGGAACTGTTGTCACGCTCGATGTTAGTGTTCTTCAAGATCGAGCACTCGAGCCGATTTTGGGGATCAAAGACGTCCGCACCGACAAACGGATCGACTTCATCGGCGGCGTGCGCGGCAGCGCTGAACTAAAGCGGCTGGTCGATGAGGGAAAAGCCGCAGTAGCTTTTTCGCTGTTCCCTACAACGATGGACGACTTGTTACGAGTTTCCGATGCCGGTGAGATCATGCCGCCTAAGTCAACCTGGTTTGAACCAAAGCTGCGTGACGGACTATTGATTCATAAGATTTAGTAAGACAGACATTCCTGCCTGTCCTTCCATTTAAGGACGAATCGGACAGACAGGAATGTCTGATCTACAAAAACGATGCGCATACTAATCGCTGACAAATTTGAGCAATCCGGTCGCGACAGTTTGCAAGCCCTCGGCTGCGACGTTTCGTTTCAGCCCGATCTCAAGGACGATGCTTTAACGGAAGCAATTCGTGAGTTAACGCCAGAGGTGCTAGTCGTGCGCGGCACGAAAGTAACGGAACCGATGCTGGCCGCCGGGCAGATCAAATTGGTGGTCCGCGCCGGCGCCGGCTTCAACACTATTGACGTTGCGGCAGCCTCGCGTCGTGGCATCTACGTTTCCAATTGTCCCGGCAAGAATTCGATCGCCGTCGCGGAACTCGCCTTTGCGCTAATCCTGGCGCTTGACCGGCGAATTGCCGACAACGTGATTGCCCTGCGCGGCGGCGAATGGAACAAGAAAGAGTTTTCCAAGGCGCGCGGGCTTTTTGGGAGAACGCTTGGTCTCGTCGGCGTGGGAAAAATCGGCGCGGAAATGATTCCGCGGGCGCAGGCTTTTGGGATGCGAGTGGTTGCGTGGAGTCGCAGCCTGACTCCGGAGCGTGCAGCCGAACTTGGAGTTGAATACAAGGCATCACCCGAAGACGTAGCGCGCGATGCCGACGTCGTTAGTGTGCACGTCGCCTTGAATGCAGATACCAGGGCCTTCCTCGGAACCGAGTTTTTCTCGGTGATGCAGTCAGGGGCTTACTTCATTAACACCGCGCGCGGCGAGGTGGTGGATCAAGCCGCCTTGATTGTGGCGATGAAGTCGCGCCGGCTTCGCGCCGGGCTCGACGTGTTTGCCGCTGAGCCAACTTCAGCGACTGCGGAGTTCACCGACGACATTGCAAAAGAATCAAATCTCTACGGCACCCATCACATTGGCGCCTCAACCGATCAAGCGCAGGAAGCGATTGCCGGGGAAACGGTCAGGATCGTTCGCGAGTTTAAGGAAACCGGAAACGTCCCGAATGTTATAAACCTGTCCAGGCAAACTCCCGCCACGCATCGGCTGGTGGTGCGTCATCTGGATCGTCCCGGCGTGTTGGCAGCCGTGCTGGATGCAATCAAGAGCGAACACATCAACGTGCAGGAGATGGAGAACACCGTGTTCGAAGGCGCGGAAGCCGCGGTCGCGCGCATCAACCTCGACAACGCGCCGTCGCGCGAAATCCTGGCTGGGTTGCGCGCAAGAAATGCGGACATCATCGAATTAGATCTACTCGAGTTGAGCAACTGATGAATACAACCCTAATCACTGGCGCGTCGAGCGGCATTGGCGAAGTCTTTGCGCGTAAGCTCGCTGCGCGTGGCCGCAACGTTTTGCTGGTTGCGCGCTCCGAAGAAAAGCTCGCAACGCTTTGCAACGAACTCGGCCGTTCCAATAGCATTCGCGCGCAGTACGTCGCTCTCGATCTGAGCGAGCCCGAATCGCCGGCGCTTTTGTTTGATGAGGCCGAAAAGCGTGGCTTGTCCGTCGATATGCTGATTAATAACGCCGGGTTTGGCTCGATGGGTGAGTTTGGCAGACTCGATCTCGCGCGCGAACTGAACATGATCGATCTTAACGTGAAGTCGCTGGTCGAACTGACCTATCGCTTTCTGCCGCCTATGATCGAGCGAAAACAAGGAGCGATCATTAACGTTGCTTCGACTGCGGCGTTTCAGCCGGTTCCCTTCATGGCAACTTACGCTGCTACCAAAGCATTTGTACTTTCGTTTTCAGAGGCGCTTTGGGAGGAGAATCGCGCGTACGGAATTAAGGTGTTAGCGCTCTGCCCCGGTGTTACCAACACGAACTTCTTTGAGGCGGCTCGTGGCCACAAGCCCCCGGCACGGGCCTCGCAGACTCCGGAAGAAGTGGTTGACACGGCGCTGCGTGGACTCGATCGCGGCCAGAGTGAAGTCATCTCCGGCTGGGCAAATTTTCTAGTGACTCAAAGCGAACGCCTGCTGCCACGGTCTTTCGTGATTCGCCTGGCCGGTCGCATGATGCGTTCGCAGCAGGAAAAGGACAGTAAATAGTGAAGAGTAAATGGTAAATAGTGTGTTGTTTGGAAGGATCTCGGGCCCTAGTAATGATTCGGAACAGTCTTCTACTATTTACTCGGAGAAAACAATGACGGAACGAATACACAACTTCAGCGCCGGCCCGGCAGTTCTCCCTGTTCCCGTGTTACAGGAAGCCCAGCGCGACATGTTGAGCCTGCCGGGTGTCGGCATGTCGGTGATGGAGATCAGCCATCGCTCGAAAACCTTTGACGAGATTTTCAACCGCGCGGAAACGGGCTTAAGGCAGTTGCTCGGCATTCCGGACAATTATCACGTGCTGTTTTTACAAGGTGGTGCGAGTCTCCAATTCTCCATGATTCCGATGAACTTTCTGCCGGCGGAAGGCAGCACTGATTACGTCATCACCGGCAGTTGGGGCAAGAAAGCCCTGAAGGAAGCCAAGCGTGCAGGCGCTACCAATGTTGCCGCAAACATGGCGGATGGTGGCTTCACGCGTGTTCCCGGCAACGATGAACTCAAACTCGATCCTAAGGCAGCCTACGTTCACATAACGACAAACGAAACGATCGAAGGCGTTGAATGGAAACAGGAACCGGCAGTAGGTGACGTTCCGCTGGTCGCTGATGCGTCGTCTGACATTCTGTCGCATCCAATTCCGGTCGACAAATACTCGCTCATCTACGCCGGTGCCCAGAAGAACATGGGGCCGAGCGGTGTCACGCTCGTTATCGTGCGTGACGACATGTTGAAACGAATACCGGACGGACTGCACACAATGCTCGACTATCGCACTCACGTCGAGAACAATTCGCTTTACAACACGCCGAACACGTGGGGCATTTACATCATCAGCCTGGTTTGTAAATGGTTAACTGAGAAGGGCGGGCTGGAAGCAATGCACCGCGAGAACGAAAAGAAGGCGCAGCTGATTTACGACACTATCGACAGTACCGACTTTTATCGGGGGCATGCTGATCACGATTCACGTTCCATAATGAACGTGACATTCCGCCTGCCTTCAGAAGAACTCGAAAAAAAGTTTACCGCAGAAGCAACGGCGGGAGGGTTAGACGGATTGAAGGGACACCGTTCGGTGGGTGGCATCCGCGCTTCGATCTACAACGCGTTTCCACTCGCCGGCGTAGAAGCGCTGGTTGCGTTTATGAAGGAATTTGAGCGCAAGAACGGTTGAGGACGCACCATCGAGAAATTTTTTAGCCACATAAAGCCGCGGGGTTTCGCAAAGGGCCGCAAAGGTTCTCAACTGTCCGCCGAGAATCTCTGCGGCCTTCGCACTTACCTTTGCGCGTTTACGGTTAGAATCGGGAGCGTATGAATTCAAATAACCAGGAAATCCAGGGCGCCCCCGACAATGAAACCGTCTCACTTGCAGTTAGTGAAGCCGACGCCGGCGCGCGGCTCGATGCTTATCTCGCGAATCACATCGACGGTTGGAGCCGCGCTCGACTGCAACGCTTGATTGAAGCGGGCGACGTGCTCGTAAACAGCAAGCTGGCGAAAGCGTCTTTCAAAGTGTCTACCGCTGACGAAGTTGAGGTTGAACTAACGCCGCCGCCGGAGAGCAACTTCACTCCGGAAAACATTCCACTCGAAATAGTGTTCGAAGACGATCACGTCATCGTGATCAATAAGCCTGCCGGACTAGTAGTTCATCCCGCGGCGGGAATTAATTCCGGCACGTTAGCCAATGGGCTGGCTTTCCACTTTCAGCAACTTTCAAATGCCGGCTCAATCCGTCCGGGCATTGTGCATCGTCTCGACAAAGACACCTCCGGCCTCTTGGTTGCCGCCAAGACTGAATCAGCCCACGAGAACCTTGGCGATCAGTTTCGCGCGCGCGAGGTTTTCAAGAGCTACGTTGCGTTGGTTTACGGTGTGATCAAGCAGGAAAGCGGACGCATCGAACAACCTATTGCTCGGGATCCTCGGAATCGCACGCGGATGGCAATCGTGGCGGGTGGCCGCGGGGCCTTGTCGCTTTATAAGATCCGGCGTAGTTACAATGCGTTTACCCTCCTCGATGTTGAACTCAAGACTGGACGGACTCATCAGATTCGAGTTCATCTGGCTTGGCTAAAGCACCCGGTAGTTGCCGATGAACTTTATGGCGGCGGGCGCGATAATAGCGTCCAGGACGTTCAACTACGCGCCCGGATTCGTAAACTGAAGCGGCAGTTTCTTCATGCCGAAGAATTAGGCTTCCAACATCCTAAAACTGGCGCAAAAATGAACTTTGTGGCGCCTTTGCCGCTTGAGTTAACCCAGCTTCTGGAGGCGCTCGAATCGCGCTAATTTGGTTAACAACCGCTGTCGGTCCGGCTGGGCGCAAGTTGGTTTGTCTCCCAGATGTATGGTCTTATAATCTGTGAATAGAAGCGGTGTTCCGTCGGTATGGCGAAGGGCAACGGAGCCGAGTCGCCGGGGCATCAAAGCGCAGTCTCCGGCGGATAGAACACAGTAAAATCACCCATTAAATTCATGAAGCTTAATTTCCCCAGACTATTAACGCGACTATTGCTGCCTGCTTTTGTTACAGCAGTTGGTATGGTTCAGGCGCAACAGCAAACGCCCAAACCGAGCCCAACACCGCCAGCAGCAGCCGCCGACAGCCAGCGCGAGGAAATTTTTATCCGGCGTGTTCGTCTGCCAATCACGGTCACCGATAAGAAAGGGCAGTTCGTTCCCGGCCTGAGCCAAAATGATTTTGTTGTTCTCGAAGACAAAGTTCCGCAGCAGATCGAAACATTTTCAGACGACTTTGGACAATCGTTACCTGTGTTTGTGGCAATTCTGATGGACACGTCCCCTTCGACGGCAGGAAAACTCAAGTTTGAGCAAGAGTCTGCGATGAATTTCATTTACACGGTGACGCGCGCGCGTAAGGATCAGGTTCTTTTTGCCACGTTTGATCATGAGATCAATTTGCGCCAGGACTTTACTAACAAACTTGATCTTCTGGATCGCGCCGTGTCCGGCGTGAAACAGACGGGGACCCAGACCGCCCTTTACGATGCGATCTGGCAGTTCTGTGACGAAAAGTTGAGAACAACGGCTGGACGGCGAGTGATGGTTGTTATTACCGATGGCGAAGATACCTTCAGCCATGCCGACATGCGCGACGCTATCAGCATTGCGCAGCGTACCGAGACTACGATTTTCGCCATCTCCACGAAAGCGGGGTTCATTTCTACTGTTCCTGGTGTGGAAGCAGGCGAGGTCAAGGATAAGAAGGATCGAGCTTTGGCGACGCTTGCTGAAGAAACCGGCGGCGTAGCATTTTTCACCGGCGACATGCTTTCTCTCGAGCGCGCCTTTAACAAGATTTCCAAAGAGCTGCGTGCTCAATACCTGGTTACTTACAAGCCGTTGAATGATCGCTACGATGGCAACTTTCGCAAGATCGACGTCAAGCTCGCGGAAACACGCAAGGACTTGAAGGTAAGAACGAAGAATGGTTACACCGCGATCGCTGACAGTGTTAGGCCTTAAGATGTTATATCAAGCAACAAGAAAGTTGGTGTTGGCGCTCAGCGTGGCTGCGTTGTTGGGAGCAGGTTTCGCGGCGCCGAGCAGCATGCTCGCTCAATCGGAGGTTCCGGAGAAGTCCAGAATCAGACGAGTAACTGATTCTCCGTTGCCGTCTCCGTCTCCAACTCCCACTGTTGTGCCGAAGGCAGAACCTACCCAGGACTCCGATGAGGTAGTTCGTGTTGAGACCAATCTTACCAGTCTCTTCTTCACCGCTGCGGACAACAACAAACGATTCATTAATAACCTGAAGAAGGAAGATGTTCGCATCCTCGAGGATGGTCAGCCTCAGGAGATTTTCACTTTTCAACAGAATCTCGATTTACCTCTTTCGATTGCAATTTTGATCGATACGAGCATTTCGGAACAACGCACGCTGCCTGATGAAAAGTCTGCGGCGCACGCGTTTCTCGAAAGCGTGATGCATCCGGAAAGAGATGAGGCGGCGATTGTTTCGTTCACTGGCGAAGTGACACTGGAGCAGGGATTCACTGGGAATCTCGATCGCCTGCGCCGCGCGATTGATCGAGTGGAGTTTGTGCCACCGTCGGGCTACATCGGTGGTGGAGTTGTTGTGGGTGGTACGCCACCTATCTCAGGCACCAACCAGGGAATCGCGGGCTCTACCGCAATCTGGGACGCTGTTTGGGCGTCCTCAAATGATCTCTTGTCAATCTCTGCCGAAAATACCCGGCGGACTATCATTCTTCTTACGGACGGCGAGGATACGAGCAGCCAGGTGAAGATGCACGATGCAATTGAACGCGCGCAAAAAGCGGACGCTTTGATCTATGCAGTCGGGATCGGAGACAGTTATCAGGGTGGCGTTGATGAAGGATCGCTCAGAAAGATCACAGAGCAAACGGGCGGTCGAGCCTATTTCCCCCACAATGAGAGCGAACTCAGGAACGCCTTTGCGCAGATCCAGCGCGACCTGCGCGAGCAATATCTGGTGGCTTACTCGCCTACCAACAAGGCTCGCGACGGTTTATATCGCCGCATACAAATCGAAGTAGTTGACCCGGAACTGCGCAAGCAGAAGCTAAAACTCAACTACCGTCCGGGTTATTTCGCTAAGACCACCGAACCGGAATTGCCCGGCAAGCGACGATCCTATCCGTAGTCACGCCACAAAAACTCCTATTTCGGCTCAGAAACTGGCATTCTGGCCACCTTATTCCGTGGCAAACCTATACCAACTTTGTTATACTGCCGGAGCGGTTTGCCTAAACCGGCTCACCTGAGTTCCGTCCCTGGCAAGATTTCCGATTCAAAAAGGTAAGGCTAAGCAGTTTTCCTCACTTGTTTCCTGGGGTCGCCCCTTAAACATGCTCTGCTCAACCTAGCCCAGTCTCCAATTCCTGACCACAGAGATGATTAAGGCTTCCTCAGAAAGGTGTCGAGTGCTGATCGTTGACGACGATCAAAAGATTTGCGCTCTACTCACCGAACTCCTCGAAAATGAAGGCTACGAAGTCGTCTTTGCTCGCGACTGTGGCCGGGCGCTGGAGATCCTGCAGTCATTTGAGCCTGACGTTGTGGTTAGCGATGTGGTAATGCCCGTCATCGGTGGCATCGAACTATGTCGTCGCATCAAGGAGGATCCCAGAACTGCTGATGTGCCAGTGATCCTGCTTAGTGGTCTGCGCCAAGCGGTCGAAGACAATCTCGAAGGCTTGACTGCAGGAGCTGACGATTACCTCCAGATTCCGTTTCGAAATGAAGAGTTGTTAGTTAAGGTTGCCAGGCTGGCGGAGAGGCGTCGTGTAGAGAAGCACTATCGAAGCCTCGTTGAAGATGCCGCCGACATTATTTACACGCGTGATATGGACGGCAATATCACCAGCATCAATGCTGCCGGCACCAGGTTTTTCAATAGGCGTTCCGAGGAGATTATTGGCGGCCATCTGAGCAATTTAATTGGCCCGGAGGCAGCAGCGCGAGACATCGAAGAAACCCGAAAGGCCGCGAATCATTCGCCTTTGCGGTCAACCTACCTCGTAAAAGACGCTGAAGAGAACGGCAAGTACCTTGAGGGCGTGACAACGGTCGAACGTGATCGTCAGGGGCGCGCCACTGGTATCCGTGGCGTCATCTGCGATGTTACGGACCAGACGACTGCAGCTGCTGCCTTGCGAGAGAGTGAAGAGCGGTATCGACGCCTGGTTGAATTCTCAGCGGAAGCGATTGTTGTTCATAGAGAAGGGAGATTCGTTTACGTCAATCCGGCGGCAGAGCGCCTTTGGGGAGCCTCAGGACCCGGAGAATTGCTGGGCCGGAACATTCTGGATGTGGTTCATCCGGATTCGCATGACGTCGTCAAGCGCCGCGTTCGCGAGGTCGAGGAGTTAGGTTCGCCCACAGCGCTGAACGAACAGAGACACGTTAAGTTGAACGGCGAAGTCATTGACGTGGAAGTCACGGGCATGCCCTTCGTATATCGCGGACAGCCGGCTGTTCAGGCGGTAATGCGCGATATCACTGAGCGGCGTCGTGGGCGTGAAGCGCTCCGTCAGACTGAAGCTCGATTGCGCATGGTGGTGGGCAGCGTTTCTCTTATCATATTTGCGCTGGACAAGAATGGCGTCTTTACATTGTCGGAAGGCGAAGGACTGAAAGCACTCGGTTTGAAATGCGGCGAATTGGTTGGACGATCAATGCTTGAGCTTTACCGCGACAATGAGCGGGCAATTGAAAGCGTTCGTCGGGCTCTTGCCGGTGAAGCCTTTTCAACTAATATTGACTTTGGCGAGTTGACCTTTGAGACCCGCTACACCCCACTCACCGATGATGCCGGTGCGTTCAATGGCGTAATTGGCGTCGCCACAGACATCACCGAAAACCGAAAGGCCCAGCAGGCCTTAAAGGAAAACGAACAGCGCTATCGTGAGTTGTTCGAAAACGCCAACGACATCATTTATACCCATACACTGCAGGGAAACTTTACGTCGCTCAACAGGGCTGGTCAGGAAATCACCGGCTATTCTCGCGAAGAAGGCTTGCGGATGAACATCGTGGACGTACTGGCGCCGGAGTATGTGAACATTGCCCGTCAAATGATTGCGCAAAAGACCGATGAAAAAACGCCGACAGTTTACGAACTCGAGATCATTGCGAAAAATGGTAGGCGAGTAAGGTTGGAGGTTAGCACCCGACTGATCTTCCAGGACGGCAGACCATCGGGCGTACAGGGCATTGGCCGCGATTTGTCGGACCGCAAGCGTTCTGAAGAAGTGTTGGCGCAACAGTCTCAGCGCGAGGCGATGACCCATCGCATATCGCAGGCAATTCGCTGCTCACTGGATAGTTCAGAAATTTTCCGCACGGCTGTTCATGAGTTGGGCTCATATTTAAGAGCCGATCGCTGTTCCCTATTCATCAGGGAGCAAATTGAGAGCCGCGCCGTTAACGCAGCCGAGTATCACGCGGAGGGGATTCTCCCAGCCGCTTCAACCTTCGAGTTGGAAGACCTGCACGTCCTCATCAAGTCGCTCGAAGAGAATGGGGTTCTCTGCTTCGAAGACGTGGCCAACGATCCTCGCGTAGCAGGTGTCTATGAGCGGATTCTGGCGCCGGCAGGCGTGCGGTCGATCATGTATGTAGCCATTCGAGTTGGCGATACGGTGACTGCAGCTTTCGCATTATCAACCACCAGGGAATTGCGCGCCTGGACTGAATCGGATGTGGCGCTGGCGAAGGCCATCGCTGATCAAACCGGTATTGCTATTCGCCAGTCCGAGCTCTATCAAAAAGCTGAAGCTACCTCGAAACGCGAAGTGCTCATTAATAACGTGACGATGGCCATACGCGCTTCGCTCAGCCTGCCGGACGTTTTGAATACGGCAACTCGCGAACTGGGAATTGCGCTCGCCGCTTCACGAGTTCATCTGCACCTTTACGATCCGGAGGATCCTATCTCACCGGTCAAGCATGAGTATCTGGGCGTGGGTTGTAACAGCATCGGACCACTTGAGGCTAACTACGACGATCCGGTTGGTCAGCAACTGTTGCGCATGACAAGACCTTTGGTGATCGACGACGCGATGAACTATCAGGATGATTCGCCGGTGGTCAGCGCTGCAGTCAGGGAACACGCGCAGTTAGTGAACGTGCGATCGCAAATAGCGTATCCAGTGATTGTCAAAGGATTGTTCCGTGGTGTGCTTTGTATCCACCAAACAGACCGTCTGCGTCGTTGGACCGAAGACGAACTTTCTCTAGTGCAATCCGTCGCTGAGCGTTTGGCCATCGGTATGGCGCAAGCCGAACTCTTTGAATTGGTCACCAAGGCCAAGTCGGAATGGGAAACGACCTTCGATTCGATGTCGGACGGGATCTTCATCTTTGATCGCGCCGGCCGCCTGAAGCGCGTCAACCGTGCTGGTGCGGCGATGGAAGACTCGCACCCGCGTGGTCTGCTGGGCCGTAGATGCTGCGATATTCTTCGCACAACCTCTGAAAACTCGGTCTGCGTAGTTGAGAAAGCAATCGCGGAAGGCCGGAGCGTCACGATCGAGGTCACCCCTAACCGCCTCGACCGCCCCATCCTGGTTTCTATTGAACCGGTGGTAGACAAGCAGGGCGCGGTCACAAGTGCAGTTTGCACTGCCCGTGATCTTTCGGAATTACGCAAGGTGGAAGCTGTCGCGCGCGAGCACCAGTCCCTACTGACAAACATTCTCGAGAGCGCGCGCGAATCCATTTATGCGGTGGATATGGAGGGACGCTTCAAGTGGTGTAACAGTGCGACGCTGCTTGCCCTGGGAATCAAGCGCGAAGAGTTTATCGGCCGCCACCTGGTCGACCTCGTGTACGAACCCGATCGCGAAGCCATTAGCGCCAAACTCGGATTGGCGTTGTTGGGACAGGCACAGACCTACGAGATGCGCTATGTTGCCGTCGACGGCAGACTCCGGTACGCGCGAGTTGATAATTCACCATTGGTGGTTGAAGGTCGCACCACGGGCGTTCTTGGTATTGCGCGCGATATCACTGAACAGAAAGAGGAACGAGAGCGCGCCGCGCGCGCTGACAAGTTGCGGGCGCTTGGCCAGTTGGCGTCAGGCGTTGCTCACGACTTCAATAACTCCCTGGCTGCTATTCTCGGCCGTGCTCAGCTGCTGCGACGGCAAACGCAGGACGAAGCACTGGTACGAAACGTCGAGATCATTCAAACGGCCGCGGAAGATGCCGCTGCCACGGTCCGCCGCATTCAAACTTTTGCGCGAAAGTCGCCTGCCAGGGAATTTGAGATAGTCGATGTCTCCAGCCTGCTGAACGATGCGATCGAGATCACACGCACGCGCTGGCAAAACGAAGCTCGCTTGCGGGGTCTGGACTATCAGGTGGTGTTAGACGCCGCAACCGGCCAGCAAACTTTCGGTAGTGCTTCCGAACTGCGCGAGGTCTTCGTTAACCTGATCGTTAATGCAGTAGACGCCATGCCAAACGGTGGTCGGCTTTCAATAGGTTGCGAGCGCGGGGGCACGCGGCTGTTGTTACGCTTTGTGGATAACGGAACCGGAATGCCTGAGGACGTCAGACAAAAGATTTTCGATCCGTTCTTCACGACCAAAGGCGCGCAAGGTACCGGGCTCGGGCTTTCGGTCAGCTATAGCATCATTGAAAGACATGAAGGGCTGATAAGCGTTGCCTCGGAGTTGGGCAGCGGTACAGTATTTACTATCGACTTGCCGGCAGCCGTGCCACAGTCGGTGGCCAGTGAACCGGTGGCCGAGCCTGTTGAAGCCCCGTCGCTTTCAATTCTGGTGATAGATGATGAGCCGGCTGTTAGAGAGACGCTCGCCGAAATGCTGGAGATGATGGGCCATCGGGTCTTGCTCGCTGAGAGTGGGCAAACTGCTTTGCAGATGCTCTCTGGAAACGATTTTGACCTGGTGTTTACCGACCTCGCAATGCCCGAAATGGACGGCTGGGAAACTTCGCGAGAGATTCGCAAGCGTTGGCCGGAGATGAACGTGGTACTCGTTACCGGTTACGGAACCGGCACCTTGCCGCCTCCCGGTGAAGACGGACTGGTAAACGGAATCATCGGCAAGCCATTCGACTTTTCGCAAATCGGCCAGACGATTACTAGTATCTTAGCGAACGAACCCGTATTGGCGAACGCGGATTAGCGAAAGTGCTAACTCACGTAGTTCATGATCCCGGCGCTGGCCGTAAACCCTACTCCAAAGCCAACAACAATAGCTGGACCGGTCCAGTCGTTCTTCTCGGCCAACATGAAGCCGGTTGACGCGCTGGAAAGGTTTCCGTAGTTTTTGAGAACTTGGTAGGAACCCTTGACCTTGGTTGAGTCCTTTTCAAGATGCAACTGAGAGCAAACGCCGTCCAGGATCTTTTTGCTGCCGGTATGAATGAGACAGTCGTCAACCTGGGCCATGTTTGATACTGGCGAGTCAGGATGCTGCAGGACGTCCTTGACGGTAGTAACGGCATAGTGTGCGCCGCGATTGGGTACGCTCGGTCGCATGAAGTATTGCGGTCGTCCCTTCAGGAATTCATGAGAGCTGTTGCTGTTCATTGTGAGAAGGTTAACGTCGTCCATATCTTCATTGGTTAAGTGACAGATTGGTCCGAAGCTTGGCTTTCCTTCTTCATTGCCAACCAACAGAGCTACTGCGCCGTCGCCAAAAAGCATTGATTGAATGACGAAGGTGGTATCCAACCTTTTCTGGATAAACTGGGCCTCATTTAGATTCTGCTCCTTCCGCATACGTATGACTTCTCGAAATCCGTGATATTCGTCACGCAAGAGCGGCGCGACGTAGGGAGTGTGTGCTTCAGCCATCAATACCATGGCTAACTTTCCGGGATTGGCGGCGAGATACCATTGAGCAACCTCAATTGATTTGAGCAACACCGAACAGCCTTGCGCCTGCATGCTGACGGTGCGAAGTGAACGCGACAAGAGTCCATGAGTTTGTCCCATGACTTCGGAGGCCAGACAGGGGAGCATCTGGTAAGGGGTATTAGTTGCGGCTACTAACAAACCAATCCGCGACGGGTCTCCCTGCCACTCCTCGATACAACGCTTGGTAGCGCCAACGCCGAGCTCAGTTGTAGAACTTCTCGCATTGATAGGCTTACCCGTTAAGAAGTCGGGATAGTTGTCCATCACCGAGTATCGTTGGTCGACACCTAGTGAGTTGAGCGTGTTGATAAGCTCGGGGGAAAGCTTATGCATCAGTGCGTTGGTGAGTTCGGTAGTTTGAAATGCGTGCTTGGGCGTCGAGGTGGCGGCTGACAATAAATTGATCATCGTTAGTCTCCCTGAGTGTTCGAGTTTTCCTACTTACACCCGCTCGACGGTGATTGGCGGTCGCTATAATCGTTTTCGTTTCGCCCTTTACATATCAATGCCTGTGCCACTGGCAAGCTAAGCTGCTAGCAGCTTCTAAGTGAAGAAATGTTGAGAGTTAATGAGCAGGCTAGATCGGCGTGAGACTTTGCATCAGCTTGGATACCGAGTATCCATCACAACTCAGCAGCATCTGTCACGGAAGCTTTTTGCGGCACTTTGCGAGAACGGAGCAGGTGCTACTCAGGTATACAGTTGTGCATTTGGTAATCA
>JBDUDV010000062.1:0-21686 GCA_040002755.1 Acidobacteriota bacterium | reverse complement strand
CCAAAAAATCCAGTGCTTTGCGATTGCGCAATCTGTTCGCGATGCTACGTTCGCCCCCATCCTTTGTCAAGACGCTACGCACTTGTTCTATTGGTTGTTGCGAGCCGCGGGCAATCGTTGCAATTTCTGTTTCAATCTCCTCGTTTGAGACGTCGATCTTCTCTTCGACCGCTATCTGATCCAACAGCAACGAACTGCGCACATCTGCTTCTGCCTGGTGTTTCAACTCCGCGCGCGCGCCCTCCCAGTCAACCTGCTGACCGCGCGGATCGATGCCCCGGCTCATCATGTCTCGCACGACACTCTCAAGCCGGTAGCTGGTCTGTTGTTCCACCAGGCTCTCGGGCACTTCAAACTGATGAACCTCTAGAAGCCTCTGCACCAGATCCGCGCGCAGGCGGTGATCGGCTTCCTGAGCGGCCTGCCTCTCCATGTTCTCGCGAACCTTGGCACGCAAGGTCGCGACCGAATCGAAGTCTTCGCCAAGGCTGCTGGCCCATTCGTCGTCAACTTCGGGAAGCTCCTTGACGCGAACGGCGTTAACCCTGGTGGTGTAATCAACTTTCTTTCCAGCCAGCCCTTGCGAGCGATAGTCCTGAGGATAATCAACTGAAAAGGTCTTCTCGTCGTCAGCTTTGACGCCGATCAGGTTGTCGGTAAACTCCTGCTGCACGCCCTTGCCGCCGAGGGTTACCTCGACATCATCCTGCTTTATGTTCTCTTCTTCCGGCGCGTCGACAAAATTTCCCTCAACATTAATCGTGACGGTATCGCCGAGCGCGGCGCCACGATCCTCGACCGGCTGCATCGCTGCCGATGTTTCTCTTAACGCTTCAAGCATCTCGGAAACGTTTTCATCGGTTACGGGGCGAGTCTGCCGAGCGACCTCGATGCCTTTGTAGGTTTGCAGTTCAACCTTGGGAAGCACTTCGACATTGACCTTCACCGCGAGCGGTTCCTTACCAAACTTTTCCAGAGCTTTGTCGTTGTCGAGTTGGACATCAGGCTCACCAATCGCATTAGGCGCGTGCTCCTTGATCGCTTCGTCGACGACGCTCGGGATCAACTCCTGTAACGTCTGAGCGCGAATCTCACTCTTGAAGCGATTGCGCACAACCTCACGCGGGGCGTGTCCGGGACGAAAGCCAGGCACGCTCGCCTGTTTCGCATAACGATCGCTAATCCGATCGTAAGTGTGACGTACGGCTTCGGCGTCGATTTCAATCTTAATCTCCTTACGTGTTGAGGAGACATCTGCAACTTCTGTCTTCATTCGTGGTTTTGAATAGTCAACTTTCTTAAATTAGTAAACAGCAAACGGCAAACAGCAAAGAGTCAACAGTCAAACAAAAAGCAGTTCGGTTCCTTTGCCGCCCAGCCGACGGTGTGCCCATTGATCGCTGCCGGCTGTTTTGCTGACTGCTGTTTGCTTTCTTTGGTGCGAAAGGGGGGACTCGAACCCCCACACCTTGCGGTACCAGATCCTAAGTCTGGCGCGTCTGCCAATTCCGCCACTTTCGCGCTGACGCCATACAAATTGCATCTTCAAGGCGCGAAAAAGAATATCACGCGCAAGTTATTTTCACAGAATGGGACCAGTGGAGTCCTCAAGAAACGCTCCGCAGAACACACAGATTACGCAATTGAATATTGGAGGAAGCGAGCTGAGGCTTTTCAACTCATCAGTCAATTTAATCTGTGTAATCTGCGGACGATCTGGTTTTACGCGACTCGGTAGGTTGTCTTCGCGTGTCCGAGGAAGTCTTTACCAGTCTGCTTGGTAATAAGGCTGGCATGTTCGAGTTCGAAGTAAGCGCGCTGGATTTCGCCTTTGTCGACATTGAGTTTCTGTGCCAGCACGGCTGGTGCCGGTAGCGCTTCGCCCGAAGCCACTGCCTTACTGCTTATTTGCGCTTCAATCTGTTCGCGGACCTGCAAGTAGACAGGGCCTTTGGACAAGTCCTGGAGTTCGATGTTCATTTACGAACCTTATGTACTCGAAATCCGCATTAAATTCAACCGTTAAGCAAACTTGCTGCAAGCTAGAGAGTTCGAGTTACTTTGGATAACGAACGCGGCTTGTCCGCATCGAGTCCTTTCGCCTCAGCCAACAAAGCGGCGAAGAGCTGCCCGGGGATGATGTAGGGAATTGGCGCGACAAACTCATCAATCTCCCTGGGCATGATGATCGCACGCGTACAGTCTCCGGCAGCTTCGAGATCGCCTGTGATAGCCAAAGTGTCCGCATGCAATTCTCGCAAACGTGCGATTAGGCTTTTCACTCCTGCTAGCATTACCCCCGGTGGCGCGAAAAGAATTACCGGAAAATGTCGTTCAACCATAGCGAGTGGTCCATGAAGAAAGTCCGCGGACGAAAAACGCTCGGCCACCACGTAGCAGGTTTCCATTAACTTTAACGCCAGCTCATAGGCGTTTGCGTACGCGAGTCCGCGGCCGACTACTACGCAGTTTTCCATAAACACGTAACGCTGCACGAGTTCAAATATAGCCGGCTGTTGTTCGAGCGAACGCGCCGCAAGATCTGGAATCGTTTCATAAGACCAACCCGGCGCAGTTTCCGCGAGCTGAGCCGCCAGCATATAGAAAAGCATCATCTGGCCAGTGAACGTTTTGGTTGCCGCAACGGAACGTTCACGCCCGCCATGCATCAACAAGGTCTCGTCGACAAAGTTGACCATCGACGACGATGGTTCGTTTGTGATCCCAACTGTAAAAGCGCCGGCAGCCCGCGCTTTTTCCAGCACCTGATTGATGTCTTCGCCTTCGCCCGATTGCGAGACGCCCACAACCAGCGCGTGCTTCAGGTTAAGGGTTGCTCCGTAGATCGTATGGACCGATGGCGCCGAAAGCGAAACGGGAATGCCGGTGGTGATTTCGAGCAGGTAGCGGCCAAAGAGCGCAGCGTTGTCTGAACTGCCGCGCGCCACGAGCACGATCAGATCGATTTCGCGCGACCGCAGAAAGTTTCCCAGTCGAGCGATCTTCGCGCGCTCGGCGTGAATGGTCCGCTCGAGCGCCTCGGGCTGCTCGGCGATTTCTCGAAGCATCAACGACAAGAAAATGATCCTCCGCAGTGGGACAGACATTCTTGTCTGTCCAGTTTACGTCCAATCAAGGGCAGAAATGCCTGTCCTACTTGTTGCGCCATTGTGTTCGCCGGCGATTTCGGTTAAATACTCGTACCGTCTTTGCCACGTCTTGCTCCGGCGTTCTTTTCTTCAATGCTAAACACTTTAACACGAAGCGCAATCGTGCGTCCGATGGTCCTTCTATTCTCAATCTTCGTTGGTTGCTCTCTCGCTATCGCTCAGGAACAACGCGCGGCCGCTGCCGTTCAATTGATTCCGCAGCCAAGACAAATCGTGCTGAAGCCTGAGGTGTTTCGGCTAAGCAGCAACGCACGCATTGCCTTAGCGGATCCACGTTCGGAAGACGACCGCTTTGCGGCAACGGATTTTGCGAGTGATGTTCAGGAAACTGCGAAGCTGGTGATTAAGATCGGCTCCGGTGCCGGCCATTCAATTCTGATTGGCAACATCGATCAGCCGCGTATACAGGCTGCCTTGAAGAGACTGGGAACCAAGGTTCCGGCGGATCTTGATCCTGAAGGCTATGTCCTTGCAGTCAACGCCAACGAAGTTCTGGTCGCCGGCAAGACTACCGCGGGCACCTTTTACGGTCTGCAAACATTGAAGCAACTCGTGCGCGGCGATGGCGCCTCGGCGTTCATTCCTGCAGTTGAGATCGTGGACTGGCCGGCTATGCGTTGGCGCGGCGTCTCAGATGACATTAGTCGTGGACCGGTTCCCACCGTCGACTACATCAAGCGACAGTTGCGAACCTGCGCGGCTTTTAAGCTCAATATGCACTCATTTTATATGGAGCAGTCGTTCGCGAGTAGCCCCAATCCTTTGATCGGTCCCGCGGGTGGCTCGCTAACTCCCGATGAAATCCGCGAACTGGTGACTTATGCACGCCATTATCACATCGAACTCGTGCCGGAACAGCAAACCTTTGGTCACCTGCATAAAGCTTTGAAACTGGAAAAGTACAACGTGCTCGCGGAGACGCCTTACGGTGATGTGTTGTCGCCGCAACAAGAGGGTAGCTACAAACTGATTGCCGACTGGTATCGCGAACTAAACCAATTATTCCCGGGCAGGTTCTTTCACATCGGCGCGGACGAAACTTTTGAGCTCGGCGAAGGGCAAAGCAAAGAGGCGGCAAGGACGCGCGGCGTCGGCGCAATTTATTTCGAACATCTGAATCGCGTGCGCGAAGTGCTGAAGCCTTACAATCGTCGCCTGATGTTTTGGGGCGACATCGCCCTGAACCATCCAGATCTGATCGGCAGTATTCCCAAAGACATGATCGCGATGAACTGGGATTACGCGCCGAAGGACGACTATCTGCCGCGCATTAAACCATTCAAGGATGCGGGGCTCGAAGAATTTGTTTGTCCGGGAGTGCATAACTGGAACCAGATATTTCCGAATCTCGATGCCTCTTCCAAAAACATTATCAACTTTGTGCGTGACGGCCAGGCATCAGGTGCGTTGGGCATGATGAACACAAGTTGGGATGACGATGGCGAGGCGTTGTTTGAAATGACCTGGTATGGAATCGTTCTCGGGGCGGCGGCGTCTTGGCAAAACAAAGCGGTTGACAGGGACACGTTTGACGACGACTTCGATTGGGCTTTCTTCCGCAACGAAGGGGATGAGTTTACCGAGGCGCTACACACTCTCGGGAGCGTGAATGGATTGCTAGGCATTGCGACGAGCGACGAACTGTTCTGGCGTGACCCGTTCAATTCCAGTTTCCAAAAACAGGCAAGGTCCCTCGCGAGCCAGATTCACGAAATGCGTTTGACGGTTGAGAATACTGACGAGTCGCTGTTGCGCAACGAGGCGAAGGCGCGGCGCAATCGTTCGATGATTCCGGCGATGCGTTTCGCGGCGCAAAGATTTGATCACCTGGGGCGGAGGATGCAGGTGATGGAAAAATTCAGCAACGATTACTGGGACGCTTACCTGAATCTCAGCGACCGTCGCAAGGTTGGGAAGCTGCGCAATTATTGGGGAAACATTTACAACTCGCTGCGCGAGATGACTGAAGAGCTGACGATACTGAGAGAAAGTTATAAGAAGCTTTGGCTTGCTGAGAATCGGCCGTATTGGCTTGACAGCATCCTGGCTCGCTACGATCAGGCGGCGCAAGCCTGGCTGAATAAGAGTAAGGCCCTCGCCGAAGCGGTTCGTGTCTACAACTCCGATTCGATTCTTCCAAGTCCGGAAGAGTTTGGCCTGGGAACACGACCTGCTTCTGCGGCGCCAACTCCGGGACGTTGAGAATGACGGTGTTACCACTACTCGAACGTCCAATGATGAATGAGAAATGACGAATGAGAAATGGAAAATATTTCTTCTCAAGTAACGCCGTCTGATCGTCTCATTTCGCTAGATGTCTTCCGCGGCATCACGATCGCCGGAATGGTGCTGGTAAACAATCCCGGCACATGGAGCAGTATCTATTGGCCGCTGGAGCACGCCGAATGGAACGGCTGGACGCCCACGGATCTGATCTTCCCGTTCTTCCTGTTTATCGTCGGAGTGGCGATTCCGCTCGCCTTTGGCAGGCGCATCGAAAGCGGCGGCAGCATGCGCGACCTTTACTGGAAAGTAATCAAGCGCACTCTGATCATCTTTGCGCTGGGCGAGTTCCTCGCCATTCCAATAAGCCCGGAGCACTCTCCCTACATTCATTTTGATACCATTCGCATTCCCGGCGTACTGCAACGCATCGCGGTTTGTTATCTATTCGCCGCAATCATTTTTCTGAAAACCAAAGTCAGAACACAGGTGATCATCGCAGTTGCCTTGCTCGTAATCTACTGGTTGCTGATGACTCGTTTGCACGCGCCCGGTTTTGTCACCGGCGATCTCAGCAAGGAGGGAAGTGTGGCGTCGTTTGTCGATCGCACAGTCTTTGGACCACACATCTGGAGGCAGGGCAAAGTATACGATCCGGAAGGAATACTCAGCACGATTCCGGCAATTGCCACAACCCTGTTCGGAGTCCTGACTGGCCGCTGGCTCCGCAGCGATAAGTCGCCCCACGAGAAAGTGGCGGGCATGTTTGTTGTCGGCGCCTGTTGCGTAGTGATTGGCTGGTGCTGGAACCCGTTTTTCCCAATTAACAAGTCGCTCTGGACCAGCTCGTATGTATTCTTCACCGGCGGGCTAGCTCTGGAATTTCTAGCGCTGTGTTTCTGGTTGATCGACAACAAGAAATATCAACTCTGGGCCAGGCCGTTCGTGGTGTTTGGCGTAAACGCTATCGCGCTTTTTGTTGGTACCGGTGTGATGGCGAGACTGATGGGATTGATCAAGTTGCCCTGGGGCGACCGGCAGATATCGCTACAAGGCTGGATCTTCCAAAAGCTATTCCTTCCCTGGGCTGCGCCGATTAACGCGTCTCTAACTTTCGCGATTTGTTTTATCCTGCTCTGGCTGGGGCTGATGTGGGTTCTTTATTCGCGGAAGATCTTCATAAAGGTTTGAAACGGCCATCCGCAGATTACACAGATAAGAAGGTTAGAACCGGGCGACTTGTTTCGTTCACTTTTCTTGCCTCATTTGCCTGGTTATTTAATCTGTGTAATCAGCGTAATCTGCGGATTCATTTTGCCTATTTGCGATACCCGGGTCCGCGTAATACCTGACCCGCCAGCGCTGAAGTTCGCTTGCCATTGTCTACGCTAATCTGACCATTAATGACGACATAGTTAATTCCTTCAGGATGTTGGTTTGGCATCTCGAAGGTCGCGCGGTCGACGACTGTTCGAGGATCGAATATCGTGATGTCGGCGTAGGAGCCGGCTTGCAACAAGCCGCGGTCTCGAAGGCCCACGCGTTTCGCCGGTAGGCCCGTCATCTTGTGAATAGCTTGTTCCAAAGTCAGTAAACGCTCGTCGCGAACATAGCGACCAAGGATTCGCGGATAACTTCCCCAGCCACGTGGATGTGATTTTGAACCTGCCATCGGACCATCGTTGGCGCGGGCGCCGCTGTCGGTGCAGAAGCTGACGAAAGGTGCTTGCATCGCCGCACGCATGTCTTCTTCGCTCATCATGAAATAGATTGCGCCTGTCTGTCCGTGGTCGGCGAGAATCAAATCGAACAGCGCATCGAGCGGATCCTTGCCCTGTTCATCAGCGATCTGTGAAAGACGCTTGCCCTGCAATGCGTCAAGATCGGTATTGACTACCGAACCGATCAGAACCCCGGATGGGCCACCGCTGCCGAGATAAATGTTCTCCCACTCTTTTGCATCCGTTGTTATTTCCTTTTTTAACCGTTCGCGAATTGCGGTGTCTTTCAGGCGTGCCAGCATTTTTTCCGTGCCGCCCTCCAGCGCCCAAGGCGGCAGGCAGGCGCTGAGTGAAGTGCTGCCGGCGATGTAAGGATAGATATCGGCGGTAATGTCGAGACCTTCGGCGCGCGCCCGTTTGATCCTGGCCAGCACATCCGGCATGCGGCCCCAGTTCTTCTTGTAGGCAGTTTTCAGATGCCAAATCTCGACGGGAATTTTTGCCTCGCGCGCAATCTGGAAAACTTCGGCAAGTGATTCGTCGAGAGCGTTGGCTTCACTACGTTGATGCGTAGCGTAGATGCCGCCGTATTGCCGCGCGACTTTCGCCAGTTCTACAATTTCATCCGTCTTCGCGAAGCGCGCGGGCACGTATTGCAGCGAAGTAGACAAGCCGAGTGCGCCGTCTTTCATCGCGGCCGCAACCAACTGTTTCATCTTTTCCAGCTCCGCCGGAGTCGGCGGGCGATTGTCGAATCCGACGACGTATTCGCGCACCTGCGTCGCGCCGACAAAAGTTGCGAGATTAACTCCGGAGCCCTGCTTCTCAAGTCGTTTGAAATATTCACCGAGCGTGCGCCAATCGATAGTCAGTTTATAACGGCGGTTGAAATCTTCCTGCTCCTTGATGAGTCGTTCGTTGATGGGCGCGATCGATTCACCTTCGCCGGTCACTTCAGTGGTAACACCCATCATCACCTTGCTCATCGCGCGCGGGTCGACGAGCAGGTAAGTCTCTGATTGACCGAGCATGTCGATAAAGCCAGGCGCGACGACCATTCCGGTCGCGTCAATCTCACGCGTGCCGCTCTCGTTCTTCAGTTTGCCGATTTGCACGATGCGTTCGCCTTTGATTGCGATATCGGCGCGAACCCCGGGGCTGCCGGAACCATCGATCACGAGTCCATTTCTGATTAACAGATCGTATTTGACGGCGGAAGTTGTTGCCGTGTTTGGAACAAGAGATGCGAGAAGCATGGCAGTCAGGATCAGGTAAAGTGAAACTCGGATTAGCATTATTTCACCACAGGACTGGAATGATGGAGCGTTGCATCGTAATGATTGCCGACGGGAATGTCTAGATTTCCAATCACATTAATAGCATTCGGCAGTCAGCAATCAGCAATTCTACCAAGGTCGCGAGCCGACGGCTGATTGCCATTTGCTGATTGCTGATGCTCTCTCGGTTTACCCTCGGCTCGATCCTGCGTAGAATCCAACGCCGTGACAAAAGAACCAGTGACCCTAAAACAAATTGCGGAAGTAACTGGCGGAAAACTATCCGGCGACGGTAACACGGCAGTAACCGACGTCAGTCACGATTCGCGCCGCGCCGGTCCCGGCAGTTTGTTTGTTGCGGTTCGCGGTGGACTGTTTGATGCCCACAAGTTCATTCCGCAGGTGATCGCTCAAGGCGCGCTCGGAGTTATCTCTGAACTCGACAGACCGGAGGATTTCAGCGGAGCCTGGTTGCGTGTTGAAAACGCCAGGAGCGCGATGGCTCTCGCGGCGGCAGAGGTTCACCATCATCCTTCGCGAGAGCTAAATCTCGTCGGCATCACCGGGACGAATGGAAAAACTACTACTGCCTACCTGGTCGCTTCGATCCCGGAAGCGGCAGGCGAGCCGGTGGCGATGACCGGCACGGTTGAATATCGCCTCGGTCCCAAGCGTTTCAAAGCTGATCGCACTACACCGGAAGCCACTGACATGCAACGCATACTGCGCCAGGCTGTTGAGATCGGTTGCAAGACGGCCGTGATGGAAGCTTCATCACAGGCCATGGATTTTCATCGTTGCGATGCGCTCGAATACGCGGTCGCTGTTTTTTCCAATCTCACGCGCGACCACCTCGATTATCACAAGACGATGGCGAACTACTGGTACGCGAAGCAACGCCTGTTTGATGGGCGTTTGGGAACCCGACCGCGCATTTCTGTGATCAATCTAGACGACCCTTATGGAGTTGAGCTCGCCGAGCGTCTAACGAAAGAAGGTTTGCGGGTAATCAGTTATGCCGTCAAAGCTGAAGCAGATATTACGGCGCGCGATCCGGAATTTTCGCTCGACGGCATGCGGTTCATTTTGCGCACGCCAAAGGGAGATCGTGGCTTCCATTCGCCACTGGTTGGTCCGCCGCACATCTACAACACGCTGGCTGCGGTGGCGACCGGGTTGGCGCTTAATTACCCGCTCGAGATCATCACCGGCGCGCTGGAGAAGTGCACTGGCGCCCCCGGACGTTTCGAGCGCGTCCCGCACGACGGCGATTTTGCAGTCGTAGTTGATTACGCGCACAGCGACGATGCGTTGCTAAATGTGCTGCGCACCGCACGGGAAGTGACGAAGGGAAAAATTATTACGGTGTTTGGCTGCGGGGGCGATCGCGATGGTTCAAAGCGCGCGCCGATGGGCGAGGCGGCGGGAAGTTTGAGTGATGTGGTGATTCTCACGTCGGACAATCCGCGCACGGAAGACCCGGAAAAGATTCTGGCCGCGGTCGAAGTCGGAATTCAGAAGACCGGTAAGCCTTACCAAAAAATCGCCGACCGCTGCGCTGCAATCCACCAGGCGATATCAGAAGCGCGTAGTAGTGATCTGGTGTTGATTGCAGGGAAGGGCCACGAGGATTATCAAATCATCGGTCGCGAAACATTTCACTTTGACGACAAAGAGGTCGCGCGCGAAGCTTTGGCGGCGCGACGCTCCTCGTAGTACCGCCTGAAGCTTAATCCTCTTCTGTTTTTTGTTCTGGATAAAGTCGCGACCAGATCCAATAGACCGGCAACCCAAGCGCGATCAAGGCACTCCCGGCGAGGGGAGGATTGCGCGCCAGAATTGCGAAACCCCTCAGCGCTTGGCCGTGGATGATCAAGCCCAAACCGTTCGCAACGTCCGCGCGCACCCCCAGCAGCGTAGTTCCCAATATTAAAGCCGTAGCTAATAGAAAGAGTATGGGAACGATCGGATATCCCCAGGCCCGATATGGGCGTTCTGCATCCGGCAGCTTGCGGCGCAGAATAAAAACTCCAGCGGTCACGAGTCCATAGAAAATCCACAAACCGAAAATGGCGTAGTCAGTCAGGATGTCAAACGACGAAGAGAACATGATGACGAGGATGCAAGCCCAGATAGCCTGTATGACGAGAGCCCCGGTTGGCACATGTGTGCGCGGCGAAACTTTAGACAGACTTCGCAGGAACAACCCATCGCGCGCCATTGCGTAAGGTACGCGCGCGCCGGTGAGAATCGAAGTGTGGAGGGTGCCGAACGTCGATGACAGTAACGCAGCCGCTATGAAACTGATGGCGAGCGGCCCGAGAAACTGTTTCGCGACTTCAGTGGCCACGGACGACTTGGTGGAGATGCTGGCAATCTCAGTCGGGGAGAGCGTATAGAAATACGCTACGTTCGCGAGCAGGTAGAGCGCCATGATTAGAATCGTGCCGCCGATGAGCGCGCGCGGTAAGTTTCGTCCGGGGTTCTGCACTTCGCCGGCGACAAGCGTGACGTTGTTCCAGCCGTCATAGGCCCACAATGCGCCAAGCATCGCCGCGATGAACCCGCCAAAACCAAATCGCGCCGCTGCGCTAACGCCTTCACAAGTGCCGCCCACGTTACTCATTAACAAATGCGACCAGTCAGCGTTGCGCGCAAACAGGAAAGCACCGATGCCTACCAGCAACACCAGCGCGATCTTAATTCCAGACAAGAAAGTGGCAACGACGCCGCTAACCCGGACTGCCAGGCAGTTGATTCCGGTAACAATCAGGATCGACGCGAGAGCAACGATTTGTAGTTTTCCGAAGGGAACCGGATGACCGAACACGTTAGTGGAAAAGAAGTCGCCGGTAAGTGTGCCACCAATCATGATGTTTAAGAACAGTGCGAATTGCACGCCCAGCGCGGCTTGTGAACCGGCCTTCCCTATGAAGAAAGACATCCAACCAAACAGAAATCCCCACGGTCGTCCGTAAGCCTCGCGCATGAAAACATATTCGCCGCCGGCTTTTGGCATCATCGCCGCGAGTTCGGCGTAACTCAGCGCACCGGCGAGCGAAAGTAAGCCGGCGATGACGTAGACGAAGAGAACCATCTTCGGCGTTCCGACATTGCAAGTCATCACACGCGCTTTGAGAAAAACGCCAGTGCCGATCACGTTGCCAACGACTACTGATATCGCCGCGACTAGTGTCAGGCCGCGGACGAGCTCTGGGTGTTTCGGGAGTGGGATTTGGATTTTCGACTTCATTGCCACACATCATTGGTAATCAGATCGTCGTAGGAGTCTCGCCGTCGGATCAGTTGGGCTTCGCCGAGTTCGTCGATCATTACCGCTGCAGGCAACGGTCGGCCGTTGTAGTGAAACATCTGCGCCAGCGAGTACGCGCCGGAATTAAGCAGCGCCAGCACCTCGGCGGGCTGAACATTTGCCGGCAGTTTTCTGTAGTCAGGTAAACGCCCCTGGCGCTCGATGTCGAAATAAACATCGCCCGAATCGCAGAGTGGTCCGGCAACCTTGTAACTTGTCTCATGCGCTTCGCCGGCGCGCGTCGCGGAGATGGTGTGGTAGTACCACTTGTAGTTGTTCATCGAAAGCATGATGTTATAGCCGGCGTCTGTCAGCAGCCAGACGTCTCCCGTTTCCGGTCGTTGCTTCAGGTTCAGAACAGTGGTCAGCACGAGGCCGGCATCGGCGATTACGCTGCGACCCGGCTCGAGCAGGATCGTCGTTTTGTCTAGCAAGCGTTCCGCGCCTGCGGCGCGAGCTGATTCACGTGCGACACGAAGGGCTGCGGCCAGCACGACTGACGGTTCAAGATCGGCGCCGAGCATGTCACGTTCGTGTTCAGGCAGTTGATCCGCTTGCGAACGATCGCGCAGGTAGTTAACCGGAATGCCGCCGCCCAGGTTGATATGCTCCAGCGTGTGACCGGTCTCGCGGTGAATCGCGACGAGATGTTCCCACATGCTGCGAAAGGCTTCGGCGAACGGTTCGACATCAGGCGTTTGCGAACCAACGTGAATGTGAATGCCGCAGACATGTATGAGTTCGGGATTTTTTAAACTTCGCCGAAAGGCTTGCAAAACTTCCGAAGACGAGATGCCAAACTTTGACGTCAGCAGCGCGGTTTGTAAACCGAGATGCGAGCGCGTCCCAATCTCTGGAACCAGCCGCAACGCGATGCGAGCCGGCTGCGCTGGTTGACCGCCGGCCGCAACTCGCCTAACTGCTTCTTCGACCAAACCGATTTCGTAAATCGAATCCACGTTGATGGCATAGATTCCGGCACGCACGGCTTCGTCCAATTCACTGTCACTCTTGCTGGTGCCGTTGAAAATAATTTGATCGGGCCGGAAACCCACGCGCAACGCTTTGAAGAGTTCGCCGCCGCTGTTCACTTCGATATCAATGCCGGAACCGAGGACGGTCTTGAGGATTGCGAGGTTCGAATTCGCCTTTGAGGCGTAGAAAAAACGGATCGGATGTTCTACTGACTGAGCCGCGGCCTTGAGCCGGTTGATGTTAGAACGGATGCGTGGCCCGGAAAAAACAAAAAGCGGTGAATCGTATTTGCGAACCAATTCGAGCGCGTCGACGCCATCGATCGCGAGTCGACCCTCGCGAACCTCGAGGTAATCAGGAATCGTCCAGGCTGGACTTGAAGCCGCCACTGTCGTTGACATTCTTTGTCTTTCTCAACTTAACGAATTATTACTGATGAATGCGAGTGAAGATAGACTGCGACTGCCGGAGCGTCAAGCTTGTTGCAGCGAAGCCTTGTCGGAGATTTGCGCAGACAAACGCGGATAGGAAGAAAGAAAGAGAATCGGAGGCACAGGACTGCAGTCCGTTTGATCTGATTCGCGTTCAGCCGCGTGAATCAGCGGCTAATTCTCGTTCACCTTGCCGAGTTTCCCGAGCACCTCGCGAATTTGCTTGTAATGGCGTTTTTCGTGATAGCCAACAAAGGAAACTGTGGCCACGCCATCGATCTCGCCGAGAAAAGGATGTTTGAAGACAAGATTCCGGAAACGCTCCGCGCCATGGGCGGCGCAAAGCGCGTTCAGGTTGTTTCTCGCGCGGTCAAAGTTTTCGATCGCCCGATCGCGCGCTGGTGGTTCCACCGGATTCATCGCTGCCGGGGCCTTCACTCGCTTAAACCGCAACGCAACGATCGAAGTGGGGACGAAGCGCCGAAAGAACCCGACTCGCCGTGGCTCGCGAGCAATCGCCTTTTCGAGTTCTTTGGTTACGCGATCTTCGACCAGACAGAGGTGCTGCACTATCTCAGCGACGCTCCATTCACTATCGGACGGTCGTTGCGCAAAGATGTCGGGCTCGAGCGGAGAGATCGTGCTGAGCAGCTTCTGATGAATTGCGTCCAGTCGCTTCAAAGCTTTCTTCATAAAGGTAAGTGGTCCTCGGTATCAACTCTGCGGGCGTCCAAAGTTATAAACGATCACGCCCGTCACTTTCACCGCCTCCCCCTGAAGCAATGTCGGCGAGAATTTTGCCTGCAACGCGGCGTTTACGGATGCTTCCTGAAGCATTCTTGGACCGGACACAGCGCGGGCCTCGGTCACGTTGCCTTGCTCGTCAACTATTACCTGGATAACAACCACTCCTTCGGCGCCAGCGGCTTTGGCATCGGCAGGATAGTCTGGCTTTGGTAGGCTAAGAGCTCGGCCGTTCAAAACGCCTGCTGAAATCGGCGCGCGCTTTCCGGGTTCAGCGTGCGGTGGCTGTTCCGGTTTGGCATCTTCGTTCTCGGCCTGCTTTGCAGGGTCCGCGTCAGCACGCTTTGTTTGCGCGGCGTTCACTGACGCTGCAGTTACTGGAGCTTCAGACGCTTCGTTGGGCGGTTGAGGCGTTGCGGTTGCCGAGAGTTCTCCGCTCTTTTCCGGAAGGATGAACGAGCTCAAGAACTCCTCCTGCACCGGATCGTCCTTACTGGTGCTTGCGGTGTTTAGATAGACTATTGAATAGAAGCGTTTTCGCGTGGCAAACACCTGGGCCGTCCCCGCCAGTTCACCGATTGTCATTCTATACTCGCGACCCGGATTTCCCTGCAGTGTCTTCTCACCCACCAGCGTAAGTTTCGCGACCGCATCTTTGCGAATCTTTGGCGCAAACAAAGTCTTGAAGGCATCGACGTAGGAGTTGATGCGTTGCATCTCGGTGTACAGGGCCGGATTCGACTTGATCCCACTCAACGAAACTACGGCGAACACCGGCCCGGGTTTGCTGTTCGAAAGATAGGTCCGCGTATTCAACTCCATCTTGTGATACGGCTCTTTGCTCGTTTCAAAAGTGGAGCCCTTGGGCATGAGTACGGAAAACGCCTCGCCTTCCGGGCGGAGCGTTTCCCAGTCTGGCTTGCGCGCGGCTTGTCCAAATGCCGAGACGCAAATTGCTAGCGTGAACAGGAGAACGATGGGTTGAAGTCTGAAGTTAAATGAACGCATGACGCATTACTCCTTGACAATCTATTCTGCGGCTCAGGAGATTCATCGGGGACAAATGCAGAGCCGCGAGCGAATGCCAGACTCAAGCTTGAACTGAATCTTATCAAAAGATGCAACCGTGGTGAAGCTGAATACGCCATCCGCCAGCGGATCCGCAATCGCACCGACTAGAGCTGCGCCACCATCTCCGCCGGGTTCCAGTAAGCATGGAGCGTTTGTATCTTGCCGGCTTCGTTCACTTCGATAACGTCGATCCCTTCAAAGTGTACCTTTCGGCCCTGCTTGCTTACGCCCCGTCCCGTCCATTTCACGGCCGCTACGTTGTCGGTGATAAAAATTGCGTCCTCAGTTAAGCCAACTTCCTTGAAGGCCGCCGTAACCGACTGAAAAAATCCGTGCAGGTTCTGGTGACCAACATGGGGCGGGGCGCCCACTGGGTCGTTGCTAATAGCGTTTTCGGCAAAAGTATTTACCCACGCTTGTTCATCCATCGCCCGCAGGGCGGCAAAGTAAGCTTTCACTGCTCGCGAAACAATCTCTGGGGACATTTAGTTCTGTTTCCTTTCTCGTTCTTGTTGCACTAACACGCGCCGCAGTATTTTCCCTGATTCCGACTTGGGAATCTTATCAATGAACTCGAGCAAACGTATTTTCTTGTGCGGCGCCACTCGTTGTTCCACGAAATACATCAACTCTTCCGCAGTAGCCTCGCCCTTCAATACGACGAATGCTTTCGGTATCTCACCCGCCTCATCGTCCTGACACGGAATGACCGCCGCATCGCCGACCGCCGGATGCGTCAACAGCAATGCTTCGAGTTCGGCCGGCGGCACCTGGAAGCCCTTGTACTTTATCAACTCTTTCGCACGATCAACGATGAAGAAGTGTCCGTCTTCGTCGGCGTAGCCAATGTCACCGGTATGTAACCACCCTTCGGGGTCTACCGTTGCGGTGGTGGCATCGGGACGGTTTAGATAGCCCTTCATGATCTGTGGACCACGAACGCAAACTTCGCCTTCCTGGTTGTGTTTAAGTATCGCTCCACTTTCGAGGTCGACGATCTTACACTCGGTGTTGGGAGCAGGAACGCCAACCGAACCGAACTTCACTTGCGTCGGATCAGCCGGCGACGAATGTGTTACCGGGCTCGTTTCCGTCATGCCGTATCCCTGCCGCACATCACAACCCAGACGCGCCATGCAGGCGCGCGTCAGGTGCTCATCGAGGGGTGCGGCGCCGCAAAAAATAGTCTGCAGTTTAGACAAGTCGTAACCATCAACGGCTGCGCTCTTGCTGAGCGCGAGCACGATGGGCGGTACCAGGTGCGCCAGCGTCACCCCGTAGTCCTGCAGCAACTGCAGGAACGACTCGAGTTCAAAGCGCGGCACCGTTACGATTGTGGAGCCCTGAGACAGACCCATGTTCAGGACGACTACGAGACCGTAAATGTGAAAGAGAGGCAAGACGCAGATCAACGTGTCGTTTTCAGTAAAGTAGTCCAGGCCTTCCATCTGGCACATGTTCGCGACCAGATTGTAGTGAGTCAGCATCACACCTTTGGCCAGTCCGGTTGTGCCGCTCGAATAGGGAAGCGCAACCAGATCCTCGCGAGGATTGATGATAACTTTCGGAAACTTGCCGTCACTGTTCAGCAGGGATGAAAACGAAGTGGCCCCGTCAATCTCAGCTCCAGCTTCGTCAAAGATAAACAGCTCTTCGATGTTCGCTTCGCGCGCGGCGATTGTTGCCTTCTCCAAAAACTGGGGCACCGTGACCAACAAGCGCGCGCCTGCATCTTTCAACTGATGCGCAATCTCGGGTTCGGTATACAAAGGGTTAACCGGACTGATGATGCCGCCGAGCGACGCCACAGCATGGAAGGCAAGCGCATACTCCGGCACATTCGGACTGAGAATTCCAAAGACTTCCCCTTGCTTGAAGCCGCGTTTCAGGAGGCTGGCAGCGATCCGTGAAATCTGGTCGGCAAGTTCTGAATACCGAATGGTGCGTCCGCTTGGCCCATCGATTAGCGCCGGCTTGTCGCCACGCTCCTTTGCGTGCTGGAGCACAAAGTCAGTGACTGGAATTTCAGGGATCGTGACTTGGGGGAAGGGGCCGCGGAAGATCATGGGCGCTTACCTTATCAGGTGACCCGCCTGCGATAAAAGGTCTGGGGAACCTCTGATCGAGTTAGCGACAACTCCTCGGAGTGCGGCGACCAGTCGCCGCTTTGGCCGGTCGCGACCTGCCGCAGCCACGGTTGGCCTTGAAACGATTGCAAGAAAGGGCGTCAAGCCGCCCCTGGGCCAAAGCGGTGACAGGTCGCCGCACTCCAAGGCGTTGCCTCCAGCTAAACCTGTTGGAACTTGTTCAGGGGTTCCTTTATATTAGATTATCCGTAGAACGAACCCGCTATGCCGGAATCCGAATCTCGCCCACTCAACATCATCTGTCTGGCCACCTACTTCAAAGGCGGCGACTTTATTCGCGAGTGTAAGCGTCTCGGTTGCCGCGTCATCCTGATCACGAAAGAAAAGATGCTTCAAGAAGACTGGCCAAGGGATTGTCTCGACGATCTGATAGCCGTGCCCAACGACGCCGGTCCCGCGTTAATGATCGACCTTACCGCTTTTATCTCACGGCAGCTGAAGGTGGATCGGGTTGTCGCGCTCGAGGAGTTTGACGTAATGACCGCAGCCCTGATCCGCGAACACTTTTGTTTGCCTGGGATGAGCAACTCGGCGGCGAAGACTTTTCGCGACAAGTATAGGATGGCCCAAGCGGCAAAGGCTGCGGGAATTGTTCTTCCCGATTTTGTTCCGCTAATTAATATCGACGAGGTGCGCGAGTTTATGGAACGCGTGCCGCCGCCCTGGATAGTGAAACCGCGCTCAGACGCTTCTGCGATTGGCATTCGCAAGGTGAATGAACCTGATGAAGTGTGGAGTCTCATCGGCGAGCTGAACGAACGTGAAAACCTGCATGAGCGAGCATCTTATTATTTGCTGGCGCAGTTTGTCGCCGGCGAGGTCTTTCACGTTGATTCGTTGGTAGGTGATGGCCGAGTTCTATTTGCGGGAGCGAATCGCTACGGCCGTCCACCTCTGGAAGTGGCGCATGGAGGCGGCGCTTACGTCTCACGAACAGTCGCTCGTCGATCGGAAGACGAGAAGGCGTTGTTCGCGATCAATCGCAAGTTAGTCAAAGCGCTGGAGCACGAGCGAGGCGCGGCACACGCGGAGTTTATCAAGAGCGACGCGGATGGGAAATTCTACTTTCTGGAAATTGCGGCGCGCGTGGGCGGCGCATACATCGCCGATGTTTTGGAAGCGGCTTCTGGACTCAATCTGTGGCGCGAGTGGGCGCGGCTGGAATTTCAGGAGCCTGGCCAGGAGGGAAGGCTCAAGGTTAGGCCACCGCGAACCGAATACGCCGGCATTGTTTTGTCTCTCTCGAAACAGGAAGCGCCCGATACTTCTGCTTACGACGATCCAGAGATCGTCTATCGTGTGAAGAAGCGGCACCATGCGGGCCTTATAGTTCGGTCGAAGAAATTGGAGCGCGTCGACGAATTGCTGACGCAGTATGTCGAGCGCTTCGCCGATGACTTCGTGGCCGTCGTCCCGCCGTTGGAAAAAGCTGAGTAATCGCAAGCGCGCCAGTCACTGCTCTTTAGGATTCTTTACCTCAGCGTCTTTTACTTCGGTTCAAATTTTTCAAGTGGTGCAGTCGCATTTCAGTTCCTTTTGATAGGCGTCGTGCTAGCGACGAGGAAAGATAGGCTAAGGAAGGTGAGTATAGCAGTCCGGGTCGCTATTCAGAGACTGGTTTTAGGCTCCAGATGTCTACGCTCAACTCTTCGCAGTAATGGAGCAACCGATCGCCTTGCGGCGTCGGCAAGCCGTGCGATTCGATCATGCTGGAATTGAGCGAGGCGAGTTCTGCCTGGTGCAATGGCCACGGCTGGTGATGAATTCGCGCGCGGTAGAGTTTCCCGTTTCGTTCAGTGTCGAGACAGTAGCGCTCGGTTAGAAAAAATTCCAGCGAGCCGGGTGATGTCTGCGGCAGAGCTTCGCCAATATTCCAAGTTGTCTGAAATTCCGCGGGCGCTCCGCGACGATCCTTCCGCACAGACGAATAATTAATTGTATCGCCAGTCTGATCCAAGGACATTTGCGCGTTGAAGTAAGGAAGATGATAAAACTTCCGCGCGCCCCACACTGCGAGCTTGTTTGCTGCATCAAGCGAGAGGAACCAAACACTCGCCACGTCGCGATGACGCACGTAGGTGCGTACGTTCAATTCATGAAACGCGCTGGCGCCGGGAATTGTCGGGAGGAACAAAGCGCGAATGTTCCACATCGTGAACGGAACCACGCCAATCCAGGCCGACCCATCAAAGGTGTCGATTTCTAACGGCGCGGGAATCAATGGGCGCAATACCTGCTCGTCGATGCGCCAGTGCATGAAGAGAAGCTTGCCCCACTTCTGGTACATGATGGGCCGACCAGGGGGACGCTCGTGCAGTTTCATGAGATCGTAGTCGAGTTTCATGAAAGTAGGAACACCCGCCGCGAATTCACGCGGATGAACACGGATCCGATGAGAACCAATTCCATTTTCATATCCGCGTGAATCTCCGCTGATCCGCGGCTGACTATGTCACCAAACAGGAAACTATCACCGTAACTGTAAATGGAATTGGCAAAGCTGTATTCCCATCCCCAGGTGACGTGCTTCACCGCGTCGATGCGGAAACCGTCGACACCGTGCTGTTGAAAGAGTGCGCTGATGCTTTGAGGTACCCGTCGATGGTGGCGTGTTCCTGATTGAGATCGGCGAGATCAAACAGCGTGTAGTACTCGACTTGATAGCGATCATCCCAACCGCCTCCAGAGATATTTGCGTTGTGATGGAAATAACCATTCGTGTCGGAGGTGTAGTTACCGAGAAAGGTGCCGTTGTCGTATAGCGAGCCAAACTCGCCGCCATTGTCCTGCGTGGAATGGTTTGGCGCGAAGTCGATGACGACTTTGATCCCGGCGGCATGCGCTGCCGTAACCATGGCGTCGAAATCGGTCCAGGTATTGCCGCTGTTGCCGAAGTGTTCTTCGATGCGTTTGAAGTCGCGGCCCTGATAGCCATGGTAGGAGGCGGTCGGGTTACCGCCGCCGTCGGGAATGTTTGTGTTCAGATTGTCGACAGGCGGAGAGATCCAAATCGCGGTGACGCCCAGGCCGGCGAGGTACGACATCTTTTGTTGAATGCCTTGCAAGTCGCCGCCCCAGTAGAGGCGCCAATTTGTTTTTGTCGCGTCATAGAGCCCGGCGCTTTGCGAAGGATTGTTGTTGGCGCTGTTGCCGTCAAAGAAACGGTCAGTAATGATTTGATAGATAACTTCGCGTTTGAAATCGGCTGCGAACGTGCCGGTGAGTGGGTGGAAAAGAATTGAAAGAAGAAGTGCGATTCCCCCGAGTCTGTAAGCGAGCTTACGCATAGTAGAACTCCATTCTAAGTTACAGGGCTGGTTTGGGAGTTGAGGAATGGAATCATACAACTAAAAACGTCGCGATGGATCGGAAATTTGTAGCGTCGAGACATCCGTGAAGAGTTCACTTTATTGGATTCTGCTGAGTTCCTCCGGCAGGAGAAATGCAAAGCAACAAAGAGCTATTCAGTGGAGTTTTAGGAAATTGTTTGCTGTGGCCCAAACTCTATTCCGGTGATCTCCGCTCGGGGCGCTCGCCGGTCGATCCGAATTGCCGTTTTTCGCAAAAGCGCTCGACGCCCTGGAAAAGTTGGCGGCAATATTGGTCAGACCCGAGCCCGGCGTGCTCACATTGCGCCAGTTGCCATTGACCGCTCTTAATGAATTCAGTTTCCCTGGGCACTTCATCGCAAAATCCCGGAGTCGGGCGACTAACTTGCAGGCAGGTCTGCATGAAGATTCCGGTGGTAATGGCGCTGGTGAAGCCTGGTTCTGCTTTGTAGCGCGTGATGGATTGATCGACGCAACCCTGATTGTCAGTGTGACGTCCCGCCTTCTCACCTTCAGCAACGACAGCCTTGCCGCGTGCGATGAGCGCGTCTTTGTTGTTTGACAACCAATAGACGCCGACGCCCACCACACCGACGACAAGCAGCAGCCCCAGGACAACGACGATAATCAAGGCCTTGGCCCAACCCGGCATTGGCTTGCTCCCTTCGCCACAGACGCGTGCCAACCAGACAGGCAGGAATGCCTGTTCCCCTTGCCTATTACTTCAAATACTTATCCATCCAATCCTGCACGGTGTGATACCAGAGCTGCGAATTCTGCGGCTTAAGCACCCAGTGGCCTTCATCTGGGAAGACCAGCAGCTTTGAGTCAATTCCCATGCGCTGCACAGCGGTGAACAATTGCAGTCCCTCGCCGAACGGCACGCGATAGTCAAGCTCACTATGAATAATGAAAATCGGCGTCTTGAAGTTCTTGACGAACTTGCTTGGCGACCAACGCGCATACATCATCGGGTTGGTCCAGGGCGTCCCTTTGAATTCCCAGTCAGTGAACCAAAGTTCTTCGGTAGCGCCGTACATGCTTTCGAGGTTGTAGACGCCGTCGTGAGATACGAGAACTTTGAAACGGAAGCGTGGATCGTTGTTGTGTCCTTCGATCCAATTAATCATAAACCCACCGTAACTCGCGCCGGCCGCGCCTATGCGATTTCGATCGATGAACGAATTGCGACGCAGTACATCCGCCACGCCATTCATGATGTCCGTGTAAGCTTTGCCGCCCCAGTCGCCGCTGATCTCGTTTTCAAACTGCTGGCCGTAGCCCG
>JBDUDV010000061.1:0-21816 GCA_040002755.1 Acidobacteriota bacterium | reverse complement strand
AGCAATCAGCAATCAGCAATCAGGAAGAGACGGGCATCTTCCCCGATCCGTTCTGGAATTCGTCTCCCTGCTCTATTCATTCTATACTCAACTGCCTTTGTTCGGCTGAATGCTGGTCGCTAATTGCCGATTGCTGCAATGCCTCTCAACAACGCACAGACAAATGCCTATATCAGTCTAGGCTCCAACCTCGGCGATCGCGCGGGACACCTTCTCATGGGAATTCGGGGAATGCTCGAAGCGGGGCTCGAGGTGACTCGACTTTCGCAAGTATATGAAACCGAGCCGGTGGAGACTTTCGCGCAGCCCTTCTTTCTGAACATGGTTGCCGAGCTAAAGATCAGCGCAGCTATTAACCCTGTGGCATTGATGCAGCGGTTGCTGCAAATAGAAAATTCGTTGGGGCGTACGCGCGACTCAGTGAAGGGGCCGCGCACCATCGATCTCGATCTGCTTCTTTATGGCGATCAGACCAGCGACAGTGAGCTTCTCACCTTGCCTCATCCGCGATTTCACCGGCGCCGTTTCGTGCTCGTTCCCCTGGCTGAACTTTGTCCTGGTCTCCGGCATCCGATCGTTGATCGAACTATTAGAGAACTCCTTCAGGATGCCCCGGACAAATCCGTGGTGAAACTTTGGGACTCTCGATACGCTCCCACGATCAGCGACCAGTCCGTTTGAATGAACGGCAAACGAATGAAACGGTTTCACTTCACATCTAAGTTTCTATTCAAAGGCACCGTCGCACTTCTGGCGATCCCCGGCGCGGTCCTGGTGCCGATCGTTGCAGGTTGGTTGCTATTCCAACACTTCACCGGTAACGGAATAGCAGGGTTCGTTTTTGCATTGAGGTTGCGAGATCTCGAAATAGCTGCGGCAGTGCTGGGTCTGATCGTACTGCTCTTCGTCAGCGGACGCCGGCTGCTTCGCTGCGGTAGTCGCTAGTCGGACTATTTGCTCCAGTTTTCTCATTTTCCGCCCGGTCCTGTTTCTTTTTCCCTTTTTTCCGTTTGCCGCTATAATGACGGTCACTTGCGAACACGCCTTATATATTTCCGATCCATTAATTCAAAACGCAAATTGAGGTTTGCGCCACGGCCGATGATTGGCAACGTCGGCTCTGGGGCGGCGAATCCGATTTAGGGTGCTGGCACTGGCCCGCTGAGCGTGGCCATCGAGGTGAAATATGCCTTATCTCAAACCTGAACGTCCGGAAAAGGTGAACGCCCCATCGCTGAAGGCAAGCAAACAGCGCGGCGAGCGATTGGTTTGTTTGACTGCTTACGACTTTCCGACCGCACGCATCGTCGACGAAGCAGGCATCGATATCATTCTGGTTGGCGACAGCCTGGGGAACGTAGTGCTGGGCTACGGCAACACGGTTCCGGTGACGCTGGATGAAATTCTGATTCATTTGAAAGCGGTGCGCCGGGCGGTGCAACGCGCTCTGCTCGTCGCCGACATGCCTTACGGTTCGTTTCACACTGGCGCGGACGACGCGGTCCGGAACGCGCTTCGGCTGGTAAAGGAAGGTGGCGCTGAAGCCATAAAACTCGAAGGCGGACATAAGCGCGTCCAACTCGTGAAGCGACTCGTCGACGAGGAAATTGCAGTCATGGGTCACATTGGGTTGACGCCGCAGTCGATCAACAAACTCGGCGCTTATCGTGTTCAGGGCAAGACGGCGGTCACCGCGCGCCAGTTACTTGACGACGCGCGCGCGCTGGAAGACGCCGGCGCCTTTGCGATCGTGCTGGAAGTCGTGCCGCGTGAAATCGCCAGCTTGATCACTGAAAGCATCAGTATTCCGACGATTGGTATCGGCGCCGGGGCCGGCTGCGACATTCAGGTACTGGTACTGCATGACATGCTGGGGTTATCGTTTGGAAAACTGGCGCGCTTCGTCCGGCCTTACGCGAACCTGCATGAGGTGATTACTGAAGCCGTAACGCATTATGCTGATGATGTACGCAACGGGACATATCCATCAAACGCCGAATCCTACGCGCTGCCTGCCGAGGCTGCGGAAGAGTTGAAGCTTGAAAAACAAGACAGTAAATAGTGAATAATAAATCATAAATCGTTTGCTGCTCGCTTTCTCCCGTTTTCCGATTTAGCGCGTTTCCGTTTTGAGGTTGTCCGTGTCGCCCTGCGCTTTTTCTATTCACTGTTCACCATTTACTGTTCACTGATCTTATGGAAATCATTAATCGCCGCCAGCGAATGAGTTCAGTCGCGCGCAAGCTTCGCCGCGAACCGGATCGAACAATCGGACTGGTGCCGACGATGGGCGCGCTACATGAGGGCCACCTTAGTCTCGTGCGCGAAGCGCGGCGCATGTGCGACAAGGTGGTTGTTTCAGTTTTCGTAAACCCAACGCAGTTTGGGCCCAGCGAAGATTTCGAACATTACCCTCGCGATCTCACCAAAGATACGGCGCTCCTGACGGACTACAACGTCGACTACATTTTCGCGCCCTCCGCCGAAGAAATTTATCCAAAGGATTTTTCCACCTACGTAAATGTCGGTGGACTTTCAAAGTTGCTGGAGGGCGAAACGCGGCCGGGGCACTTTCGTGGCGTCGCAACCGTGGTCGCAATTTTCCTAAACACCGTTCGGCCTGACTTTGCGTTTTTCGGACAGAAGGATGCCCAGCAAGCGGTGATTATCAAACGAATGGTTCGGGACTTGTCATTCGACACTGAAATTGTCGTCCTGCCTACCGTGCGTGAGGATTCCGGGCTGGCGATTTCTTCGCGTAACCTTTACCTCGACGCCGAACAGCAACAGTCGGCGGCTGTGATACATCGAGCGCTGCAAGAGGCGAAACAAGCGTACAAAAAAGGCGAGCATCACGCTGCCAGGTTAGCGGAGATTGTGCGCACGACAATTGAGACTGAGCCGCGCGTGCGCCTTGATTACGTAAGCGTCGTGGACGCTGAGAACCTGGATAAGCTCGACAAACTCGACGAGCGTCCCACGCTAATCGCAGTCGCAGCTTACGTGGGCAAGACACGCCTGATCGATAACACGATGCTGAACAAAACAAAGAAAGATACCGCTTCGACAAAGGGCTAACGTCGCGCACCTGCGGTTTCCTTCCTGCTTTGCTAAACTCCTTCCGTTAACTTATGTCGGATCCAAACAAGCAGAAAAACCACATTCAGTTCACACTGAACGGCGAGCCCGCCGAGGTGGCGTTTGCGCCGCACAAGACTCTGCTCGAAGTCCTGCGCGAAGATCTGAACCTCATGGGAACCAAGCATGGTTGCGAGCTCGGCGAGTGTGGCACCTGTGCTGTGCTAGTAAATGGACGGTCGATCCTTTCGTGTTTGATGTTGGGTTTGGATGCTGAGGGTCAGCAGGTAAAAACGATCGAGGGAATGGCTAACGGCGCGGAGCTTCATCCGCTGCAAGATACCTTTGCCGACACCGGCGCGGCGCAGTGTGGCTACTGTTCACCAGGCTTCCTGCTGGTCGCGGAAGAGTTGCTGAAGAAGAATCCGAATCCGTCGCGTGAAGTTATCAAGGAAGCGCTGTCAGGCAATCTCTGCCGTTGCACCGGCTACATAAAGATCTATGAAGCAGTGGAACTGGCCGCCGCACGCATGCGGGGCGAAGAGATGGAGCTGCCTCGTGAGTGTGTCTACGGCTTGCAATGAAAGCAGCCAAAAGCGTTTGCAGTGAGGCCGCAGTTCAACTCTAAACTTCTTGAATGGCATTTATGGCTAAGAACGGAAACAACAACGGCAAGCCGCTTAACGTCGTCGGCAAACCCTTTCGGAAGGTCGACGCGCGCGCGAAGTGCACCGGTCAAACGAAGTTTGCCGACGACATCGTTTTGCCGCGCATGCTCTTCTGCAAACTGCTGCGCAGCCACCTGCCACACGCGCTGATCAAGAACATCGACACCTCGAAGGCAGCAGCGTTGCCGGGCGTGATTGCGGTTATCACCGGCAAAGACCTGCCCATTTCGTACGGCATTCTCCCCGTCAGTCAGGATGAACAGGCACTATGCATCGAGAAGGTTCGCTTCATCGGCGATCCAGTGGCGGCCGTTGCTGCGATTGACGAAGACACCGCCTTCGATGCCATGAACCTGATCGAGGTGGAATATGAACCGCTGGACACAATCTCCTCGATCGAAGAAGCAATTCTGATCGATGAACCGCGCATTCATGAATACGGCGACGAGGGAAACATACATAAAAAAGTCTCGCTCGAGTTTGGTAACGTGGAGGAAGGCTTCGCCGAGGCAGACTTGATCCGCGAGGACACTTTCTTCTACGAGGGCAACACCCACCTCCCGCTCGAGCAGCACGCTGCGGTTGGCAACTTTGATCCCGACAACAAGTTGACGCTGTGGAGTTCGACGCAAACGCCCCATTACGTCCATCGCGCGCTCGCAAAGGTTTTAGAGTTGCCGGCCAGCCACATTCGCGTGATCGCCACACCAAATGGCGGCGGCTTTGGCGGCAAGAGCGATCCTTTCAATCACGAAGTCGTCGTTTGCAAACTTTCCCTGATGACCGGCCGCCCAGTGAAGGTGACGCTCACGCGTGAAGAGGTTTTCTATTGTCATCGCGGTCGCCACCCGGTGTTGATGCACGTCAAGACCGGCGTCAAGAAAGACGGCGCCATCACCGGGATGCATTTCCAGACGTTCCTCGATGGCGGCGCGTATGGCAGCTACGGCGTGGCCAGCACGTTCTACACTGGCGCATTGCAGACGGTCACATATGACGTGCCACGCTACAAGTTTCAGGGCCTGCGAGCGTTTACCAATAAGCCGCCGTGCGGGCCGAAGCGCGGACACGGAACGCCGCAACCGCGCTTTGGTTTGGAAGTTCAGCTAGACAAAATCGCCGAGCAACTGAAGTTGGATCCAGCCGCGATGCGCCGACAGAACCTGGTAAAGCCCGGTACGGTTACCGCCAACTACCTGCGCATTGGCAGCATGGGACTGGGCCAGTGCATCGACAAAATTGTCGACGGCTCGGATTGGAAAAATAAGTTCTCTGGTTGGAACGGGAACAGCCGAAAGCTGCCGTATGGCAAGGGCATCGGCATCGCTTGCAGTTCGTATATTTGCGGCGCGGGACTGCCCATCTACTGGAACAACATGCCGCAGTCCGGCGTACAGCTTCGTCTCGATCGACAGGGTGGCGTCTGCGTAATGTGCGGTTCCACCGATATCGGCCAGGGCTCTGATTCGATTCTCGCTTACATCGTCGCCGAAGTACTCGGCATCGATCCGTTCGACATTCGCGTTATCACCGCCGACACGGATTTAACGCCGGTTGATTTAGGAAGTTACTCGAGCCGCGTGACTTTGATGACCGGCAACGCCGCGATTCAAGCCGCCGAACGCGCGCGCGAGTTGCTGGTGATGGCCGTGGCTGAAAAGCTTTCTGTGCCAATTGAAAATCTTTCATTGGCCGAGCGGCGTGTGTTTGACGTGGAGAATCCCGAGATCGGAGTTTCCTTTGCGGAAGCGGTCGTGTTGGCGGAATCCAAATTCGGAACGATTGGGACGGTCGGTTCTTATTCGCCACCGCGTTCCCCGGGAAGATACAAGGGCGCGGGTGTTGGGCCTTCGCCGGCGTACAGTTATTCGGCGGCAATTGCGGAAGTTGACGTAGATCCCGAGACGGGCATCGTGAATGTTGAGCGCATTTGGATTGCACACGACATCGGCAAGTCGATCAATCCGATGCTGGTGATGGGACAGGTCGAGGGCAGCGTCTACATGGGCCTCGGCGAAGCGCTAATGGAAGAGATGACTTATCGCGGCAATCGCAACGTGGTGCACAAGTTTCCCTCGATGCTGGAATACAAGAGTCCAACAACAATGGAGATGTGCGAGGTCAAGACTTACCTGATCGAGGATCCGGACCCGAATGGACCCTACGGCGCGAAGGAAGTTGGACAAGGACCACTGCTGCCCGTGCCGCCGGCCGTCGCGAATGCGGTTTACGATGCAGTCGGCGTGCGCATCGATGAAGTGCCGATCACGCCCGAGAAAATTTTGAAGGCGCTGCGCGACAAAGCACGAGGACGCGAGGGCCGCTTCGGCCCGACTGCCGTTCCCTCCGTGGAGTGGCCCGAGCCCCTGCGCGTGCTAACTCCAGCCGAAGGCGGGGACGGAAGAGAGATCCCAAGAGTGGCGGTACATTCGTAGATATCACGCGGAGACTCCACATTGAATCAACGGACAACACTTCTCTTGGTGATCGCCATTGCTGTGGCGGCAGGAGTAGTTTCAATTCCAACCAGTTCGGCCCAAGACTCTCGAGGCAGCGCGTCGCCTTCGGTTCCCAAAGTGTGGACGGATCAGGCGATGCAGTCGCTACAGATCCCATTGGCAGAACAGGCGGCTTCCCCGAAACACGTCTCTGCGGACTACTACTACCGAATGCCGGTGCGCCCGGTTTATAAGAGCTATCCTATTTATCATCCCGACAAAGAGCCGCGCGGCTATCTGGATTCTCTGAAACAGCAAGAGCCTGAGATCGTCTTTGACGCCTCAAAGTTGAAGACGCAAGCAGATTGGATCAAAGCCGGCAAACTCGTCTTTGATGCTCCGATTGAGTTTGAGTCTAAGGGGACGCTGTTCTCAGAGCTTCGCGGGCGAGACTGGTTCGAAAAGAACAAGGTGCCTCTGACCCGCGAAGGCGTCATGCCTTTCATGCGTTATGTCGTGAGGGAGAGAGGGAAGGTAGAGGTCGGCATTCTCGCCTGCGCACACTGCCATACGCGGGTGATGGCAGACGGGAACACGATCAAGGGAGCACAGGGGAATTTTCCAGACGACCGTACTTTCGGCTATGAAATGGGGATCGCCGCGACGCAGGCCAAAGAAAAGAGCACTGTGCTCGAGGAACTGCGCAGCTTTATCCGTCGGAGTTATGCGTCGCCGTGGCTGAAAGATGATCCGAATGCGCGGCCAGAAAAAATGTCACTTGATGAGATCGTGGCGGCGTTCGAAGCCGTATCTCCGGGTTCGTGCGCGCGTCAGGGAACTAGTGTTTTTTATCCGGCTGCCATTCCCGACTTGATTGGTGTCAAAGATCGGTATTATCTCGACAGCACCGGACATGTACGCCACAACTCAATTGGAGATCTGATGCGCTACGCCGCGCTTAATCAGGGTGCCGATATGCTCTCGCTTTATGGGACGTTCAGACCCGTTGGTGAATTGCCTGACCCCTCGACGCAGAGTCGGTACAGCGACGAGCAGCTCTATGCCTTGGCGCTTTACATCTATTCGCTAAAACCGCCACCCAATCCAAACAAACTCGACGCGCTCGCGACACGTGGTCAAAAACTATTCGAGAGAGAGGGCTGCGACATTTGCCATACGCCGCCTTTCTATACGAGCAATGATCTGACTCCCGCTGATGGCTTCGTCGTGCCCAAGCGGGCCTTTGTGGATTACGAAATTTTGGACACGTTCGTAAACACCGACTCGAACTTAGCGCTTAAAACCCGGCGCGGAACGGGCTACTATAAAATTCCCTCTTTGAGAGGGGTCTGGTACCGAGGCCCGTTCCAGCACAACGGTGCAGTGGCAACGCTGGAAGACTGGTTCGATCCTCGTCGCGTTAAAGAAGGATACGTGCCTACCGGGTTTCGTGGACTTAGGCCGGGACCTGTCAGAGGACACGAATTTGGATTGTCGCTCTCTCCAAACGCGCGCAAGGCACTGATCGCGTTTCTGAAAACGCTTTAGGTGGGCTGATTTTTGTTAGCTCCTGCGGACACGATGCAAAGCAGGACTGCTGTTCGTAGAACATGAATTCTCGCTGTTGATCGTTATGATGCGACTACCCAAATTTGACTACCGCGTGCCGCGAGAAATCGCGGAGGCGGTGAAGATCATGGCCGGCTCCGGGCCGGAGGGGCAGTTCGTCGCTGGTGGCACGGACCTCTATCCAAACATGAAGCGTCGTCAGCAGACGCCGCGTACGGTCATTTCCGTGATGCGCGTTCCGGAGTTGAATCAGATCACCGGCGACGGCAAGTCGGGGATTCGCATCGGCGCGTCGGTAACACTTACGGATATCGTTGAACATCCACTTATCAATCGCGATTATCCCGTGATCGCACACGCAGCGCGCACGATCTCCACGCCCATCCTGCGAAACATGGGAACAATCGGCGGCAATCTACTGCTCGACACGCGCTGCAACTACTACGATCAGAACTACGAGTGGCGTAAAGGCATCAACTTCTGTTTGAAGAAAGACGGCGACGTCTGCTGGGTCGCGCCAGGAAGCTCGAAATGTTGGGCAGTGCAGTCGTCGGATCTGGTGCCGGTAATGGTGGCGATTGGCGCGAAGTTTCGTCTCGCCTCCACACTCGGCGAACGGATGATCGACGCCGCCGGGTTTTACAACGACGACGGCATCGACTATCTGAAGAAACGTCCGGACGAGTTACTGGTCGATATTCATCTGCCGCCGACGGGCGGCTGGCGCGCTTCGTATCAAAAGTTGCGGCGACGCGGCGCTTTTGATTTTCCCGTGTTGGGAGTCGCCGCATACGTGCAGGTAGACCACGCAGGTTCAGTCAGGGACGCAAAACTTGTCCTTGGCGGCATTGCCCCGTCGCCGGTTGAGGTAAAAGAAGCGGGCGCTGCGCTTATCGGCCAACCACTCGACGCCGATCACATCCACGCCGCCGCTGAAGCTGCTTACGTTAAAGCTCGCCCACTCGACAATACTGACTTCGTTATGAACTGGCGCAAACAGATGACGCGCCAATACACGCTTCGGGCGCTCCAGGAATTGGTTGTTCCCGACTAACAGCCTTTTGGTCTTTGAACTTAGGTCTTCAATCTTAGTGCTCTGACCGATCGAACCAATGACCAAGACCAAAGACCAAAGACCAGAGCCCGCTGCCGTCGCCGCTATAGTCCTCGCCGCGGGACGTTCGCGCCGCATGGGTGCCTTCAAGCCTCTGCTTCCCTTCGGACCAGCCACGATAATTGAAACCTGCCTTGAGAACATTCGCAACGGCGGTGTTGAGACTATTGTTGTCGTCCTGGGCCAGGAACCGCATGCTGAAGAACTCAAGACTCAGCTTCAGAACGCGGGAATCATCTTTGCGATCAACCCTGATCCCGCCAGTGAAATGAGCGCCTCTATCGCCTGTGGCGTCCGCGCGCTTCCCGAACGAATCCAAGCAGTCATCATTAATCCAGCTGACTATGCGGCGGTGCCGGGCGAAGTGGTGTCGAGGTTAATTTGTGAATGGCAACAAGGCGCACTGCTGGTCAAACCTGTGTGGAACAATCGCGGTGGACATCCAGTATTGATAGACCTCGAGTTTCGCGCTCAGTTATTGAACCTCGATCCTGATGGTGGTCTAAAACGCTTTTTTCGCAAAAGACCGGAGCTGGTCAAACGCGTCTCCGTGAATTCGAATTATATTGCGCGCGACATGGACACGTGGGATGATTACGTCGCTTTGCACATGGAGGTTTTTGGCGTTGCAGCGCCGGAATTGCCTCATAAAAGCGTGTTGAGCAAGCGCGGGTAGGACCAAAACAAGGCCCTCTGAGTGACCAACTAAACCGCTGCCCCACTCATCTAACGCACTGCCCCACCCTTTGGGTAAGGGCAAAGGAGAGTAAATGCATCTGACAAATCGAAAACCCCTATTGGCGCTGTTCTTACTCATTATGCTGGGCTCCTCGCTCGCATTCACCCAAAACCGCGGGGTTGGCCCGGTCGAATTTTCGCTGCGCAACATTGACGGCCAGACAGTCACTTCCGATAGTCTGCGCGGAGAGGTTGTCGTGCTGGCGTTTGGCGCCTCCTGGTTACCCTTATCGAAAATGCAGTTACAGGGCATCAGAAAACTCGCCGACGAATACAGCGACCGCGGCGTGGTGGTTTACTGGGTAAGCACCGAATCGGAAGATTCGAAGTCGAAAAACTTTGCGAGCGACGACCAACTGCGGGCGTTTGCCACGAAGTACGGTCTCAAAGTTACTGTTCTGCGCGATCCGGATGGCGTGACTTCGAAGAAACTTGGAGTCGATCAGCTGCCGTCGTTCGTGATCATTGACAAGCGCGGTAACGGGAGCGAGCCGATTGGCGGACTCGATCCAAACGGCAACCTGGCCAGCCAACTCGCTTCCCGACTCGACAACGTTCTCAATTAGTCTCTGCCGCACACTATTCATCCGAGGCCGCCATCCAGCATGGCGGCCTTTGTCTTTGTGTATCGAACGCCAACCAATCGCCGAACTGCCGTTGAGGAAAAACCAGGAGTTTGCCCTTGCTCCCCACGATGTAATCTAATAACTTGCTAACAGCGTTCTTCAAGACAACAAATGACTTTCAAATTAATCAACCCGGAGTCGCTGGGCGCCCCGCGCGGCTATTCCAATGGTGTTTTAACCGGCGCTGGTGGCAAGTTACTTTTCGTCGCCGGCCAAATTGGTTGGGACGAGAAGCAAACGATCGTCAGTGATGATTTTGTGGCGCAATTCGATCGCGCGCTCGCGAATGTTGTCGCAGTCGTCACGAGTGCCGGCGGCAGTCCCGAACAAATCGCGCGACTCGCAATCTACGTGACGAATAAAACAGAATATACGAATCAACGCGAGGAAGTAGGCAAGTCTTATCGCGCCCACCTGGGGAGACACTTTCCCGCGATGGTGCTGGTTGAGGTGAAGAGTTTGCTCGACGACAAAGCAAAAGTAGAAATTGAAGCAGTTGCTGTTCTGAATCCATAACCCGGAGCCTCCGCACTGTGTTGACCCCAAATAATTTCCTTTTCGAAGTAAGCTCGTCTGGCGTAGCAACGATTACGCTCAATCGTCCCGAGCGTCTCAATGCGTTAACGTTCGAAGTCTATCGCGAACTCACTGACATCTTCGCGGCCTTAAGAAATGAACCTGACGTGCGCGTGGTTGTCATCACAGGCGCGGGCCGCGGCTTCTGCTCCGGCGGCGACGTGCACGACATCATCGGCGAACTATTCAGCCGCGACATGGAAGGCTTGCTCGAATTTACGCGCATGACCTGTGAGTTGGTTGGCAACATTCGCGCCCTCCGTAAACCGGTCATTGCGAGTCTTAATGGAACTACTGCCGGTGCCGGCGCGTGCATCGCGCTTGCCTCCGACATTCGAATCGCCAGCGAGGAAGCAAAGATCGCGTTTCTCTTTGTGAAGGTCGGGCTCTCGGGCGCCGACATGGGCGCAGCGTATCTGCTGCCACGCGTGGTTGGCCTTTCCAAAGCTACGGAACTGCTCTACACCGGCGACTTTATTTCCGCAGCGGAAGCCGAACGAATAGGATTGTACAATCGCGTCGTGCCTCAGGATCAACTGGCAGCGACCACGCGCGAACTTGCCGAACGTCTGGCGCGCGGTCCGGCGTTCGCGCTCGCCAAGACCAAAGAGTTACTTGACCGCGAAGCGCACCTGAACCTTGACGCGGCATTGGAATGCGAGGCGCAGGCGCAGGCGATCTGCATGCAACATCCGGACTATCGGGAAGCTTATGAAGCCTTTGTTGCGAAGCGTGCACCGACCTTCAAGTAACTGTTTTGAACTTTGAACTTTGAACTTTGAACTTTGAACCTGACCCCGAAGTGCGTTGAGCCGCAAAACGTCCGCGCGCGCAAAGTTCAAAGCACCAAGAACAAAGTACAAAGATCATTTTTATGATTATGGACAAATTCATCGATCAACTTCCCTTCTTCACGCCGGAACATCGCACGCTGGCGGCGGACATGGAGACGTTTGTCCAGCAGGAAATTGAAACCCGTGCTGTTGAAGAGCGCGACCTGGACGCCCAGTTGCGCGAATTTGTAAACGTGTTGGCGAAGGCCGGCACGTTGCACTATGCGGTTGGGACTCCCGGCACGAAACTCGATGTGCGTGCACTTTGTCTGATTCGCGAAGCGCTGGCCTACTCCTCGGCGCTGGCTGACCTCGCGTTCGTCATGCAGGGATTGGGAACCTTCGCCATTAGCCAGGCCGCTCCGGAACACCTGCGCGACTTCTGGGTTTCGCGCGCTGTTGAAGGGAAATCAGTCGCGGCGTTTGCTTTGACTGAACCAGATGCCGGCTCCGATGTTGCCGCAATCAAAACGACGGCCACGCGCGCTGGCGATGCTTACGTGATCAATGGCCGCAAGCGCTTTATCTCCAACGCCGGAGTCGCCGATTTCTATACGGTGTTTGCGCGAACCGGAACCGACGCCAAGGGACGCGCGTCGTTGTCGGCGTTCGTGGTTGGCGCGAAACTGCCCGGCTTCAGGGTGGTTGAGCGGACGGCAATGATCGCCGCGCACCCGATTGGTGAAATCGAATTCAACGCCTGTCGCGTGCCGGCGGAAGACATGGTCGGCGGTGAAGGCGAGGGCTTCGTGTTGGCGATGCGCACCATGGACACTTTTCGCGCGAGCGTTGGTGCTGCAGCTTGCGGGATGGCGCGGCGCGCACTCGCTGAAGCTGTTAATTATGCGAAGACGCGAAAACAATTTGGCCGCCCCCTCGCCGAGCATCAACTCATTCAGGAGAAATTAGCCGACATGGTTACAGAACTCGACGCGGCCCGGCTTCTCGTCTATCGCGCGGCGTATTTGAAAGACACGGGAACCGTGCGGGTGAGTCGCGAAACAAGCGAGGCAAAACTTTACGCCACCGAAGCAGCCGGTCGGATCATTGATCAAGCAGTGCAGATTCACGGCGGTTCGGGACTCGTGCGTGGCAGCGTGATTGAACGGCTCTATCGCGACGTTCGCGCCCTACGAATCTACGAAGGCACATCCGAGATTCAGAAACTAATCATCGCAAGCCAGCTACTGAAGGAATGAGCCGCCAAGTACGCCAAAGCAAATCAGGTTTACTAGTTGAGTTGAGTAGCTGGCGATCTTTGCGTCTTGGCGGTTAAGCCGTTTCTAGAATGAAAATCAACATCATCGGCGGCGGCCCGGCGGGATTGTATTTCGCAATCCTGATGAAGAAAGCCGACCCCGCGCATGAGATTACGGTTTACGAACGCAATGGGCCGGACGATACGTTTGGCTGGGGCGTGGTATTTTCAGGGAAGACTTTAACGAACCTGCGCGCTGCCGACGAAGAATCACACGCTGAGATTACACGCGCGTTTTCGGCCTGGGACAACGTCGATGTCGTACACGGTCCGGAAAAGATCTCGATCCATGGCAACAGTTTCTCGGGTATCGCTCGTCTCCAGCTACTCAAAATTCTACAACGACGCTGCGAACAACTCGGCGTCCAGTTGCGCTTCAGCACCGAAGTTCTCGATCTTGATTCACTACGGCGCGGCTGCGATCTGCTGGTAGCCGCAGATGGTGTTAACAGTACGGCGCGGAAACAATACGCACAACAGTTCCTGCCGGCACTGGATATACGTCCTAACCGTTACATCTGGTACGGCTCGAATCGTCTGTTCCATGGCCTGACGTTGACCTTTCGCGAAAACGAAGCCGGCGTATTTGCCGCACACTCTTACAAGTTCAACCAAACGACCAGCACGTTCATCATCGAATGCGACGAGGCGACCTGGACAGCCGCAGGTTTCGCGACCATGAGCGACGATGAGACACGCGCTTACCTTGAACGAATGTTTGCCCCGGACCTCGAAGGCAAACCATTATTGTCAAACAATTCCAGGTGGATCAACTTTCTGCTCGTGAAAAACGTCAACTGGTTTTTTGAAAACGTGGCAATGATCGGCGACGCGCTTCACACGGCACACTTTTCGATCGGCTCCGGTACCAAGCTCGCACTTGAAGATTCCATTGCCCTCTTTAACTGTTTTGAGAAAACTGAGACCGTTGAAGCGGCGCTCAGGAAATTCGAGACAACCCGCAAGCCTGTAATCGAAGAGTATCAAGCGGCCGCGTACGAAAGCATGCGCTGGTTTGAGAACGCGCGCTCTTACATGCAGTTCAGTGCAATTGAACTCGCGTTTGCCCTCATGACGCGCAGCGGCAAAGTGGACTATGAGGATCTCAAACGCCGCGATCCGGAGTTCATTTCCAACTACGAGGCCTCGCGTAATTCGTAAACTGGAACCGCGGGCGTCCCGCCCGCATTAGCCCGAAGCGCGAAAATACCTGGACCTAAACGCCTCCCGAAGTGCTGCGCGCTTACGTTGCGTTGCCGGCGGGACGCCCGCGGTTCCCAGCAAATAACTCACTCGTTCCAGGCGGGAGCGAGTAACCGCCGGCGTCCTTCATCGACTGTAGCGATATTCGGCTCAGCCAATTCAAAGCGATCCCAAAGCTTGCAGGTCACGGGACGATGCGCTTGATCGAGCGCCTCGCAATAGTTGGTGTAGGTACAACGTCTGATTTCGTCACCGCGCCCGAGTTTCACTTTTATGAACCAGTCTGGATCGGCAAGCGCCTGTCGCGCGAGCCCCGCGATGTCGGCTTGGCCCTGTCGCAGGATCGCTTCGGCTTGTTCGAAAGTTGTGATACCTCCGGCGCCGACGATCGGCGTTTTGAATCCAGCGTCGTTCACGGCTCTTTTGATCGCGGCAACCAAAGATACGCTGCGACCAAAGGGACCCGCCGCGTCGGAAAGAACTGTCGGCATACACTCGTAGCCGCTTTGGCCCGTGTAAGGATAGACCGCCTGCCCAACTTTCGGCTGCTGCGCATCTTCAAACTTTCCACCTTTGGAAAGCGACAAAAAATCAAAACCGGCGCGAGCAAACTCAACTCCGAAGTAGCTCGCATCGGCAACGCGATTGCCACCGTCAATTACTTCATCCGCCAGAAAGCGTGCACCGACGACATAATCACTTCCCACGGTCTTGCGTACCGCCTGAAACACTTCCAACGGCAAACGCGAGCGATTCTCGATCGAGCCACCGTAACCATCAACGCGATGATTCAAGGCGCTGAGGAATCCAGCCATCGTGTAGGCATGCGCGTAATGCAGTTCAATTCCATCGAAGCCAGCTTCCCGCGCACGCCCGGCAGCCTCGGCAAAAATATTCGGCAATACCTGCGGCAGGTCGCGAACGTGAGGCAGATGCATGTCCGTGACGTGTTCGCGGTAACCAAAACGAAGCGCCTCCAACTCACGTGCGTCGAGTATCCGACCAAGAACTTCATCCGAGGCCTCATTAAGAAACTCCCGCACTTGCTCCTCGGCAGCGTCTAACCATTCTTCGCTTATTTCCGCCAGCGCCTGCCGATGGCGATTGTTGATTTGCAGGAATCGCGCAAAGTATGTTTCCTTTTCAGGCCGGCGCTTTACGGACAGAAAGTCAATGATCTGGATAAAAAGTTTTGTCTCTCCCTCGCTCGATTCTCTTACTGCTTCCACCAGCTGCTTCAATCCCGGAATGAAACGATCGTGACCGATGCGCAGCAAAGGACCGCTGGGAATATCGCGAACGCCGGTTGCCTCAATAACTAGAACACCCGGCCGCCCGGCAGCGAAACGTCGGTACCAATCAAGGTTGGCCTGCGTGACGAAACCGTCTGCCGTTGCGCGCCAGGGCACCATCGCCGGCACCCAGGTGCGGCTGGAGGCTCTTAATGATCCGATGCTGATCGGTTGATAAAGAAGAGACTCCTCAGCTTCTGCGGCCGAGGGCCAGCGTGTAAGCGGAATTCGGTGGCGAATTGGATGGGCGAACTTCCACATGTTGAGTTCACTTTACCACGCTGCCCACAGTAATAGTCGAACGCCGGCATTGCCCAGTCCGCAGACGAGAAAGATCGTCAAAGGTTATGATAGATTAAGTGAGCCTGAAGAATTTATCGGAGTATTGATTTGACTGACGAGCTTCTGAAATGGCGCAGTGAGTTTCCAATTCTGGACAAGACTGTCTACCTGATCTCCCACAGTCTTGGCGCGATGCCCAGGGAAACCTATGTGCGGCTAAGCGAATACGCTGAAACCTGGGCGACGCGCGGCGTGCGCGCCTGGGCAGAAGGTTGGTGGGACATGCCCGTCAAGGTCGGCGATGACGTGGGGCGCATCATCGGCGCCGACCCCGGCAGCGTCGTAATGCACCAAAACGTTTCTATCTGCCAGTCGGTCATTCTTTCCTGTTTCGAGCCGACGCCGAAAAGAAACAAGATTGTCTATTCGGAACTGAATTTTCCGTCGGTAATGTACGTCTATGAAGCCCATGCCCGCGAGGGCAACTTAAGAATAGAAACCGTTCCGTCGGATGATGGCATTACAGTTTCACTCGAACGATTCCTGGCGGCGATCGATGAAGAGACGTTGCTGGTTCCCTTCTCGCACGTCCTTTTCAAAAGTGGTTTCCTGCAAAACGCGAAAGCGATCACCGAGCGCGCGCATGAGGTGGGCGCGATGGTTGTGCTCGACGCGTATCAATCCGCGGGCACCGTTCCCTTCAACGTTAAGGAACTCGGCGTGGATTTCGCGACGGGCGGCTCGGTGAAATGGCTCTGCGGTGGACCAGGGGCGGGATATCTTTACGTGCGGCCCGACCTGCAGCAACAACTGAAACCAAGAACAACCGGATGGATGGCGCATGAATCGCCTTTCGCCTTCGACACTGAGATGCATTACGCGAGTGGCATTTCGCGGTTCCTTCATGGTTCGCCTGCCATCCCGGCGCTTTACGCAGCGCAATCAGGTTATCGAATAATCAATGAGATTGGACTGGACCGGATTCGCGCCAAGAGCATACGCCAAACGGAACGTTTGATCGCACTTGCGGAAGAAGCCGGGTTTAAAGTGACAAGTCCGAAGAATTCTGCAGACCGCGGCGGCACGATAACTGTGGGCCATGAAGACGCCGCGGCGATCACCAGGGAACTTATTCAGCGCGAGTTCATCGTCGATTTTCGTCCGGGCGCCGGCGTGCGTATCTCGCCGCATTTTTACACCAGCGACGAAGAACTCGAACTCGTAGTTAGCGAAATGAAAAAAATCAGAGATACACGTGCATATGCTGTTCACGAAACAGCGGGCGCAGCATTCTAGGAAAGAGGCTTTGAACTTTGAGTTTGGTACTTCGATGGTCTTTGGACTTAGATCTTTGGTCGTGGCCTGTTAGTCTTATCCATCATTTTCGAATTGTCTGTGGCGTACCGAGACCTAAGGCCAAATTCCAAAGACCAGCCAAGCTCAAAGAACAAAGTTCAAAGTACAAAGATCAATGAGCAAAGACTACGGCAGCAATGCCCTGCTTTCTTACAACAAATACCTGCGCGTGACCGATCTGATCGGCTTGCAGGACTGTTTGGCCGATCCACAACATCACGACGAACTCCTGTTCATCACTATTCACCAGGTCTACGAACTTTGGTTCAAACAGCTACTCCACGAAATTGACGCGGCCATCGACTTGCTGAATGAAGATCGCCTCGCTGCCGCCGCACGCACGCTGCGACGTGTGGTGGAGATTGAAAAACTGCTGGTCAACCAGATTCATCTCTTGGAAACGATGGCGCCGATCAGTTTTCTCGCGTTTAGGGATCAACTCAATCCGGCCAGTGGTTTTCAATCAATGCAGTTTCGCGAAATTGAGTTTGCTTCCGGACTAAAGCAGCAAGGCTTGTTGGACGAATTTCGCGAGGATGAATTCGCTCGAGGACGTTTGCAAAAACGTTTTGAGGCGCCCTCGCTGGGAGATGCATTTTATGCGGCTTTGCGAAAACGGGGCCTGCACGCTCCGGCTAGCGAAACTTCCAGCGACGAGCGCGAGCGCTACGGGAAACGCACCCAGGCCGTCCTGGAGATTCTCACGCACTTCGAAGAGCGCTTCGAAGAGTTTCAATTAGCTGAAGCTTTATTGGAACACGACGAGTACTTCTCTCTTTGGCGTTCGCACCATATCAAGATGGTGGAGCGGATGGTGGGCACCAAGCGCGGCACCGGCGGCTCGGAAGGTGTTGGTTACCTGCAAACAACGCTCGACAAAAAGTTTTTTCCCGAACTGTGGGAAGCGCGGACATATCTGGACACAAAACACGGCACGGCAGGTTGTCCCTTTGCCACAGAGGATGTGACGGTCGCCGCTCCTCCGTTGGCAGCACCGGAGAAAACCAGCAAACCTGCGCCCAAGTCAGCCAAAAAGAGCGAAGGACCTAAGGGAAGTGAACGCCGCCGGTCACCCCGTGCCAGGGTGAACCTGCGCGCGCATTGGGAAGGTGACCTTGGGCAACGCGAGGCGGATGTCACCAGCCTGAGCAAGAATGGCTGCTTTGTTCTCAGCGGCGGCAAGGTCAAGACAAAGGAGCTCATCCGCCTGGAGATCATGATTCCCGATGATGAACCGATTTGTCTCTGGGCTGAAGTCGTCGAAGAGGCAGATGAGATCGGCTTCGCAATGCAGTTCACGTCAGCAGAAGAGTCGGAACTGGCGCGGCTCGAGGTGTTTCTCGCGAAGTGCTTAAGTGGCAAGAGCTGACCCAACGATGCTTGTTGAATTTCCCGAACGCTTCAACATGGCGGACTACTTCCTCTACCACAACCTGGAGGAAGGACGTGAAAACAAAGTCTGCCTTTATTTCGAAGATCAAACCTACACCTACGGTGAAGCGGCGCGCATGGCGAACCGCACCGGCAACGCGTTGCGCGAATTGGGAGTGGAGCTTGAAGATCGTGTCTTAATCGTATTGCCTGACTCTCCAGAATTTGTCTGGGCCTGGTTTGGCGCGGCGCGGATCGGCGCCGTGATCACCATGGTCAACCCGCTGCTGCCCGCGGAAGATTACAAATACTATCTCGACTACACCCGCGCTCGCGTTGCGGTTGTACATGAATCTCTCCTCAACACTTTCAATGAAGCCGCAGCCGACGCACCTTATCTCCGCGGGGCGATAGTTGTCGGCAATAAAGAACCCGACCGCGACATTGATTTCACTAACGACCGCGTGGTTTGGTCGTCCTTTGACGCGGCCGTTCTCTCTGCAACCGACGAGTGCACTCCTGCCGATACGCATCGCGACGACATCGCTATCTGGCTCTTCAGCTCTGGTTCGACCGGTCAACCAAAGGGTGCCGTGCATCTGCAACACGACTTACCTTTCAACACCGAAGTCTTCGCGAAGCGATCGATGGGAGTGAACGAAAGCGACTTAACGGTTTCCGTGCCTAAGCTCTTCTTTGGTTACGCCACCGGAACTAATTTGTTGTTCCCTTTCGCGGTGGGCGGCGCTACCGCTCTTTTCTCGGAACGCTCAACGCCGGAAAAACTCTTCGAAGTCATCGAGCGCTATCATCCGACCATACTCACCACGGTCCCGACTATGATCAACTCAATGCTGAATGCGCCCGACGCCGCCAGTCGCGACTTGTCGAGCGTTCGGTTCTGCTATTCAGCCGGCGAAGCGTTGCCGCCCGAACTTTACGAGCGCTGGAAGCAAAGTCTCGACGTGGAGATTTGCGATGGCATCGGCTCGGCGGAGATGTTTCATATCTACATCACCAATCGACCCGGCGATGTGAAACCCGGGAGCCTCGGAAAGGTTGTGGCCGGTTATGACGCGAAGATTGTCGACGCCGCCGGCGACGAAGTGGCGCCGAATGAGATGGGGACGTTGAAGATCAAAGGTGACTCCGCTGCGCTTTGCTATTGGAATGCGCATGAAAAATCAAAACAGACTTTTGCCGGCGATTGGTGTACCACTGGAGATCAGTTCCATGTCGACGACGACGGGTATTACTGGTATCACGGTCGTACGGACGATATGTTGAAGGTATCGGGCATCTTCGTGGCGCCGGCTGAAATTGAAAACTGCCTGCTCCAGCATGAGGCGGTGCTTGAGTGCGCGGTAATCGGCAGCGATGCCGGCGATGGTCTCGTCAAACCTAAAGCCTTCGTAGTGCTGCGCTGGCAGCAGCCCGACCCTGAGGGAGGGCTCGTTCAACTTGCCGACGAGCTAAAAGAGTTCGTAAAGTCTCACCTCGCGCCTTACAAGTATCCTCGCTGGATCGAATTCGTTCAATCACTGCCGAAGAATGACCGAGGTAAGATTGATCGGAAGAAGCTGAAAGCAGCGGTCACCAGTTAACCAATACCTCAGGCACCAAACTCCATTGTAGTTCTCTTCGTCCACGCTGAGTCTCCCGCCAGGAGTGCCCTCTAACTCCCTAACTCTCTCGACCCCGCTCGCATGCGTCTCCATCCCAGAAATTCGGCCTGAGATCTAGAAGCGGGAAGGTTCTTGCGGAGTCGGCAACAGCAGTAAAGACTAGATTCTTAGTTCAGAGGATGGGCGCGCACGTGGCTACGTGCGCGCCTTTTGTCGTCGGCGATTTACCGGCGCTTTTCGAGGTTGTAATCGCGCAGACGCCGGTAGAGCGTTGAAGGAGAGATGCCGAGAATCTCGGCGGTCTTGCCGCGGTGCCAGCCGGTCTGTTCGAGGGCGGAAAGAATTTGTTGACGCTCTACGTCGCGCAAAGATGAAGGCGAGCTTCCCGGGACAGGCGCGTACGAACTTGTGCCTGCGTTGAAATCAACCGCACCGCCAGGCTGTGAAATCGGACCGGCAAAGGTAGCAGCTGGTACTGGCGGCCGCACGACTTCCGGCGGCAATTCAGCGACAGTGATCCGGCCATTGTTGGAAAGAATCACCGCGCGTTCGAGGCAGTTTTTCAACTGACGCACATTCCCTGGCCAACTGTAAGCACGCAAGGCGTCGAGAGCTGCCGGTTCGAGCTCGGGCGCAGGCGTCCCACCAACATCGGCTAACAGATGACGGGCCAGCGGTTCAATATCTTCACGTCTGTCGCGCAATGGCGCGAGCTCAATCTGAAAACCATTGATGCGATAAAGCAAGTCGGAACGGAACGACTCATTGGACACGACTGACTCGAGATTGCGATTGGTTGCCGCCACGATGCGCACGTTGACTTCAACTTTGCGCACGCCGCCCACCCGGAAAAACGTTCTCGTTTCAATCGCCCGCAGGAGCTTTGCCTGAAGCTGGGCCGGCAGTTCAGTAACTTCATCGAGGAACAACGTGCCACCGTCCGCCAGCTCGATCAGTCCGAGCTTGCGTCCCTTCGCTCCGGAGAATGCGCCTGCCTCGTAACCGAAGAGTTCCGATTCCAACAACGATTCTTGAAACGCCGCGCAGTTAATATCAATGAACGAGCCATCGGCGCGCAGTGACAAACGATGAATAGCATGCGCGATTAGTTCCTTGCCGGTGCCCGACTCGCCGGTTATTAAAACTGACGCTTCAGAAGGAGCCACGCGTTCGACCAAACGGATCGCTTCCGTCATCGCAGCCGATACGGAAACGATTTCAGGTAAGCCAGACTGGCGCGCCAGTTGTTCGCGCAGGCGCAGGTTGTCCACGCGCAAGCGGCGCTTCTCAGCGGCCTGCTTCACGCGCACATCTAGTTCGGTGATGCTGTAAGGCTTGGTGAGATAGTCGTAGGCGCCAAGCTTCATGGCTTCGACAGCCGTTTCGACTGTTGCCTGCCCGGTTAGCATGATCACTTCCGGCGGGTTGGGACGTTGATGAACGCGGCGTAGGACTTCCATGCCGTCGATGCGTGGCATGTTGATGTCGCAAAGCAGCACATCAACATTGCTTTCTTCGAGTTTGCGCAATGCAGCTTCCCCATCGGGCGCGGCCTGCACTCGATACCCCAACCGCTCTAACTCTTTCTGCAAGACCAGACGAAGATTCACTTCGTCCTCGGCAATCAGAATTCGTGCTGCTTTTTGTTCGCTCAAGCTTGCGGTTCTCCGTCGCTGCTAATTGCCGGAAGTGTAATGGTGAAAGTGGTGCCGACACCCGGCGTAGACTGCACATCGAGACTGCCGTCGTGCTCCGTTAAGATACCATAACAAACCGCCAGGCCAAGACC
>JBDUDV010000060.1:0-21918 GCA_040002755.1 Acidobacteriota bacterium | reverse complement strand
CCGCAACATCCAGCTTGGGAAGCTGACACTCTACCATTGAGTTACGCCCGCTTGAGAGCAACGATTGAAAAGGAAGTATGAAGGATGAAAACCTTTACTTCAAGTAGTCCTCAACCAACTCATTCCAACGCCCCTGCGATTTGAGAATCAACTCGATCACCTCGCGCACAGCACCTCGCCCACCTTTTGCGCCAGTGACATAATGCGCCGCCGAACGCGCTTCCGACACGGCATCCGCAACCGCTACCGCCAATTCCGCTCGCTTCATGATCGGAATGTCCGGCAGGTCGTCGCCGACGAAGGCCACTTCGTTCTCAGCAACTTCTGCTTCTTGTAATAATTGCTCGAAGGCTGCGATCTTGTCAGGACTGCCCTGTCGCACAAACTCAACTCCCAACTCTGAGGCGCGACGCGTAACAGCATTTGAAGAACGCCCGGTAATGATCCCAGACTTGAGACCGGCGCGATGCAACAAACTTAGTCCGAGGCCGTCATGCGTGTCGAAGCCCTTTTGTTCGTCGTCAGGTCCAGTTAGCCACAAGCGGCCGTCGGTGAGCACGCCATCGCAATCCATCAAGAGCAGCTTGATGTGAGAGGCGCGGCGTTCGACTGAATCATCCATGGAGTTGGTTCCTATGCGGGTTGAAGAACCGGAGATTTTCCATTCCTCATTTGAAATTGTTCATTTGTCATTTATGAAGAATCCGGATACCTGCCAATAACAAATGACAAATGGAAAATGTTTTACTACTCGACTATCTTGTCAACCAAGCCACGGACAGACAGGAATGTCTGGCCTGTTAGTTCACCTCGAAAAGTTCGATCCCCAGCAACTTCCAGGTAGCGCCGGTCCGCGCCAGAATCAAAACAGCAGTGCCGGAACGCTGTACGCCAAGCTCTTTAGTGTCGAGGCTGACATCAGCGGCAACGAGGTTGGCGTCGAGCTGTTCGGTGCGCAGCACGCGAGTTTGCCAGATCGCCGGTTGAGTACCGACAACGCCATTGACGAATCGCACCATCTCGCCCGGGACAACGCGCGCGTCAAGCTCGACCTTCTTGCCACTAATAATTGCCTGATCGAGCTGACCAACGAAAGTCCGAACCGCTCCGTCCACCTGCAGAGTGTTAGCCGCCGTCTCCGCCTTTATGCGACCGGCGCGCGCCGCCAGCGATGAAGCATATTCGCCATCGGCACGGACCGCGTCGTTATAGCGCTTCGCAGCCTCAAGTGATTGACCTTTTCGCAGAGCGATCTCACCAAGGCCAATGTTTCCCCAGGCCAGGGCTGCGGCAGTGGGCAGCGTTTCATTAAGCGCCTGTCGAAACAGCTTCTCCGCTTCGTCATTCTTGGTCTGCCCAAGCAACGCTCGCGCAAGAATGATGCGCGCTTCCTGCATTCCTGGCACGGCCGCCAGTATTTCCCGCGCAATCGTCTCCGCTTTTACGTTGTCCTGAGCGCCCAGTTGGCGCTTGGCTTCGTCTAAAGCCTCCTGGACATCGCGCTCGCGAGGCGAACTGTCATTGGAATAATCCAGCTGCGGGTAGAGCTTGTCTGGATCAATCTCAACACGAACGAGCTTTGCTGTTGTTTTGAACACGGCCTCCGCAAAATTGCGGGCCGGCACGCTTACGTCGACCGAAAGCTGTTCGCCGCTGGCAGTGGTCGCTCTGACGGTTGTCAGTGCATCGGTCGATCCAACGTTGCGCAACGCTGCCACCTGGTCGCCACCGCGCTGCTGCGGCACACCAATGATCAAGTCCATGTCAGTAATCTGATCGAGTTGCTGCCCAAAAAGCGCTTTAACTTTGTCACCACCGCGCGCAGCCAGGGCGCCCCGCAAACCATCGAGGTTTATCCCGGCTGTATTTTCCTTCCCGGCTTGTAGTTGATCGCGCAGGGTAGCGACAAACGAATCGTGCCCGAGACTACTATCGATCAAACGCCACACCATCGCGCCCTTGTTCGGTACCGAACTGTAATAAGTGCCGTCCAGCGGCGTTACACGCGCGAGCGGCCCGTCTTTTTTGGCGACGGTGCTGTAGGCCAAGCGTTCCTTTAGCATTTCCGCCTTAGCAGCATCGCGTCCAAACTGTTTTTCGATAAACTGCGTCGCCAAAAAACGTGTCAGCGCCTCGCGAAGCAGACCACTACCCTCACCTCGCACGGCGGTTTGGCCGCCAATCCACAAACGAGCGATGGCTTCTGCCACTAAAAGCGCCGTGATTGAATCCACTTTCGATCTACGCAAGACGCCGGGTTCCAGCAATATCGTCCCGCTATCGCTGAAGCCCGCACCGCGCCTGACCGTCACCAGGCGAATTGGAACTTCCGGTGCCGGCCCCAGCAGGCTTGCGTAATAGGCGCGAGCGTTTGCCGCAAGGGTGATCATCACCTCCGCTTGCTTCTTCTCATCAGCCGTCGCCCCGCGCGGAACGAATGCAGTGACATTCCTGGTTTCGCCGGCGCCTTCAACCTTTTCCCAATCTCCCTGCACGAAGAACGGTTGTGCAAATAACGTCTGCTGGTAAACGGTCGGACCTGCCGAGCTGCTTTTCTCCACCCCTGAGCTAATCACGTTTGCTCCGTTCACAGTCAGACGAAACGGGGCGGTATCGGCGCCGCGCACAGAGAACAACGTGCTCGGCAACGGATACCAGGACGACGGCGGCAAAAACTGCGACTCGATCGGCGAGACGCCAGCATTACCGGTGTTGCTCTCGACCGGCAAACTGTACGTGATGTTAATGACTACTGAATTGGCGGCTGCAACTGAGGTTGGCAATGTGACAGTAACTCTTTGTAAATTGCCGTAGCTCTCCGGGACGGAGCGGAAAGTTGCGCTTGCACCGCCGGTCGTGACGCTCTTGACGGACGCTTTGGCAGCAATGCGAAAGGTAAATGAAGTGCCAGCACCACGCCCAACATTCGCCGCCGTAAGAACCGCAACCGCAGCCAGTGTGCGGTCAGCCTGCTGAATGTTTGCGGTTATGTCGAAGTTCGCTATCTGCCAAGCGGCTCTGGCTTCTTCCTGGGCCGGCACGCTGACTGATAAGAAAAGTCCGAGGGTAATTACGGTAAATATAAGCGCGAAGGTTCTGTTCATGAGTAATAGGATTGATGTTTTCTGTTGGCAGCTATTGGGCCAGGTTATTTACCAGGCGATGAATGTCGCGGAGTGTAAAAAGCAAAGGCCCCATGCGCTCGAGCGGGAGCGCATTCGGCCCATCTGAAAGCGCCCGCGCCGGGCAATCGTGTACTTCCATGAAGACTGCGTCGACTCCACATGCCACTCCAGCGCGCGCGAGCGGTTCGATGTATTCCGGTTGGCCTCCCGTTGCATGTCCGAGACCTCCCGGCAACTGGAGCGAATGTGTCACATCAAACACTACGGGAACGCCAAACTCGCGCATGATCGGAAACGAACGCATATCCACGACCAAATTATTGTAACCAAAACTAACGCCGCGTTCTGTTAGCATTAGTTTTTCGCAGCCAACTGCACGAGCTTTATCCACTATGTTGCGCGCGTCATGCGGCGCGAGAAACTGACCCTTCTTGATATTGACTGCCCGGCCGGATCGCGCCGCCGCCAAAACCAGATCAGTTTGCCGCGAAAGAAATGCCGGAATCTGCAACACATCGGCAACTTCCGCCACCGCGGCCACCTGCGAAACATCGTGTACGTCAGTCAACACCGGCACGCCGATCTCATCTTTGACTTGCTGTAACACCCGGAGCCCTTCTTCCATACCGAGGCCACGGAAGCTTTCGATCGACGAGCGATTAGCTTTGTCGAATGACGACTTGTAAACAAAATCCAGACCGGCGTTGTTAGCGCGTGTAGAACACTCGCGCGCCATCATCAAGGCGTGTTCGCGCGATTCAATTACACAAGGGCCGGCTATGATCGTTAGGCGTCCGTCGCCAAAAGTCGACTTGCCGACTTGAAACGGTTTTGTATGCACGTTTGCCATGAGATCTGACTCTAAAATGGTTTCTTGAAAAAACGCTTGACCTTATTGAGCACCGCTCGCGTCTTCGACTCTTTCTTCGGCTGAACAACCGGATTCTTCACCTGCGCTTTCGGCGAAGGCGATGGAGACGGCGACGGCGATGGCGAGGGGGACGGAGATTGACTTGCCTCTGCAGTTGGCGTCGGGCTGGGTGACACTGCCAGCTCCGCAGGCGCAGCGACAAATCTGGAGCGTACCGCCAGCGTTATGCCAACCAGCAGTACTGCCGCAAGAACAAGCGCGATTATCTTCAGGCGTTTTGTCGCGGGCTCTGAGCCGCTAAGCGAAAAAGAAATTCTGGGGAATGACGGTTTTTCGGCCACCGCGACCTTTGGCGTCAGGCGGTCACCGTCAGGAACGCGGGCCGCTGGTCCAGGACTGATCGCCGTCAATTCCCCGTCCGGACTGTTTGCCTGCGTTTCTCGCAAGCGAGAGATATCGATAACCAAACGACCTGAAGGCGATTCAGTGCCGACGCTTCGTAACGCAGCCAAATTGGGAGAACTCGTGACCGCCGCGTGTTCAAGACCTAAGCGTTCCGCCGTTGACAATAGTTCAACGCGAAACTCGGCTGCGTTCGCCGGCCGATCCTCGGGCCGCTTTTCCAAAGTGTGCAGCACCACTTGTTCGAGCGCCGGCGGAATCGACGGAACAAAGTCGCGCGGGCTGCGAGGAAGCTCTGAAGTTTGCTTGACTGCGATAGCCAATGGTGTCGACCCACTGAAAGGGACCGTGCCGGTAAGCATCTCATAAAGAATACAGCCGAGACTGTAAACGTCCGCGGCCGGCGTTAAATCAAGGCCGTCGCATTGCTCAGGCGACATGTAACGTGGGGTGCCGATCATAGCGCCAACCTGCGTGAGCGCCATTGAGTCCTCTTCGTCGAGTAGTTCCGCGGCTAGTTTTGCAATCCCAAAGTCCAACACCTTGACGACGGCAGGCACTTCCGCTCGCTGCACAATGAATATGTTCGCGGGTTTCAAATCGCGATGAATGATGCCTGCCTCATGCGCCGCCGCGACCGCCGCTGACACCTGCAACATCAACGCGACCGATCGCGCCACATCAAGCGGAGCTTCTTTCGCGAGCACCTCGCGGAGTGTCCGCCCCACCAACAGCTCCATCACGAGATAGACGTAGCCGTCTTTCGATTCGCCAAAATCAGTAACCGTCACGGCGTTTGAATGTTGCAGGCGTCCGGCAGCTCTGGCTTCACGCCGAAACCTGGTGCGGGCCGCTTCGTCTTCTACAAAACGCGGGTTTAAGACTTTGACGGCGACGGGCCGATCGATGAGCAAGTGGCGGGCACGATAGACCGTGCCCATGCCGCCAATGCCTAAACGTTCTTCGAGGCGATATTTTCCGTCGAGTGTGTGTCCTATGAGCGGGTCGACTGGGGCCGCCCCAATGACGGTTGCATCAGCCTGCAGCGGCGATTGGTCCTCAGGACAAATCTCGAAGTCAGCTGGGTAATGCCTTCCGCATGTGGGGCAATGAAGCATATGAACTCGATAACTGAGGAGACAATAGCATTATTACCTAAACGCAAGGCGAGCGGTAGCGGGTGGGATATGGCGTGCGGCTTGCGGCGCCGCTTTTTCCCGCGGCAGGCGAGGCTGGCTGGTGCCGATGTGAAAACTATTCCGCGCTGACTACATTCGCCCGTTCTGCGATCAGTGGTTCGGCATCCGCATTTTTATCCATTGAGGTTTCGTTTCGCATGCGGTTTTCATGGGCGGCGCGCACGAAAGCTGAGAATAGCGGATGAGCAGCGAGCGGCTTCGACTTGTACTCAGGGTGAAATTGACAACCGAGAAACCACGGATGTTCTTCGCGCGGAAGTTCCACTATCTCCGCGAACTTGCCATCGGGGGAAACGCCGCTGAAGACCAAGCCGCCGCGTTCCATAGTTTCGCGAAATTCGGGATTGAATTCGTAACGATGCCGGTGTCGCTCGCTGATCTCCTCCGAACCATAAACTTCCTGCGCCAGCGACCCGGCGGACAAATTGCAGGGCCAGGCGCCCAGCCTCATCGTTCCGCCCAGCTCTTCGACGTCCACTAAATCTCGGAGCTTGAAAATTACGGGCTGCTGGGTCTTGTCATCAAACTCAGTCGAGTCTGCGTTCTTAAGTTCACAAACGTTTTGCGCAAACTCAATACAGGCAGTCTGCATTCCCAGACAAATGCCGAAGTAGGGCGTGTGACTTTTGCGCGCGTAAGTGATCGCGCGAATCATTCCCGCGATGCCACGTTTGCCGAAGCCGCCAGGCACCAGAATGGCGTCAAAGTCTCGCAGCCGCGACTCGTAATCGTCATCCATTAAATCTTCAGATTCGATCCACTTGACAGTGACGCGAATATTATTCGCCACGCCACCGTGTGTCAGCGCCTCGCGCAGCGACTTGTAGGAGTCTTCCAGCTCGACATACTTGCCGACAATTGCAATCGAAGCTTCGCCGCCCGATGGTTCACGCACTGTTCCCACGAGATCGCGCCACTGGGAAAGATCTGAACGCGACGCGCGGTCGCCAAACCCGAGTTGCGTAACAATCAATTCATCCAAACCTTGCTCATGAAACGCCAGCGGCACATCGTAAATGGTGTCGACATCCTGCGCGCTGATCACCGCTGACTCTTTGACGTTACAGAAGAGCGCAATCTTCGAGCGCAGATCGTAAGAAAGAGGTTTCTCAGAGCGACACAAAAGAATGTCTGGGGCGATACCTATCTCTCGAAGTTCTTTCACCGAGTGTTGCGTCGGCTTGGTTTTCAATTCTTTCGCGGCGGCGATGTAAGGAACGAGCGTAACGTGAATGAAGAGCGTATTGCCGGCCCCCTCCTCGTTTCCCATTTGCCGAATCGCTTCCAGGAATGGCAGCGATTCGATATCGCCTACTGTTCCGCCAATCTCAACAATGATGCAGTCGGGATTGTCTTTTTCGGCCACCGCCCTCACCGCAGTTTTTATTTCATTTGTGATGTGCGGCACCACCTGAATTGTTTTGCCAAGGTAATCACCACGGCGTTCCTTCTCGATTACCGAAAGATAGATCCGGCCGGTGGTCCAGTTGTTGGCTTGCGAGAGTGGCGCATGGGTGAAGCGTTCGTAGTGGCCAAGGTCGAGATCGGTTTCCGCACCATCGTCGGTGACAAATACTTCGCCGTGTTGAAACGGCGACATGGTGCCGGGATCGACGTTGATATACGGATCAAGTTTGATCAGCGAAACGCTGAGACCGCGCGCCTCCAGCAGGCAGCCAATTGAAGAAGCCGCTAAACCTTTTCCTAAACTCGAAACAACCCCGCCGGTAACAAAAATGTATTTAGTCATGTTGCCCTTCTATATACGACAAGTATTCCAGCCGGTCCGGTGCTAATTCGAAACCTGGAACTCGAAACTCGAAACACCATGCATGAGCGCGCGAACTCTTTCGAGATCGGCCAACGTGTCTACTCCGATTGACGCCGTGCTCGCTTTGATTGCTCTGATCTTCACGCCGTGTGCCAGCGCCCGCAGTTGTTCGAGTGACTCCAATCGCTCGAATTCTGACAGCGACCACTGCGCAAACTTCAGCAATATTTCGCGCCGGTAAACGTAGAGGCCGGTGTGTTTACGAAAGCAACCCAACAATTCGGGCTCCGCCGACAGCGCCGCCTCAATCGATCCATGCCTGCGCGCGGCGTCACGCGGATACGGTACCGGCGACCGAGAAAAGTAGATCGCGCGCTCACTGGCATCCAACACTATCTTCACCACATCAGGATTCAAGACACCAGCGGCAGACTCGATCGGCTCCCACGTTGTCACAATCCCCGGTCCGTCGCTTTCTGAGTCCCCTCTTTCCCGCTTCCCCTCTTCCCCTATTGCCGAAACGGCGCGTTCAATCGTCTCTGGCGAGATCAGAGGTTCATCGCCCTGGACATTAACAATGATGTCCGCGTCAGGCAGCGACGCAGCGACTTCCGCAATTCGATCTGTGCCGCTGCGATGATCAGCGCTAGTCATCACCGCTTCATAACCTGCGGACTTAACCGTAGCGGCTATTCGTTCATCGTCAGTCGCTACAATTGCGCGAGCTACATTCCGGGCGGCGAGCGCACGCTCAACAACCCAGCAAATCATTGGCTTGCCGGCGATCTCGAGCAGTGCCTTGCCGGGCAGACGAACAGAATCGTACCGAGCGGGGATGATTGCGACAGCCTTTGTTTTGGGATTAGGAGGAGGATTTGAGCCCGTGTGATTCACGGGGTAACAGGTTAACTTGCGCGACCATGAGTGTCAATGAAGCTTGCGACAACTCTTTGGAGTGCGCCGACTCGACCACCCCAGCGCGGCTGCCGCGCCGCGGACCCTGGCTGTCGGTTCTTTGGCCGGTTGCGACCGGGCGCAACCTTCGTAGGCTAGGCTCGAGTCGAATCTGTGGCGACATCGTAGCGTAGCCGCCACGGGTCAAAGCGGTGAGAGGTCACCGCATTCTAAAGAGTCGCCGCCAATCAATCTAGTCTGGTCCGCCGTTAGTTGAAGCCTTGGCGGTGGCAACGTAACTCTCGCGTGCCCGCACTATCAAATTGGGCAAACGCGTTTGCACTTTGATATCACGCTTTTCGCCCGGCTGCGCCTGGCCTCTGGGATAATAGCCAAGACTGTATTGCCGACCCAGTTCGTCAGTAATTGCGTTGAACATTTGTGGGACGTCGGCAAGATCGTCCGCTCTAAGGTCCGCCCGCCGGTTTTTTCTGAGAGATACTGGAGATAGCTTGACCCTACGCCTTAGTCTCTGATCATCTTCGCCCGCACGTGTTCTCGCGCTTTGAGATTACTGATTTGACTGAGACGCTCAGGGAGCTGCGGCATCGTGTTGTATTGGACTGTAACGTCCCCCCTCCGAGGCGTGACGTCACAAAAAAGCCGGCGGACGCTCGTGGTCACAACGCACAGATGCACAAGCGCACTTGCTGTGTCGCCGACTGGCGCTCAGGTCCACTTGGATTGACTCCGGGTGATACGCGGGCTACCATGCCACGCTTCCACGCGGTTTTGCCTGTAGCAGTTAGGTTTCGTTAGTTCCACGTTTTACTATTCGCGCAGCACGACTTACGATTGACTTATGGGTTTCGCAACAACAGCAATACACAGCGGACAGGAGCCTGACCAGACGACTGGCGCGGTCACCGTCCCTATCTATCAAACTTCAACTTACGCTCAGGACGGCCTCGGAAAGCACAAGGGTTACGAGTATGCGCGCACGCAAAACCCAACCCGGAGCGCGCTGGAACAGAATCTGGCAGCGCTGGAAGGGGCGCGCTTCGGCTATGCTTTCGCCTCAGGCATGGCAGCGATCGATGCAACGCTCCGCCTCGTAAAGGCGGGCGAGCATGTGGTCGTGTCTGATAACACCTACGGCGGCACGTTTCGTCTCTTTACGAAAGTGCTCGCGAACTACAATCTTGAATTTGATTTCGTTGACACGTCAGACGCCCTCAACGTCGAATCGGCAATTAAGCCAAACACGAAAATGGTTTTCGTCGAGACACCGACTAACCCGGTGATGATCGTTACCGACTTGCGCGAGGTTTCTGAGATCGCTCACCGCGCCGGCGCGCGGGTCGTTTGCGATAACACTTTCATGTCGCCCTACCTGCAGCGTCCGCTGGAGTTTGGCGTGGATATCGTGGTTCATTCGACCACCAAATACCTGAACGGTCACTCCGATGGGATCGGTGGCGCCGTCTTATTGAACAATGAGGAAGACGCAGGCTGGATCGGGTTTATTCAAAACAGCGCTGGGGCAATTCTTTCGCCTTTCGACTCCTGGCTGGTGATGCGCGGCACTAAGACGTTGGCCCTGCGGATGGAACAACATGACAAGTCTGGTCGTGCGGTCGCTGCGTTTCTCGAGGAGCATCCCAAAGTCAAAAAGATTTACTATCCCGGTTCGGCCTCGCATCCCCAGCATGCTTTGGCGAAGCGTCAACAACAAGGATTCGGCGGCATGGTTGCGTTTGATGTTGGCTCGCTGGACGCGGCACGGACAGTCCTTGAGTCGGTCAAGCTGTGCACCCTGGCTGAAAGTCTTGGCGGTGTCGAGACGCTTATCTCGCATCCTGCCACCATGACGCACGCGTCAGTTGATGCTGAGAAACGCGCCCGCTTGGGCATTACGGATGGGCTGGTGAGGGTTTCTGTCGGACTCGAAGATACGGATGATATAATTGCTGACCTTGATCAAGCTCTGAATAATATTTGAACCTGTAGCCCCAATTCGGAAGTGACAGCCAAACTCCGAACGGGTTAGAATCCAAAGCGAACTTTTACCTTTTCCTGAATAGCCTTCACGCGCCATATGATTGTTGAACTACACGCTAAATCGGATGTAGGTCGTGTTCGTCGCGGAAATGAGGACAACTTCCTGGTCCTCGAACTTTCCAAACAGCAAACCTGGACAGGCACAGACGGCAACGCCGCACCAACCAATCTTGGTAACTTCAACCTTGGCGAGAAAGGCCTCGTGCTGGTTGTTTCAGACGGAATGGGCGGCGCCCTGGCGGGCGACGTGGCTAGCCGCATGGCCGTGGACTCCGTGCGCGACATGATCATGGGCAACAACTCCGAAAAGGCCTGCGATCCGGATGTGCCGTTGGTGGAATGTCTACGGTCAGCGACCGTCTACGCCAATCGAGCGATTCACGAGAAGAGCCAGGAAGATTCGCGCTGCGCCGGCATGGGCGCAACGTTCACGGGCGCTGCTGTTCACGGCGACCTGCTAGATCTGGTACAGGTCGGCGACAGCCGCGGCTACGTGCTGCGCAAGGACCAGATTCGCCTGGCCACGAAAGATCAGTCATTAGTACAGCAGCTCGTCGACGTGGGCCAAATTAGCGAAGCAGAAGCCGAGACGCATATGTTTCGCAACGTCATTCTGCAAGCCTTGGGTGCGCAGGGCGACGTCACTCCCGTCACGGGACGGATACGCCTGAAACGCGGCGACACCTTGCTGCTTTGCAGCGATGGTTTATCCGGGAAATTACGTTCAGAAGATATTCAGAACATCGTTGGCAGTAATCCGGATTTGGCGAAGGCCTGTGATGAGTTAATTGCGGAAGCCAACAATCGCGGCGGTGAAGACAATATTACGGTCATTCTCGCGCGCTTTAGTGGAGCTGAGCTGGAAGAACCGAATGCGGACAAGATCACTATCGAACTGCCGCTACTGGAAGAAGACAAGACCCTCGACGACACCTACACTCCCGGCACCGAACCTCGCTAAAGCAGACCTTCGGCGCTGTCCCAACGCGCTCGGATGGATTTTCCATTTGCCATTTCGAATTTTTTATTTGTCATCGTCAGAACTACTCTCTGGCAAATGGCAAAAGAGAAATGAAAAATCTTGCTTAGTTCCCCAACCCCGACTCGGATCGCCAGTTAACCCTTTTCAGGCAATTCCTTTGCCCGCCAATCAACTGCTTCATCAATCCGTCGCACGTAGATTGACGAGCCTTCGATTCTCTCCACCCGCACGCGCTCGCCTGCTTCCAAGGCTGACTCGCCTGCGGCCGGATAGGCGGTCCAGGTAGAACCAAAGACTTTCACAGCACCTTCCTGCATCGCGCCGCGACTTGCGGAAACAACCGTGCCGATCTTTCCTGGCAATGAGTCGACTCCGGTGCGTAACGAGTCACCTGTCTTCTCGCGGGAAAAATAGTTGACGAAGATTGTGCGCGAGGCGGCGGTTAGTCCCACCGAAACGACCGCGAAGATCAGAAACTGAAAGCCCAGATTGTTAACGCCAAGAATTCCGGCAAGGGCCGCGGCCAGGGCGCCAATCCCAAACCACAGCAGTACAAAACCCGACGTAAACACCTCCGCGAGGATAAGAATCGCACCGAGGATGCACCACAGAATCCAATATAAATTGTCCATTTTGAGATTAACCTTTAAGCAGGTTCTTCAAGACAAACCAAATGTTCGCCGGACGCTCCGCAAGTCGTCTCATGAAGTAAGGATACCAGTGTTTTCCGTAAGGCACATAAACCCGCATGTTGTAGCCGTCCTTCGCCAGTTGCCGCTGCAGATCGCGCCGCACGCCGTAGAGCATTTGGAATTCAAAGGCTGATTTGGGAATGCCTTCGCGTTGCGAGAAGGCGATTGTGGCTTCAATCATCTTCGGATCGTGAGTGGCAACCCCGTGATAGACACCACTGGACAATAGTAACTTCATCACGCGCACATAGTTTTCGTCGACGTCCTTCTTGTCTGGAAAGGCCACTTCCGGAGGCTCGTTATACGCGCCCTTGCAAATACGAATTCGCGCGGGCAGCTTTAGCAGTTCCTGCGCGTCCGCGTAGGTCCGCCGTAGATACGACTGCAGGACGATGCCGACGTCGTTCAACTCAAACTCAGCCCGCAGCCGTTTGAAGATATCGATTGTCACCTGCGTGACGTTGGAAGCTTCCATGTCGACGCGCACAAAATGTCCACGCCGGGCTCCATCTGCAACCACGGCGCGCGCGTTCTTGTAGGCGAGTTCCGGATCGAGTTCCAAACCAAACTGCGTCAACTTGATCGATACGTTTGAGTTGATCCCCGTCTCGTCGATGCGGCTGAGGATCTCCAGGTACTCGGTCACCTCACCTTCGGATTCTGCAGGGTTGGCAACCGACTCGTTAAGGTGATCGAAGGACGCACCGCAGCCTTCGGCGTTTAACTCGCGAATGAAAGTGATAGCTTCATCGATTGTTTCTCCGGCCACGAAACGCGTCGTTAGTCTTTTGAATAGACTGAAGCGAGCGGCAAAATCCTTCAGCCCTTCCTGCCGCGATAGATAGATTAAGGCACTTCTGGTAAGCATGTCAGGCAGCTTAGCAAATAACTGCTAAATCTCTACGGAGACCGATCGCTCTAATCGAGTTCAGCAGCGCCAATCTCTCTATCACTGGGGCTTCGGTCACCGGTTACCACTGAGTCAGTCAGTCTTGATGCTGTGGTATTCTAGCCTCGTTCTATGTACTGCTTCTATCAACGTGGGTCCGCGCAATTCTGGGGACTGAAGGATACAATTAAATGCGCCTGAAGCTGGTACTGATTTCTTCGCTGGTCGCCGCGATCGCAGGAGCAGGTGGCGCGATCGCGATCATCATATCGGTCTTCGCTTCGTTAAGCCCAATTGGAAAGCCGGGCTTGCTCGTAGTTTCGACCTACCTGCTTCCGATATTGACGACGCTGCTGGCTGCGATCTTCGTTTACCGCCACACGGCCCGGCGACGAAAGTTGCAGGCCATCCTAACGGCAACTATCGCTTTGCTCCTTACTATCCTGCTCTTCGTCGTCGCTGCGATCATTACGGCCCGTCGCCAGCCCGTTCCGTCAAAGCCGTCTCCGCAACAAACCGTCAGCAGATCATGACTCCTCAGCACGCGGCAATGCGTTAAGTCCAATTTGCGTTTGCAACGGCCGCAAGGCCTCGATCACAAAACGAATGTGGTCGTCGAGGTCAACGCCCAGTTCCTCGATTCCCTGCCGGATGTCGTCCCGGTTCACGGAACGCGCAAATGCTTTGTCTTTGAGTTTCTTCTTCACTGATGAAACTTCCAGATCGTCGAGACTCTTATTGGGACGAACGAGCGCGCACGCTACCAGAAAGCCGCACAACTCATCCGTCGCGAAAAGCGCACGGGCCATCGCGGTGTCGCGCGGAACGCCGGTATATGTCGCATGGCCCATGATGGCGCGAATGAAGCGCTCCGAATAGCCACGGCCGCAGAGTATGTTGGCGCCGGTAAACGGATGCTGATCGGCAGTCGGAAACATTTCATAGTCGAAATCGTGAAGCAATCCGACAAGTCCCCATTCGTCCACATCATCTTCGGCAGTACCATAGCGCTTCACGCAGACGCGCATTGCTGCTTCCACCGCCAGGGCATGTTTGCGCAAACTCTCACCCTTCGTATATTCACACAATAACTCCCAAGCTTGGTTTCGATCAGGCATATGGTTTTTATTTGAGCGTGCAAAACTAGCACGACTGAACAACGGCAAACAAGATTGCCTGAGGCTAGCCGCCGCGGGGAGCGCGGTATCCGGGACGAGCGCGGAGGACGACGTTCTTACGCGTGGTCGAGACTTTGATGTTGCGATATTGGCCATCGCGTGTTTTGTTCACGGGATAGTAGCCAATCGCGTATTGGGTCCTGAGCTCTGCCGCGATCTTCGCGAAAGCGTCCGGCAAAGAGCCAAGCGTATCAGCGCGCAGCAATCTCCCGCCCGACTTATTTGCCAGTTGAAGGAGATAACTATCAGCCGTAAGATAAAGCTGATCGAGCATTAGGTCTATCGAATCGTCTGCACGCGAATTGCCGCGTCGAGAGGGCCAGGTAGCGCCTCGGTCGTCGCTTGGAATCGACTGGGGATCACGCGGATCGGAACGCGGATCTGGTTGTGGCAATGGGCCCCTCGCCGGTGGCAGGCGATTAGACGAGGGGTAGCCGTTATCGTCAGGGTCCCGCTGACGTCTTCGCCTCAAGATCTCAGCAGGACTCGGCAAGCCTAGTGGTCCGGTTGTTCCTGGGTGACCGGCCGTCGGCACCGCGTCAGGATCGTCACTCGGGAAAGTCGGGGCGGTTGTTCCTGGCGGAGGCGTCTTGCGAATAACACCAATCGTTGGCAATTGCGAGGCTGGAGCCTCCATCGCTTCGCGAGCGATACGCTCTGTCTCGGCGCGGGTTTCATAGCGGATGGGATAAACAATCACGCCTTCTTCGTCCAATCCTTGAAGCGAACCCTCGAAGGTCGCCTGGGCGCTGTGGTAGTCAACTCCATCCGTAAAGATCACGATTGCTTTTCGGCCGCGGACAGTTCTAATAGAAGCAAGCGCCAGCTCAAATGCATCGTAGAGCCTGGTTCCCTGACCGGAAGTCGTTTTGTAGATCGCTTTGCGCAGGACGGCGCGGTCGTTCGTGAAGTCAGAGAGTTCGCGCAGCTCAGTATCAAATGAAATTACCTTGACGCGGTCGCCGCTCTGCAACTGCTCAACAAACGCAGCCGCCGCGCTCTTGATCGAACTCAACTTCTCCTCCGTGCTGGCACTCGTATCAAGCAACAGCACAACATGAAACGGCGCGCTCACAGTGGCAAAGAAAGCTATCTGTTGTTTCTGCCCGTCTTCCGAGATGTTGAACTCTTCTTCGCGAAGATCAGGAATGTAATTGCCGTCTCTCGTTGCGGCAATGACGGGCACAGTGACGAGATTCGTATCGGTCTTTAGACTTTCGACTTCCTGTTGCTCGACTTGTTGGGCGGCCTTTGGATCGGCTGTCTCGTTATCAACTGGAAAAGGTTCAGGGATTAGCGTCGCGGCGGGTATGGGCGTAGCTGACGGTGTCGAGCGCACCGTCGGCTGTTGTGGCGGCACCGATCTCCTAACACCGCGCTGAGTTTCCGAGCGAGCCAACGACGCGCCGGCAGTGACTCCTGCCAGACATATTACGCAGGTTAGGCATATACGAAGCAGCAATTCAGATTTCTCCACTACTTGCTTGAAAAAGGCGAAGGCTTCAGGACTGTCGCTACGATGACCACTGCCGGAATAACGGTTGCCATCCTGATGGCGGAAGAATCACTTCTTCTTGCCTGCCAACGCAATCATCGCCGCCAATGCCGCATCTTTCTGGTCCTTACCCCACGGTGCGCCGACTGACTTGCCGAGCGCTGCGATTTGCTGCGACAAACTGTCGGCTCTAGTCTGCAATGCCGCTTCTGCTTGCTCAAACAAAAGCTTTTCCGAGATCGCCACGAGGTTCAGATCGCATGCCTTTGCAGCTTCAGCCAAAACGTCGCGGAACAAAACGCCTTCGGCTTTGTGCATCCGAAAATGAACCGCCAGGATTTCAGCCACGCTCCAGTTTGGCATTGGATAACCAACCAGCAAGCCGCAAGAGCGAACTTCGAAGCCGTATTCGCGCGTGCGCTTCACGGCCGCTCGCATCTCATGGAGCGCGATCCGCCGCGCCGCGTCGATGCCGCGTTTCACAATCTTTTCAGCTTCAGCCCGCGGCAACTCTTCCGCCGCATGATACGGCTGCCTGGCCCAACTCTTATCGGCATCTGCAACCAGTTCCAGCCGGCGTCGGTCGACTACCTGCAACTCTCGACCGGATGTACCTAGTACGACGAGCGCAGTCCAACCCGAGTGTGCCTTCAATCCGAAAGCAGCTGCGGCAACATTACCGGTTTCCTGTGCGGTTCGTTTCACTTTCGCTAATGGTAGAGCGAATCACAAAAAATGACGAATCCAAAAGCAGTGGGTGGATCGTCCGGCAAAGTTATTGCCAGGAATGCCTTCCTTGCGGCTCCTCGAGTCCTCAACTAGAATTGTCTGAGTCGCTTCGCGTCACAAACTTTATCAACATGAGATCGCTATTGCTGGCCGTCCTGGCCGCTTATGTAGTTTCCGCTATACATGCAGTGCTGGCGTTTCTCAATAAGCGCCGCTCGCTGCAGCAAGTCTCGGAATGGTCCATGGCCGCCGGCTTCGTGTTGCACACAGCGGCGCTGATTGCTGACTGGGCTATCGACGGTCACTACCCGCTCCTTTATCGCCGGGAGACGCTTTCCTTTTTGGCCTGGACGCTGGTCGCGAGTTACGGACTCGTGCTTTATCGTTATCGGGCCAGGCCGCTGGGCGCCGTCACGTTGCCGCTCGTTTCTTTGCTGGTTTTTATCGCCGTGATTATCGGCTCCGCTGCGCCGGGTCAGGCTGACGCGAGCATTCGCGCAGCCACCTGGCTTTTCCCGGTGCACACAACGTTGCTCCTCTTTGCTTACGCTGCGTTTTTCGTTGTCTTCCTGGCGAGCGTCATGTATCTGCTCCAAGAGCGGGAACTCAAACTGAAAACCTTCAGCGCTATTTTCCACCGGCTTCCTTCACTGACGACTGTTAACGAAATCTCGACGAGTTCCACAGCAATCGGGCTCACCTTGCTAACCGTCGGAATCGCCACCGGCATGGTTTGGGCGTCGTCACGCGACGGCCGTTTGTGGCACAATGATCCCAAGGAGATATTTGCAGCTCTCACGTGGTTGCTCTACCTGTTGCTGATTCTTTACCGCTCGACCTCAAGTTGGCGCGGACGCAAAGCAGCATGGATGGGCGTAGCTGGATTCGCCCTGGTCCTGCTTACATTTTTCGCCACGCGGCTCATGGGGGGCTATCACGTTTTCGGCTGAGACGCAGGCTTCAGTTTCCTGAGTAACATTTCGCAATGTCTATTGTTCTAGTGGGTATCAATCACAAGTCCGCGCCGGTGGAAGTGCGCGAGCGTCTGGCGTTCACGGAAGAAGCGTGCTCGACGGGACTGCGCACGCTTGTCGATGGCGACTTAGTTAGAGAGGGCTTGATTGTTTCTACCTGCAATCGTGTGGAGGTGCTGGCGGAGTCGTCCAGCGACCGCTTGAGCGACAGCATCGAACGCGTCAACCAGTTCTTAATTAGAACGGATTCGCTGCCGCGTTCGTTTTCCCAAACACATCTTTACCAGCACACAGACGACGAAGCGGTCCGGCATCTGTTCCGCGTAACTTCATCGCTTGATTCGATGGTTGTCGGAGAACCACAGGTGTTGGGGCAGGTCCGGCGCGCCTATTCAATCGCGCTGGAAGCCGGAACGGCGGGACGAATACTGAACCGCCTCGTTCATCACGCTTTCCGCGTGGCGAAACGTGTGCGCACCGAAACCGGCATCGGCGCAAATGCGGTTTCGATCAGCTATATGGCTGTCGAACTTGGAAAGAAGATCTTCAACTCGCTCGAAGGGCACACAGCGCTGCTGATTGGGGCCGGTGAGATGGCCGAGCTGTCCGCGCGTCATTTGATCAGCGCTGGTGTTTCGCGTGTCTTGCTCGCCAACCGAACGGAAGAGCGCGCCGAACGCGTGGCCGGAGAACTCGGCGCCGAAAAAATCAACTTTGACGAACTCTCAAACTATCTCGCCGATGCCGACATCATCATTTGCTCGACCGCGGCCGACGAGTATTTGATTACGGAGCAGATGGCGCGTGAGGCGCTCAGCAAACGACGAAACCGTCCTTCCTTCTTCATCGACATCAGCGTGCCGCGCAATATCGATCCGGCTGTCGGCAAACTGCCGAACGTCTTTGTCTTCGACATCGATGATCTTGAGTCGGTAATTTCGTCAAACATCCGCGAGCGCGAGCGTGAAGCCGAGCGCGCGGAACTGATCGTCGAATCCGAGATCATGCAGTTTCAGCAAACGCTGCGCGTGTTAGACATCGGTCCCACGATTGGCGCGCTTAGAAACAAGCTGCAGGACATCGCCAGAGGAGAACTGACACGTCAGCGCAATCGGTTGGGCCCGCTTACCGCCGAACAGGAAACTGCGATCGAAGCTCTGCTGGTGTCCACTGTTAACAAGGTTTCCCATCCGCTTTTGAGCCACATGCGACGTTCTTACGACGCCAGCGACGCCGAAGCCATCCAGGCCTGGCGCGATATTTTTGGCCTCGAAGAATAGTCCCAGGCGGCTGAACTCCATTCATGAAAGATCATCTCGTTATCGGTTCTCGCGGTTCGAAGCTTGCGCTTACTCAGGCCGAAATGGTGAAGGCTGAGCTGGCCCGGCTCGAGCCTGCGCTCACCGTGCGCATCGAGATTATCAAGACCTCCGGCGATGCCAGCACAGATCCACTTTCGATCATCGGCGGTAAGGGAGTGTTTACTAAAGAGCTTGAAGAGGCTCTGCTCGATTCGCGTATTGATGTCGCGGTGCATTCCCTGAAAGATCTGCCGACCATTATTCCCGACGGCTTGTTCCTCGCGGCAATCTGCAAGCGCGAGGATCCGCGCGATGCGCTGGTGTTGAGTCGAAAGTTGAACGCAGCGACCTCAATTCAATCGCTGCCGCAAGGTGCTATGGTCGGGACGTCGAGTCCGCGCCGGTTGGCACAATTGAGACACTTGCGTGCCGACCTCGTCATTGAAGAACTTCGCGGTAACGTGGACACGCGCCTGCGTAAGCTTGATGAAGGCAAATACGATGCGTTGGTGCTCGCCTGCGCGGGTCTGCGCCGGCTGGGAATGGAAAGCCGAATAAGCGCAGCGTTGCCGCCGGCGGAAATGCTTCCGGCAGTTGGGCAAGGCGCGCTGGGGATCGAAACGCGCACTGGCGCCGCCGCCGCGATTGCTGCCGTCTGCAAACTCGATCACAAATTTACCAGGCTCGCCTGCACCGCTGAACGCGCCTTCCTGCGTAGCCTGGGGGGCGGTTGCCAGTTGCCAATTGCGGGCTATGCGGTCGTGCGCGAAAAACGTATCAAGCTTGATGGTCTGGTTGCGCAGCCGCAGGGAGTGCGCATCGTTAGAGATCGCATCGCCGGCGACCTGGATCAAGCGGAGCAACTGGGCACGGAGCTGGGCGAGCGATTGTTGGAACAAGGCGCAAACGAATTGCTGGGGCAATAGGCTTCTGGTCATGAAGTACACTCTGATTCACACCGTCGCTTTAGCGCGGAGCGCGCGTGTATGTCAATAGAAACCGTTTAAACGGTTTCCTATCACGACCACCAGTCGCCGTGCTAAAGCCGCGGTGTGAATGAGAAAGTTACAGGAATAGGGTGATGAGCTTCTCAAACCCATCAATGAACGATCAACCGCTCGCCGGTCGTACTGTAGTCATCACGCGCGCTCAGAATCAAGCAAACGAGTTTGTCGACGAACTCGAACGCTACGGCGCGAATGTGGTTCTCTGTCCGACCATAGAAATTCGTGAACTCGAAAGTTACGATCGCCTCGACGAAAGCATAGAACACCTTTATGGTTACGACTGGCTCATCTTCACGAGCGTGAATGGCGTCGAATATTTTTTCAAACGACTCAAGCTGTGCAACCGCGATGTTAGCGATCTGGACGAACGAAAAATCTGCGCGATCGGTGACGCGACCGCCGAAAAGCTTCTTGATCTGCAGGTGCACGTGGACGTGATACCTGCGGAGTTCAAGGCTGAAGGCGTCTTCAGCGCCTTGGAACGCTTCCTCGGCGGCACCGAAGCTCTGCGCGGGCTGAACATATTAATACCGCGCGCTTCGGTCGCTCGAGATTACTTGCCAAGGGCTCTTGAAGAAGCAGGCGCTCGAGTGGATGTCGTTCCTGCATATCGCACGACGCTGCCCGCGGATCTCGATCGCGGCCGCGTCGCGGCCATGCTTTCAGGCAGCGCGGACTGCATCGCTTTTACGAGTTCTTCAACTGTCAGAAATCTGGCTCGGCTTTTCGATACGCAGGACCTGAGCAAGGCGCTGACCGGAGTTGTGATCGCCTGCATTGGGGACATTACCGCGACGACCGCGGCGGAATATGGACTGCAGGTGAAGATCCAACCTAATCAATTTACAATTCCTTCGCTGGCTCGCGCCATTGCCAGGTATTTTTCTACGAGCGAGAATTAGTCGGCGTGTTATTGTCAGAGGTAGAGCGCTGCCGAGCGCCGAAACGCTATGTCGACTGAAATTCAACCACCAGAACTAAGCGAAGCGAGACGCGAGATCGAAGCGCTGCGCCGGCAGCTGCTCGATCGCGGCGCGTTTGGCGAGTTGGTGGGAAAGTCCGCGGCGATGCGCGAAATATATTCGCTGGTTGAGCAAGTCGCTTCTTCGTCCGCCTCCGTTCTGATCACCGGCGAGTCTGGGACTGGAAAGGAACTCGTCGCCCGCACAATTCACCAGCTCAGCCCGCGCCGGGATAAGCCGTTTATCGGAATTAACTGTTCGGCAATTCCCGAAAGCTTGATGGAGTCCGAACTCTTTGGACACGAGAAGGGCGCCTTCACGGGCGCGGCATCGATGCGGGCCGGATGTTTTGAGTTAGCGGACGGCGGCACGCTACTCCTCGATGAGATCGCGGAGATGCCACCGCTTTTACAGTCCAAGTTGCTACGCGTTATCGAAGAGCGATCCGTTCGCCGCCTGGGGAGCCGGAATGAAGTTGCAGTTGATGTGCGTCTGCTGGCAGCGACTAACCAGGATCCGCAAACTGCCCTGGCCAAGGGAACGCTGCGCGAAGATCTGGTTTACCGCATCAACGTCTTTCGGATTCACCTGCCGTCGCTAAAGGATCGCAAAGAGGACATTCCCCTGCTGGCCCAGTATCTGGTTACCAGTCTGGCGCAAAAACACGTTCGGCCCGCGCGCTTTCTGAGTCCCGCTGCTATCGAGGCTTTGCAGTTTCATGCGTGGCCCGGTAACGTTCGCGAACTTCGCAACGTGCTCGAGCGTGCCGTGGTGATCTGTTCCGGGGAACAAATAGAACGACATCACTTCGCGCCTTACCCAATCGACCAGCGGGAACGTTACCGAAACGAAGACACGATAACGTTTCCGGTGGGTACGCCCATCGAAGAAGTTGAACGCCAGATGATTATTCGAACGATCAAGAAGACTAAAAACAACAAGACGCGCGCGGCGGAACTTCTGGGGATTAGTCTCAAGACGCTGCACAACAAATTGAACCTCTATCGCGAACGCGGACAGCTCGACGAGGAGTCCAATTAGTTTGGAGTCTAAAGTTTTCCTGCCAAGTAATGCGCTGTCCGCTGCACCTCGACTGAAACTTGGCGCGTCTTAGGTGTCTTTCGGATCGCGCAGCTCGTCAAAAGTGTGAGTCACCCAATGGCTGCGAAACTCGAGGAAAGATTCATAGAGAACCAAGCTCGCCTTCCCGGCGGAACCGGAGAGCTTTGATGTCCCAGAGACGAATGATGCCGCCGGGCAGGTGCTGCGTTTGGTTAGCTGGTATCGTGACCAACATCCAGCCCGGCGAGCATTTTCATCAGGGCTTGCGGGTCCACCGGCTTGACGATGTGGTGATCGAATCCCGCTTCGTGGGAGCGGCGGCGG
>JBDUDV010000059.1:0-21919 GCA_040002755.1 Acidobacteriota bacterium | reverse complement strand
CGGGTGTCAACGGCAAAATCGGTGAAGCGCTCGCTTACGGTTTGCCGGTTGTCACCACAACTGTCGGCGCGGAAGGATGGGGCTTCTCAAACGGCGAACAGATTCTGATGGCAGATTCACCAGGCGATTTTGCCGGCGCCGTGCTCTGTGTATACAACGATGAAGAGCTGTGGCAAAAACTCGCGAACGGCGGCTACGCGCACATTAAAGAAAACAACACGCCAGCGGTTGTCGGGAAGATAATCAACGACTCTGTCAGAAGCGTCGCCGGCGTTGAATAGGATCGAAGACCTACGTCGACTTCGGCTCATCCGTGGCAACGTGATGAAAGTCCGGATTGTCTTGATCGAGCGGCTGGGAAAGCATGTTGATCCATTGCGCGTCGGTGCGGGTATGAAAGGTGTGAAGCTCGTATGGTTCGATTATGAAAATGTCACCTTGGGAAAATGACGCCTCGACGTGTTCTCCCGAGCGCAAATCATCAATGACCACATCCACCTCACCGGAAACGATGAAGAAGAGTTCGCGCGTTTCCTTGTGGTAATGATTTCCTCTGACTTGGTGCGCCGTGGTCTCAATAAAGTTTGCCTCGGCCCACGGTTCTTGCGTAATTCCCAGGAAGCCGCCCCGAGCGTCGCGTTTTGAAATGTAGGGAGTAAGTCTTTGCATTATACCCCTCCGGACTCCTGCAAACGCCCGAAACCCTCGCTCACAGAGTTGAATGTCATTCCGAGCTTCTTTGCCGTCTCCTCAATCGCTAAAGATGAATCCGGCTGCAGCAGCGTGTCTTTCAGACCATTGAACGAAACCGGAGACAACAAACTCGCATCGAGTCCCAGCGCCTCCGCGTAGGCGCGAAAAAACTCAAAGCGACTGACGCGCGCTCGCCCTACTGTGTGAAAGACGCCGACCAGATGTTTCTCCAGGATCGTCTCCATCATTTCAGCTAAGTTGTCGGCATAGGTTGGAGTATTGAAGACGTCAATGAAGCACTCAACCGGTTTCTCTCCCTCGATTTCACTGGCGAACCACTTCAACAGAGGCGATCCCTTCCCATAAATTCCGCCGCTGCGACAGACTGCCACCTGGTCCAACTCTTCTTGCGCGAATCTCTCACCCAATAGTTTGCTCTTACCGTAAGCCAAACGTTGGTTGGGGCAAGTCGTTCTCTTTGTAGTTTCCTTCCGTGCAACTGAACACAAGATCGGTCGAGAGGTAGATCAAGCTTGCGCCCACTCGGCGGCAGGCGCGGGCAACGTTTTGAGTTCCGCCCGCGTTAACTCGAAACGCCTCGTCCGGCTGGTCCTCGCAGAATCTGAGGTTCTTATTGCCGGCGGCGTGAATCACAGCCTCTGGCCGCTCCCGATCGACGAGTGAGAACACCGCCTCGGCATCTCTTATGTCCAGGTAAATTGATCGTTCTGCGGAAGCCGGAGGAGGATGCGTGAAGTGGGTCGTCACGGTTTGCCTTCGCGGCCCGAAACACCTCGCCAAGTTTTGTCCAACAAATCCGCTGCCGCCGGTTATCAGTAACATATTTTTCAATCAGTTAATCCAATGATCGTACCACAGACTTACATTTAGCAACGCCCACAAGTGGAAACTCCAATCGCGCGCGCCGCGCTTGTGTTCATCAATTAGCCGCGCAATGAATTCATAGTCAAACAACTCACGGTGGCGAATTGATGAATTCATGATGAGCCCGCTCAAGTTTTCGCCACTCGCGCCGCGAAACCATTCGCGAATGGGCGCGCCAAAACCACGCTTGGGACGGTAAAGCAAATCGGCAGGTAAAACCTTTTCGAGCGCGCGTTTGAGAATATGTTTGCCACTCGTGCCTTTGATCTTGAGTTCCACTGGCAAACTCATCGCATACTCAACCAAATGGTGATCGAGAAACGGCACGCGCGCTTCAACCGATGTGGCCATGGTGATCTTATCCACGCGCATCAACAGCAACTCCGGCAGTCGCAGCTTTAGCTCCAGATAGCTCATGCGCGCCGCAAAGTCAGCATCAGGCCGAACTCGAGCGACGTGCTCGATATGATCCTTCACTGCGTCGTATGACGACAGGCCATTAAGACGTGCAGTCAAATTGCTGGACAAGACGCGACGTTTGAAATCTTCATCGAAGACTATCGCGCCGCCCCAGAAGAGCGATTCACCCGCGCCGAACCGTCGCCCCAGCTCAATAGCAGTACGTTTGTTGAACGAAGCCTCCATCAGCGGCTTCGCCACCGCGGAGAGCGAATGGCGTAATGACAGCGGCAGCTTCTCAGCTTGCTGCCAAAACAGTTGATTGATGCGCACATATTTCCTGAACCAATCGTAACCGGCAAATATTTCATCAGCACCTTCGCCAACCTGAACCACGACGGTGCCAGAGTCGCACGCCAGTTTCGAAACGTGATAAAGCGGCACGCAAACGGGATCGGCAAGCGGTTCATCCTGATGAAAAATGAGATCAGGCAGGAACTTTTGCATGTCCTGCTGGCCGATGATCACCTCGTGGTGATCCGTGCCAAAACGTTTGGCGACTGCACGAGCGCTGTCAAGCTCGTTGAGTTCGTCACTGTCTTCGAAACCTACGGTGTAAGTGCGGACGGGTTGCGAGATCAGTTCCGACATCAGCGCGACGTTCGCCGAAGAGTCAACGCCACCGGAAAGAAACACGCCGAAGGGCACGTCAGACATCATTCGCTTGCGAATCGAATCGCGGAGGAGTCGCAGGATTTCTTCCTGGTGCTCCGCTTCGCTGCGTTTCTCCGGTGCGGCATTGGGAAGTGCATCCCAATATTGGGTGAGCTCGGTTGTGCCGTCGCGCTTAACCACCAGCATGTGCCCGGCCGGGAGCTTCTGAATGTTGCGGAAGAGCGTGCGCGGCGCCGGCGTGGTAAGGAAGGTCAGGTAATGATAGAGCGACTCTTCGTCGATCTCCGGCGCCACAGCCGGATGTCGCAGAATTGCCTTGATTTCTGAGGCAAAGATGAAGCGGCCGTCCTGCTGGTAGAAGTACAGCGGCTTCACGCCAATCCGATCGCGCGCCAACACAAGCTGCTCGCGCTGTTCGTCCCACAATGCGATTCCGAAGTCGCCTTCTATCTCGTTAACGAAATCCAGGCCGCGCTCTTCGTAGAGATGAAGAATTGTTTCCGTGTCCGTGTGCGAGGAATATTGGTGGCCGCGTTGCTCGAGACCATGGCGCAGTTGGGCATGGTTGTAGATCTCGCCGTTGAAAACAAGCCAAAACTTCTGGCCGGCACAACCGCGCATCGGCTGATTGCCGGCAGGCGAAAGATCGATGATCGAGAGACGACGAAAACCGAGACCGAGTCGCGCGTCGTCAAATATCTGGGCGCCCTCGTCATCAGGCCCACGATGACGCATCTCATCGCGCATGCTTTGCACGAGAGACAGGTCGATGTGCCCATCGCTGGCGCCATACTCCCAGATTCCGCAAATGCCACACATAAGAAAAAGATGTCAGGGGTCAGATGTCAGATGCAAGGCGTTGACGAGACTGAGGCGCTCATTCTGATCTTCGCCCATGCGGACCGGCACGATTGCCCAGCGAAGCTTACAAGGCACCATCGTCACGATTGTCCAAACCGCGGAAATCGACGGCGACTTGGAACCATAATGCCTGGACGTAAATTGCCCTTCCAATTCCGCCACCCGATCGAGGCCGAGCGGACGCACTAACAAGCAAGCTCCAGTCTCATTGTCGCGGGCCATGACACTATCGTGATCGCTGAGCGTCGCCTCGAGTCCGACGTCGAAATGGAATCGCGTCACGACTTTGTGTTCGCCAGTGCCAAGCAGTTCGTCTTCGATTAACCACCAGCTGTTAATCTTGTCAAAAGTAATTGCGCGGCGATGTTTGACCGGTCGGTCGAGTCTCTCATAACCGCTGTGCTCCGCAACCACCTGATCACGCCCGGTCGAACTCTCCCAAATCAAACCGTGGGCAGACGCCTCACCGCCACACACAAACGGCGACTCGACGCGAATTGTTTGCTGCTCCTCATCGTCGATCTGCACGGTTGAGTGATAGGCAGTCGAGCGAAAGACCTGGCGCTCGCGCAAGTCAGCCGTATAGACGTAGGTTCCCGGATCGACAATAAATGCTCGGCCGCCGGCAGAGACCTCAATGCTCAGCAAGTCATTGTGCTGGTGCGAAGTCGGCCTGCCCTTTTCCCCACCGTTTGTATTGAGCAGGAGAAACAAATCTTCATGCCGGAGTATATAGGTGCCGGCATCAGGGAAAGTTTGCGAGCTAACTTCCTGAGCGGAATTCGGGAGCAGCTCGTAAGCTCGCAAAACCTTTTCACCTGCGACCCACAACAGCTCCGGCGGCGTTTCAACTTCAACCAGCTTGAATTGCGCATCCTCGAATACGGCGGCTCCGAGCGCCAGCAGATATGCGTGATCGTTCGCCTCGCGGGCGACGATTGGCAACAGCTGGCCTCCGTCAGTATCACCTATTAACGGCGCGAACCCGTCGGGACGCAGATAGGTCCGCAGATACTCCAGCATCGTATAAAGCTTGCGCCAATAGCTGTCTTCGATTGTTATTTCATTCGCGCGGCAAAGAATGAACGAGTAGAGAAGCAGTTCGAGCACAAAGCGGTGATAACCGGTCGAGCCTTCGTAGTCAGCACCGTCTGTCAGGATTTGTTGGTCCATTTGCGCGAGGAGCTCTTTCAATGCCCATTGGCTCCATTCGGAAGCGGGCTCTAACTCCGGCAGCATGACGCCGAGCCACAACAAACCCGCGATGTCTGACAAATAGTGATTGCTGGTAGCAAGGTGTGAAAACTCCAGATTCCGACGGATGTGAGCCCCGTGCTGGTCAAACATGGTAAGCAATGTCCGCAGGCGACCTTCGTTGAGTTCCGGCGACGCACGGAAAAGCGAGAACGCCGTGAGCAGGTTCATGGCGCGCAAAGCGACTTCCATAGCACATGACCAGTTCGCGCCGCGACCCACCGGGTTCTGCTCGCGCCAGCCTTCGACCTGCGCAAAAAACTCCGTGGCAAAAGCCTCTTCTTTGGTCAACGCGTAAGCGCGGCCGAGCGTGATGAAGTGGCCGAAACGATTGAGTTCCCACAACACCCGAATATCTGAACCGTCGCTATGCCAAAGCGCAATGTCGCCATGATAATCAAGCGGCCAGATTCTTCCGGAGAGTGGATCGCAATGCCAGTTGATCTCCACTCCGAACTCTTTTTCACCGTAACCTAACAACGGCCAGCGGTGATCGCGGGTAATAGTCCAGGCAGATTGAATCAGCCGTGCGGTCTCATCCGGAAACAGCTCGCGCTGCCGCGCTGCGGTCGAGTCTGCCTTTTGAAATCCTGGTAAGAACGATGGTGTAGATCGTCCGCGAAAGTGGTTAAGCAGATCAGATAAAGCGAGGCTTTGGAATTCCGGACGCAACCGCGCGGGTTGTGAGGCAAGCTCGTCAAGCATCACGCGCTCGCGACGAGACTGAACCACGGCCCGGCCACGACGGAAAGCCTCGCGGGTGGCCCGGCCGAAACCTACACGCCCGCCGAGCACACTCCGTATCCCCTTCGACAGGAGCGCACTACGCGTCGTTGCTGGGTGGTCGGAAGAGTTTGGCAACGCGTTATCTTAACCGAGCGCGGCGAGAATGCGCTCAGCCGTATGGCCATCCCAGAGTGGAATGCTGATAGCTGGTTTCGCGGACTCCTCAAGCGCTGCAAAGGCCGCGGCAAGAATCTTCTCGGGATCAGTCCCGACTATCTTGTTTGTCCCAAGCGTAACTGTAATCGGGCGCTCAGTGTTCTCGCGCAACGTCAGACAGGGAATGCCAAGCACGCTCGTCTCTTCCTGAATGCCGCCTGAGTCGGTGAGCACGAGGCGCGCGCCACTAAACAAACTTAGAAAATCCAGGTAACCCAACGGGTCGATCAGTCGCAAACCTGGCATCTTCTCCAAACGCTTTTCGAACCCAAGCTGAGCAATCGTCTTTCTGGTTCGGGGATGAACGGCAAAAACAACCGGCAACTTTTCGCTGATGCTCTCGAGCGCTTCGAGAATGTTTCCAAACACGACAGGATCATCAACATTCGAGGGGCGATGCAAAGTCAGCACTCCATAACTCCTTTCCGTTATTCCCAACTGATCCTTGATCTGCGACTGCTGCGAGAGTTTCAGATGCTTGTAGAGCGAATCAATCATCACATTGCCGACCAGATGAATTCGTTCGGCGGGGACCCCTTCGGCCAGCAGGTTCTCGTCTGCATCCGCTGATGGAGTGAGAAGCAAATCGGCGATCTGATCTGTTAGCAGGCGATTAATCTCTTCGGGCATCGTGCGGTCGCGGCTGCGTAATCCGGCCTCAACGTGCGCGACCCTCACGCCCAGTTTTACGCAGACCAGCGCGCACGCGAGCGTCGAATTAACATCGCCGACCACCACAACCCAATCGGGTTTTTCCTGGAGCACTACTGGCTCGAAACGCTCCATCACGGCAGCGGTTTGTGCAGCATGTGAAGCAGAACCAACGCCGAGATACACATCGGGTTCGGGCAAATCCAGATCACTGAAAAACGCAGCAGACATCGCCGCGTCGTAGTGTTGGCCCGTATGAACAACAAGCGGCGTAAACTCTCGTTCACGCCGCTTCATTGCTTCAACAATCGGGGCGACCTTCATGAAGTTAGGCCGCGCGCCGACAACGTTGATTACCTTCATCATGTTCCGAGTGCCAAGTTCCGAGTTTCGAGTTAGAATCCGCTGAACTTGGAACTCGAAACTCGAAACTTTTCTAAAGTCGAATTATCCGCGCGCTGCTACCGCGCCTGACGTCACCGTTCAGCGCGTTTCGCGTGTCAACTATCAGCGAACTAAGCCGGCAAACGCGCTGGTAGTCAGTCGCGCTGTGATCGGTGACAATTACCACGCAATCACTTTCGCGTAACTCTTCGTCGGTTAACGAAACTGACGCGAGCGGCTCACCGCCGCCTTCGGTATGAGCATCGTCAAAGTGGACATCCTGCACAAACGGATCGTGGTAACGTACGTCAGCTCCGCGCGCGCGCAATCGATCGATGATCGATAACGCCGGACTCTCCCGCACGTCGTCGATGTCCTTCTTATAGGCGACGCCAAGTAATAAGATGCGCGAACCCTTCATCGATTTGCTTTCGTCGTTCAGTCCATCGGCAACTAACTGCACCACGTGGTCCGGCATACGCGAATTTACTTCCTCGGCCAGACCGATGAAGCGTGAATCGAAACCGTGTTGCCGCGCCTTCCACGAAAGGTAATGCGGATCAAGCGGAATGCAGTGGCCGCCAATTCCCGGGCCGGGATAAAAAGCCATAAACCCAAACGGCTTGGTGGCGGCTGCACGAATCACTTCCCAGGTGTCGATGTTCAGCGCGTAACAAAGTCGCGCCATCTCGTTGGCCATGCCGATGTTCACCGCGCGAAAAGTATTTTCCAGCAGCTTGGCTGTTTCGGCGACCCGCGCCGAACTGACGGCGTGAACATCTTTCACGATTTGTGCGTAAAGATGCGCGGCAGCTTCGGTAGAGTCAGCCGTGACTCCGCCGACGACCTTGGGAATGTTGTGCGTCTGAAATTCGGGATTACCCGGATCCACTCGTTCCGGCGAAAACGCCAACAGGAAGTCTTCGTCGAGCTTGAGTCCGGTCTGCTCAAACATTGGCAGTAGAACTTCATCAGTAGTGCCCGGATAAGTGGTTGACTCAAGAATGATCAACTGGCCCTGGTGCAGGCGTTGTTTGATCTCCCCTGCTGCCGCGAGGATGTAGGAGACGTCAGGCTCTTTCGTTTTGCGGAGTGGCGTGGGCACGCAGATGATGACGGCGTCGCAGTCTTTCAGGTGATCGAAATCAGTAGTCGCACGCAGCCGCTTGCTCGCTACGAGGTCGTTTATCACAGACGAATTCACATCGCCGATGTAAGACCCACCGGCATTGATTTGAGCGGCTTTCTTCTCATCAACTTCAAACCCGGTTGCCTGGAAACCGCTGCCGGCAAACTCAGCCAGCAACGGCAAGCCTACGTAGCCTAAACCCACCACGCCGACGTGGGCACGCTTATCTGTTATCGCAGCAATTAATTGTTCCTTGACCATCTGATTCGTGTTTCCCTCCCGGGCAAAAACCCTGCGCAAGATCCAAGCAGGCAAGACTATTGGGGGTCGCGCAGAGTGTCAAGCATGCTTTTCCTTGACACCGACATCTCAAGACCACTATACCGTCACGAATGCATGCGCGAAGCGACTGAACACTCTGCCCCGAAACTGGTCCGCGGTTTGGGCCTGATGGACGCCAGCATGATCGTCGTCGGGTCGATGATTGGCTCGGGCATTTTCATTACTTCAGCAGAGTCCGCGCGACTGGTTGGCTCGCCCGGGTGGCTGTTGGTTGCCTGGGCGCTCGGCGGGGTACTCACGATCACCGGAGCGCTTTGTTGCGCCGAACTCGCTGCGATGATGCCGCGCGCCGGCGGGCAATACGTCTTCCTGCGCGAAGCGTATGGTCCGTCGATCGGTTTTCTTTTTGGCTGGTCGCTATTGCTTGTTATCCAAACCGGAACGATCGCCGCCGTCGCGGTAGCCTTTGCCAACTTCACTGGCGTGTTAGCCAGCACGGTGTCTGCCGACAACTACCTCATCGCACCGCACGGCTTTGGTGGTTACGCCATCAGTCTTTCAACGCAACAACTGTTGGCTGTCGTCATGATTCTATTTCTGACGCTCACCAATACGCGCGGATTGAAAACCGGAAAGTTCATTCAAAACACCTTCACGTTTACTAAGACCGCAGCGCTCATTGGTCTGATCGTGGTGGGACTCACTCTTGGCTGGAACCACCATAGCGCCGCTTACACTTCTGACTGGTGGCACCCAGTGCTAAATGGCTGGCATCCGACGACAACCCAACTTGGCTTCGACGCAACTGCCGGCGGCGGACTGCTTACACTTGCTCTCGTCATGTTGCTGGGCCGTGCGATGGTTGGTCCACTCTTCGCGCAATCAGCCTGGAACAACGTGACTTTCACTGGCGGCGAAGTGCGCGACCCGGCTCGCAACCTACCGCGCTCGCTATTCATTGGCTGCGGCCTTGTAGTCGCGCTCTACCTATTGGCCAATCTCGCCTACGTTGTTACGCTGCCGCTCGGCGCCATCCAAAACGCACCGCAGAATCGTGTGGCAACTGCGCTAATGCAGGCTGTGTTTGGCGCGCGCGGCACCGTATTGATGGCCGTCGCGATAATGATTGCCACGTTTGGCTGTAACAACGGATTGATACTCGCCGGCGCGCGCGTGTATTACGCTATGGCGCGCGACAATCTGTTCTTTAGGAGAGCGGGTTCGCTAAACAAACAGAACGTGCCGGCTTTTGCTCTCATTCTGCAGGGCCTGTGGGCTGCGGTTCTAACTTTGCCAAGAACGGTGACGACTAATCCGCAAACTGGTGCAATCACTTACGGCAACGTCTACACACAACTCCTCGAATACATTATTTCAGCGGACTTAATTTTTTATGCGTTGATGGCGGGTGCGGTAATTGTCATGCGACGCAAGGCGCCGGACATTGAACGTCCTTACCGAACGATCGGGTATCCGCTGGTGCCGTTGATTTATATCGGCCTGGCGGCCCTTATCGTTGTGGATCTTGCGTGGCTTGCTCCTTCAACTTCGGGGATTGGCTATTTGCTGGTGCTGACCGGAATTCCAGTTTACCTCGTTTGGCGCAAGCTGGCGGTGGCGAGAGAGAAGTAAACCGCCAAGACTCCGGGACCGCCAAGCTAAAAAACGATTCAACAAAAACAGCCGGCTCACGATTTCATCAATGATTCTGTTGTGATTTTTGGCGCTCTCGGCGTCTTAGCGGTTAGGCCCTTACTTCACCCACTCGTCCGCGATCTCGGTTTCAACTTTCACCGGCACTGTCTTCACGTATTCCTCGCCCGCTGCGCACATAGCTCGTTCAACTCTTACCGCCACGTCCTCCGCTTCGCCTGCGTCTGCCTCAACCACAATTTCATCATGGATGATGTTGACGATCTGCGCGTTCGTACCGCGGAGTTCGTCCTTCAGCAGTCGCAGGGCGCGTTTGAGAATGTCGGCACTGGTCCCCTGAATCGGCGTGTTCTTGCCGTTTCGCTTAGTCATGGAGATCTGTTGCCGGTCCTGGTCGTCGTAGCGAAAACGAACCAGACGGCCCGAGCCGGTACGCGCCTGACGCTCACGCACGGCGCGGTTCGCAGCTTCCTGCAAATATGTGTCGAGGCCGCGATACGTGGCGAAATATTTCTTCAAGATTCTCTCGGCCTCAGACACGCTCACTCCGGTCATTATCGAGAAACGTTGTGCGCCGATGCCGTAAACTACGCCGAAGTTCAATCCCTTGGCAAAACTTCGCTGCTCTTTGGAAACTTGATCCGGAGAAATGTTGAAAACTTCCGCGGCCGTAACCCGATGAAGATCGGCGCCCGAGTTAAACGCGTCAATGAAACCGCGGTCGCCGGAAAACTCGGCGAGGATGCGTAACTCAATCTGCGAGTAGTCAGCGATGATTAACTTCCGCCCTTCCGGGTAGCCGGAAAAGCAGCGGCGATATTCGACGGCATGCGGCACTTGTTGAATGTTAGGGTTCGTGCACGAGAACCTGCCGGTTGGCGCGCCGATCTGGCGGAAGTCAGCGTGTAAACGATGCGTGGTCGGATTGACCATGTCGATCATATTCTGACCATAACTTGTGAGCGCTTTTTGCACGGTGCGGTATTCAAGCAACGTACCAATGATCGGATACTCAAGTGCTAGCGGCTGCAGCTTCCAGTTACGCGTCGAATCAGGCACGGAAATTCCGATGCGCTCTAACGCTTTCGTCAACTGCTGATGCGAGTCGAGATTGATGTCGTCTCGTTGCGGTCCGCCGAAGAGTGTTCCCTGCGACGACTCCTCGGCTAGCACAACCTGCAACTCTTCCGCGAGTTGTATCCGCCGCTTTTCAACGATTGCCAGTTGTTCAAGCCAACGGTCCTTGTGCAGGTAAAAGCCGGTCAACTCCATATCGGCGACCGTCATCACGCAGTCGAACTCAAGTCGCGCACAATCGATCAGCGCATCCGCTTTCAAACGCTCGATCAGTTTCTCGCGCAACGGCAGCAAAACCGCCGCATCGCGAGCGGCGTACTCAAGCTGGGCTTCTGTCAGCTCGAGGTCCCAGTTGCTGAGCCGTTCTGATTTGTCGACGGTCTCGTTCAAATAACGCGCGGCGACAGCTTCGAGTCCGTGACGTTCCTCAATATCTCCGGCGCCGAGCAACTGGCTCGCCAGCAGCGTGTCGAAAATTCCGCCGAGGTCTGTTCCCAGAGTGTGCTTGATAAACTTCGCGTCAAACTTCGCGTTGTGGAGAATTTTGATCGGACGCGCGGCGGCAAGCAGGACTCGCAACGGCGCCAACGCTTCAGACTTCTTTGGATCGCCGCTCAGAAACGCATCGACGTCGACGACGTATACGAGTGAAGGCGTGGCAAGTTGAATCAGGCGCAGCCGACCATAGTAAGGGTCAAGTTCGGTGGTTTCGGTATCTAGTCCAACGACCGGGTGAGTCGACAGTATCTCTACTGCTTTGCGCAGCTGTGCCTCAGTTCTTATTACCTGGTAATTCGTGTTCATTAATGGCCATCTGCGTGCTGAGCTCAGCCGCTAGAGTCCGCAACTGGGAACAAGTTGATGAGTGCACTTTAACAAGACCAGACGCGAATCACGTAATGCACCAGAGTGAACCTGCAATCAATTCGGGTTATTTCAGCGCTTTGTAGAAAACGCAGGGCTGTTACCTTGCAAGTTGCAATCGTGTCAATAAATCGCCTTATTCCTGAGGAGCTTCAGCTTGTCGAACCCGGCCGGACATCACTGGACGTTTTAACCGTTAGCATCAACAATAGTGCGGCGGTTGCGCCGATGATTGCGCTAACCAGGAAAGCTGTCTGCGGCCCGCGCCAGTTCCACAAGACTCCCATCATGAGCGACGCCGGCAGCACAGTTACGCCAAACGCGAGATTATACAAACCGTAAGCGGTGCCGCGTTGTTCGGGTCTCACGAGATCGGCAACCAGCGCTTTCTCGGCGCCTTCTGACAATCCAAAGTAGATTCCGTAAATCAGGAAAAGTATCCAAACGGAAAGTGCATTTGAAACGAAACCAAAACCGGCATAGACCGCGGCGTAGAGTATCCACCCTGAGACGATCAACCGGCGCCGGCCGAGTCGGTCAGAAAGATCGCCACCGAAAATAGAACTGACTACCTTGCTAACGTGGAGCATCGCCCAAAGCAGCGGAATGTTAACGATTGAGACACCAGTGGATTGCGCCCGCAATAGTAGGAACGCGTCGGACGAATTTGAGAGCGTGAACAGTGCAACGATCGGCAGAAACCGTTTGAAGTTTCTGTCAAAGCCGCGTAGCGAAAGTTGCGTCGGCGCGACGAGAATGTCCGGCGTTGCCCTCTGGTTGTGAGACTCGCGAACGAAGAAAGCAACCACCAGCACCGCCGCCAGTGCCGGAACCGACGCGAGTAAAAAGATTTTCGTAAAATCAACGGCGGTCGGCGCGTTGCGATTTGCCGCTAACCACCGCACGAGAAGATACCCAATCAACGGTCCGATTACCGCACCCGTATGATCCATCGCTCGATGAAAACCAAAGGCGAGACCCCGTTCCTCGACCCGGACCGCGTCCGCGACCATAGCATCGCGCGGAGAAGTGCGGACGCCTTTACCAACCCGATCAGCGAGTCTGAGTCCCAGCACCTGCGGCCAACTCCCGGCAAACGCCAGCAACGGCCGAGTAAAACTTGAGAGCACGTACCCGCAAACGACAAAGACTTTCCGTTTGCCCCAACGATCGCTGAAATGGCCGGCACCTAGTTTGAGCAGGCTCGAAATCGACTCCGCCGCGCCCTCAATCAAGCCGACGATTCCCGGTGAAGCACCTAACGTTAGTGAAAGAAAAACCGGCAGCAGTGGATAGATGATCTCGCTCGAGGCGTCGTTTAGCAGACTGACGAGGCTGATAACAAAGACATTGCGCGGCAGGCGACGGTAGCGGCGCCAGAGACCAGACGCTGGCTGAATCTCCGCGAGAACCAACTCCGGATCAACCGGATCAGGAGCATCATCAGTATCGCTCTTCGCCATGATCTTTGTGGCTTAGGGAACAACAGATCGTCGGGGAGTGGTTTGCCGGTTTGGTTTTGATTTCGCAGTGAGACGAGTGCTCCAGGCCCAGAAGCCACCGGCGCCCAAGAGTGCCACCAAAATCACGCCCACGATTACAACGCGGACAGCCCAGCGGATTGCCAGCTTCGCAATCAGGAAAAAAACGGCCAGCAACACTATGCCGGCGATTATGAAGATGGTGGTGAAGCTCATAAGTCAGGGGGCTGTGTGCAGTGGGCAGTGTGCAGAACAATCAATTGACGGCAGTTCAGGGTAGACGGTCGATGTCTTGGGTAGCGAGTCTTCATTAGCTTCTCTTTTTCTGCCCAGTGCCCCCCAGCCACTGCTCACTTCTTTCGATAACTCGCTCGTACAACCGTCTTGATGTTTCCACGCACGTGGAAATCTCCTTCTATCTCGACGCTCAACGGATCGCACGCTCGCACGAAGTCCTCGAGAATTATGTTGATGACGTGCTCGTGAAAGATCTTCACTTCCCTGAAGGAATTAATGTAGAGCTTCAAGCTTTTCAGTTCCACACAACGCTCATTGGGAACGTACTCGAGGCGAATCGTGGCGAAATCGGGGAAGTCCGAAAACGGGCAGATAGCAGTGAACTCGGTGATCGCGAAATCAATCTTGATTTCATGGCCGGGAAACTCGTAAGCAAAAGTGTCGAGCGAGAAGAGATTCATTTCTGCTCGCGGCGTCGAACGCACGTCGAGACCCTGTTGATTCACGGGTTGCATTTCTTCTCTAGTGTCTATCATCTTGAAGTAGATCTTACTTGAGTGTAACTGTGACGGCAATTCCGGCTAGGCGTAGGTTGGCGTGTTCCCTCGCCCGATAGTAAACACTTTGACGAGCACGAGTCCTGCGACGAAGCCTCCTACGTGCGCGGCGTATGCCACTCCACCTTGTTGGGAGCCCCCACCCAGGATTCCCAGGCCGCTGATTAACTGAAAACCAAACCAGATTCCGATCGCTACGTAAGCTGGGACGGCAGTGAGAAACCGAAACAGAATTACTGTCACGCGACGCTTGGGATAAAGCAGTAGATATCCTCCGAGAACTCCGGAGATCGCTCCCGAGGCGCCCAAGCTCGGTATCAGCAAGCTACTTGGTTCCGTCGCAAACATAGCGGTTATGAACACATGGGCCAACGAGGCAAGCACGCCGCAAACCAAGTAGAAGATGAGATACCTTATGTGCCCCATCCTATCTTCCACGTTGTCGCCAAAAATCCAAAGAAAGAGCATATTGCCGGCGATGTGCGCGATACCGCCATGCATGAACATCGAAAAAATAAGCGTGAGGTAGACGGAGAACGGAGTCGGCTGTAGACCGGGAATCAAAAGTTCCTGTCCGGTGACCGGATGTTCCACCACGCGATCGGGCGTTCTCACGTCGCGGCCGCTAATGATTTCCTGCGGCACGGTCGAGAAAGCGTAGGTGAACTTGTCGTTGTTACCGAGTTGCTGCAGAAAGACAAAGACCAGGATATTGATCGCAATCAACAGGTAGTTAACTATGGGAGTGGTTGTGCGATCACTATCGTCGTCGTAAAGCGGAAAGACCATTGGTGTTTCAATCCTCCTCTAGCGCTGCCTCGGCAAAGGCGATTTCGCCTTCCTGCAAATCAAGTTTCGCTTCCGCGGGCGTGCCAAACACGCGCGCGCGGTTGTCGTCAAACTCGCCTTCCCAACGAGCAACGACCACAGTAGCCAGACAGTTTCCCAAAACATTCACGGAAGTGCGACCCATATCCATTAGCTCGTCCACTCCGAAAATTACGGCCACGCCTATTGCGCCGAGCCCGTTGGGAATAAAACTGTTGAGAGTTGCCAGCAGGATGACTAGGGCGGCACGTGGCACTCCAGCAACACCTTTCGAAGTGATCATCAGCGTCAGCATCATTACAATCTGCCGGCTGAAACTCATGTGTTGTCCGGTAGTTGCTTCCGCAGCTTGTGCAACGAACACAGACGCCATTGCCAGGTAAAGCGTAGTTCCATCCAGGTTGAAGCTGTAGCCGGTGGGCATGACGAAGCCCACGATGCGTTTCGGCACCCCGAGACGTACCATGTTTTCCATCGCTTTGGGTAACGCAGACTCGCTCGAAGTCGTAGCGAACGCGATCGTGAACGGTTCGCGGATGGCTTTGAGAAACTGTTTGATCGGGACGCGCGCCAGCAACATCACTGGGACAAAAACACAAAGCAGCAGGATCACCAGCGCCAAATAAAGTGAGCCGATGAGCTTGCCGAGATTCCAGAGGACGCCGAGTCCGTTGGTCGCAATCGTGTGGGCCATCGCAGCCCCAACTCCGATCGGCGCAAACTTCATCACGTACTCAGTAAACCTGAACATCACTTGCGACAAAGCTTCGCAACCGCGGATGATCGGTCCACCTTTCGCCCCCAGCGCCGCGACCGCCACAGCAAACAGCGACGAGAACGCGACAATCTGCAAAACATCGCCGCGCACCATCGCGTCCATGATGCTCGAAGGAAATATGTGGACGAGCATGTCGCGAAAACCCTGCGCGTGAGTTTGTTGTAGCGAACTGATATCGCGCGCAGCGCTCAGGGCAACGCCATAACCCGGCTTGGTAAGATTCACGACGCCGAGTCCGATGAAGAGCGCAATTGTGGTGATGATTTCGAAGTAGAGCAGAGACTTCAATCCCATGCGGCCGACTTTTTTCAAGTCGCCACCGCCGGCAATGCCGACGACGAGGGTGGCGAAAATGAGTGGCGCAATGATCGACTTAATGAGGTTAAGAAAAATGTCGCGCAGGAAGTAGACGTTGTCGCCCCAGTTGTAGCCCCATTTCCTGCCGAGGTAACCAACCAAACCGCCCAGCACCAGGCCAATCAGAATCTGTGTGGTCAGCGAAGGCACATACCACGGCCGCTTCGGACGAGTTGCGAGTTTTGAGTTTTGCATCTTCGGTTTCAAATTGTTTGTGTTGACGACTTCGCTCCGTTTGCAGTCTTGTTCTTCAAACTCAAAACCGAAACTCAGAACTCAAACCTGTTTCTTACCTTCCCCATCTGAGCTTATCGCGCAAAACGTCGAAGTAGTTTCGGCTCATCGGCTGCACCAGGTTGAAGGTAGTCTTGCTCTTTCGAATCACTACCCGGTCTTCAACCTTCAACGGCAAGCCAACCTGTCCGTCAAGTGTTAACGCCACGTCTTCCTGATCAGTTTTCAAACGCAACTCGATAAACGATTCGTCAGGCACGACAATGGGCCGATTCGAAAGTGTGAAAGGGCAAATAGGGGTGATGACCACCGCGTTCATCGACGGGAAAATAACCGGACCACCGGCCGAAAGATTGTAAGCGGTTGAACCGGTCGGGGTGGAAACAATCAGGCCATCAGCGCGGAAGGAATTTACAAACTGCTGGTTCAGATGGACCTCGATCTCTATGATTCGGGCCAGCGCCGACTTGTTGATGACGACATCGTTGAGTACGCGATTGCGCGTCACGCTTTCATCACCGCGAACTAGATCCACCGAGAGCATGACGCGCTGATCAAGGCGGTAGTTGCCGTCGAGAATTGATTCGAGCGCGTCGTAAAGTTCTTCTATGCGAAACTCGGCGAGATAACCGAGTCCGCCGTAGTTCACACCGAGCACGGGCACTTCCGTATCGCCCATCTGGCGCGCCGTAGCGATCATTGTGCCGTCGCCTCCCAGCACCAGAATCAAATCAGCACCGGCAGCAAGTTGACCGGGCGCCACTTCTTCAACGGCACAGCCGGTCTGTTGCTCAATTCGCTGGCGTTCGATTTCGGGACCGCCAAGCAGCTTGATACCTCGCGCCGCCAACCAGATGGTCAGCTCACACATTGTTTTCAATGCGTCAGGCTGATTCGGCTTTAGAACGATGCCTATACGCTTTATGGACGAGATCGTCATCGCGCTTTGAGCAATTGACCGGCGCAAATTAAATGGATTGATGGAACGCTGGCCATGTTAACTGCAAGCGTGACCGAGGAGCAATGAGACGAAGCTGGACTACTGCCCTGCTTTCTCGTAGAGCGCGAGAAACTCGACGTTACCATCCGCCCCTTGAATGGGAGACTCAATCACTTTTTGCAAACGCAGTCTGAGCTCCTGCGCGGCGCGGTTCACTTTATCAATCACGCGCGCGTGCTGTTGCGGATCGCGCACAATACCTCCCTTGCCAACTTCTCCACGACCTACTTCGAACTGGGGCTTGATGAGCGTGATCAGGAAAGCCGCTTGTTTCAACAGCGGCACGATTGCCGGCAGGATCTTGGTTGCGGAAATAAAGGAGACATCCATCACCACCAGATCAAACAAGTGGTTGAAGTCTTCCGGCTGCAGATACCGCGCGTTCACGCCTTCTCTCACTTCTACCCGAGCGTCAGTGCGCAGCCGGTAGTCTATTTGGTTATGACCAACATCGAGGGCGACGACATGCCTGGCACCGTGTTGTAACAGGCAATCGGTGAAGCCGCCGGTTGACGCGCCAACGTCTAGGCAGTCCAATCCCTCAACAGTAACAAGAAAATCACGCAGGGCTGTTTCGAGTTTGAGTCCGCCGCGCCCGACGTACCGGGACGTTGGATCGTCCCCGCCTTTGATCCGAAGCAGGGCGTTTGCAGTAGCAGTGTCTGAAGGTTTACTTACGCGTTGTTCATCAACCAGTACGACGCCGGCCATCACCAGCGCTTGCGCCTTCGTACGTGATTCAGCCAGACCGCGATCGACAAGCAACTTGTCGACACGCGTGGCTTTATCAGGACGCTTCGGACGTTCGCGCTTCATCTGCAACTACTTTACAGTAGAACGCGACCACGAAGCTCGACCTGGTTGCTAATGAAGGAGTGTCAACCAGGGGTTTCTCAGGCTTGACGTCGCGCTGCGTGCGAGATGGCGCGCGGCGAATCCCCCAAACTGAGTTCACTGGCGCATGGTACACACAACCACACCATAATGTTCGGCGCATCAGCCCAGAAAAAAGATCCGACTCTCCCGGCCACTTGCATCGCCCGGTCGACGGGCAGCTGTTGGAGTGCCTGCACATAGAACGCGCCGTTGTAAAACTCGCCCTGCGCGCCCTCTTCCTTATGAATACACTCCCGCTCGCGAAACACTTGTCTCATAGAAATGCCTGCTTTCTCGCGCCGCAACCGCGAAAAATTATTGTTACTTAAAAAAGTCGGGCTTCGCTTGATTGAGAGTTGCTATCAGGGCAAGCGACTAACAGGTCGGGTAAAACTCTTTATCGCTTGAGCGAGATAATGCCATTCGTTTGGGAAACAAGTCAACCGCCCTGAATTCATTTTTTGCGGTTTGCTTTATGTCCTTTCGAGTTCTTGGCGGTAAAGCAGCAACCGAAACCACAAAGGTTGCAGAGGAACATGCAAACGCAGGCAAACGAAAGTTCTTAGGGTTTTGAAGGTCCCTCAAATATTTCTCTGATTCGCAACATATCATCGGCCGACCGGTGGCGATGACCGCCACCCTCTCGCCACGCCTCACGTTCAGATCTGCTCCTCAAGCGGCGCTCATCAATTCGCCCATCTCGATACAGATCTCTTTCATCCACCTCGTCAGGCAAAGTTTTCTTCCGTTTCACGTCTACCACCGTAGCGGTGCGGCTGCGTGAAATCGAGGGCGAGGGTTTTTTCTCGACTGTTGTGGTGCTGGGCGCCGACGACGTTCCGGCAGCCGCGCCTGCGGCACCTTCAACGACTGCCGGAGACGTTGCGTCAAATGCTAACCCCGCAGCACCGGGCACTGCGGTTCCAAGAATTGCTGCCGGCGATTCCTCTAGGCGCTGCTTGAACAATAACACTCCACCGATCGCCCCTAACACGAGCGACCCGGCTATTGCCAATCCAAACGCGATGCGCCTCCTCGAACGTCCTTCGGCCTTGATCTGCTCGAGTGGTACGACGGGTCGCGCCGAAAGCAACGTCGCCTGTTCGTCGAAGTGCGGCTCTGCGAGCGGCAAGTCGTCATCGAAATATTGTTCGTTTGTAATATTTGCTTCCATAATGATCCGGTCGTCGTTCTGGCAACTTTTCTCGCCGCTCTGTTAGCAAAAGCTAGGCCACGGAAGGAACCAACCCCTGATGGCTCCGAGTCGTAGCAGAAACGCACTTGAAGGCTAGTTTGTCGAACATGGGAATGAGAGCTTGTTGACGATATCGTGCACTAAAAGCAACGCGCCCGTCTGCCGGGACAGTACGGGCGCGCAATGGTTCAGTTTCTTGAAGCGGGATTAGCGACTAAGCTTCGTCGGTTTCGCGCGACGGTCGTCTAACACGTCAATACTTTCTCTAACGCGAGTGTAAATGCCATCGGCGTCAAGCCCATACTTGGCGAGCAGGAGTTTGGGATCGCCATGTGTTACCAACCGATCAGGAATTCCCATTCTGACGACGCGCACCTTGTCCTGCAGACCGTTTTCTTCGAGCAACTCCAAAACTGCCGAACCGAAACCGCCCGCCAGATAAGCCTCTTCAACAGTGACAATGAGCCGCTTGGTTTGCGCCAGAGCCAGAAGCAATTGCGCATCCAGTGGTTTTACAAACCGAGCGTTTACCACCGTCGTTTCGATTTTGTCCTTTGCGAGATTCTCGGCAGCCTGCAACGCGGGATGCACCATGGAACCATAAGCCACGATTGCAATCTCGCCGCCATCACGAAGAATTTCTCCTTTACCGATTTCGAGGAGTTGCGGAACACGCACTATGTCAGCGCCCACGCCGTTACCGCGCGGATAACGCATCGCGGCCGGCCCGACATGTTCGATCATTGTGTGCAGCATGTCGCGCATCTCGCCTTCATCCTTGGGAGCCATCACCGCGATGTTGGGAACGGCGCGAAGGTAAGCGATATCTAAAAGTCCGTGATGCGTTGGGCCATCGCCGCCCGCGACCCCACCACGGTCAAGACAAAACGTCACATTAAGATTCTGAATACAAACATCGTGGATCAACTGATCAAATCCGCGTTGCAAGAAGGTGGAGTAGATTGCGCAAACAGGCTTCAGGCCTTCAACGGACATGCCGGCAGCAAATGTAACGCAATGCTGCTCGGCAATACCCACGTCGAACGACCGCTCCGGAAATTTCTCGAGCGGGGTACAGATACCAGTACCATCGGGCATCGCGGCGGTTAACGCGATGATCTTCTCGTCTTTCGCCATCAACTCGGCCAGCGTGTTTCCGAAAACAGTCGTGTAAGTGGGGGCACTGGCTTTCGGCTTGATGGCCTTACCGGTTTCCAGATCGAAGGGGCCGGTCGCGTGCCAACGGTAATAATCCTTCTCAGCCTGAGGATGGCCTTTGCCCTTGGTTGTCAACGCGTGGACCAGGACCGGGCCATCCTTGATCTGTTGTGCCTCACGCAGTGCCGCAACCAACGCGCGCGGATTGTGACCGTCGACGTAGCCTATGTATTTAAAACCGAGCTCGTTAATGAGAGCGCCGGGAAGCACTGCCGCAGCAATCGCGTCTTTCATCGTCTTAGCTGCGTGATGCAGCCGCCCGCCCACCGAAGGAATAGCCAGTAACTTTTCCTCGACCTCATCCTTGAATCGATGATAACTGCCGGCGCTGCGGATGCGATTCAAATAACCAGTCAAAGCACCGACAGCCGGCGCGATCGACATTTCGTTGTCGTTGAGCACGACGATCAAGCGGCTCTTGAGGTGTCCAGCCTGGTTTATCGCCTCCATCGCCATACCACCCGCCAGAGATGCGTCACCGATCAACGCAACGACATGATGGTCTTCGCCATTCTTATCGCGAGCGATGGCCATACCGAGTGCAGCCGAAAGCGAAGTCGAGGCATGACCGGCTCCGAACGTGTCATATTCCGATTCATCGCGTCGCAGGAAGCCGCTGATCCCGCCATACTGTTTGATAGTCGTCAGCAGATCACGCCGGCCGGTCAAAATCTTGTGCGCGTAAGCTTGGTGACCTACGTCCCAGACCAGGCGATCGCGCGGCGTATCAAAGGCATAATGGAGCGCTACGGCCAACTCAATCGCGCCAAGCGAGGCGCCGGTATGCCCGCCGATGCGCGACATAGTTTCGAGAATGTACTGCCGAATTTCGTCGGCAACGGGCTGCAACTGCTCGACTGGCAGTTGCCGCAAGTCTGCGGGAGAGTTGATGTTCTCAAGAAGATGCATTTGCGCGGTATTGTAGCGTGGTAGTTCAGATTTTTACTACTTACGAAACTTCGGATGCGATCGGCATTGCCACTCGGAACCTCGCGACCCTTCGCCTTTGCTTCGTAAAGTACTCTGCTACACTAAGAAAGTCAATGCCCGGTTCTTTCCAAACTTATACTGATGTTTCCGCGTCTTAACTAATGTACCGAGGGAGCCATCCCCGGATCTAAATCTTTACCGCAGCAAAACGCAAAAGGAGTCAGAGAAGAAATGTCTTTGAGAAAATGTTTATTGGCACTCGTGGGGATGATCCTGGTCACTGGGATGGGAGCTTCCTTCGCTTTTGCTCAAGAACCGCAATCGCAAACCCCCGCAGCTCCGGATGGAACTTTCCAGAAGGAAAGAATCGAGCGGATGGAAAGGCATCGCGAGCGCCTGGGCGACCGCGAAGGAATTGAAGGTCGTCGGGGCATGGAGCGCCGCGGCGGCAAGGGTCACCTGCTGCGCGAACTGAACCT
>JBDUDV010000058.1:0-22003 GCA_040002755.1 Acidobacteriota bacterium | reverse complement strand
AGCCACCGTATCTCCTTGCGATAATCACTCCGAAAACTATATGCAAGCCGCCGAAGCCGGCCGCCATCAGCCAATTGGCAACTTCAGGAGGCGCGAAAAACGCTGCGGCGCCCAACGCCATAAAACAAAGACCCATGATTGGAACTGCACTCACCGAAAACATTCCGCCGGTAACCACGCCGGTGCCGTAAAGCAACAACCAAAGACCAGGGATCGCGCTTGTTAACCCGGCGCGATATAGCACTACGGTTACTATTGCGCCGGCGAAGATCGGCGGCGACAAACTAAAGGCGACTTTTCGACCAGGGCCGGACAGTAATGGCATCTTTGCTGCACGAGCTTTCCGGTCAATTGACCAACCGGCGATCAGCAAGGCAATCACACCTTCAGCCAGCCAAACTGCCAGCCAGGCTTTGAACGTTTTCTGTTGAGCCGAGATTAAGGATGAAGCCAGCGCGGTTATTCCAATGGCTACCTGTCCCCAGCCCGAGATGCCGGTGAAGGCCGTGGCGCGCTCCATGGTTTCGCGAATGTACTTGAGATTGTCCATCGCCCGCTCGTGCAGCGCGGGCGGCTCTTCGTGTTCCGGGAGAACCAGGTGGATTGGAGCCATGGGCGGGATAATAAGCGGACTCCAGAGCGTTGTCAAGTACTTTATGAAGCAAAGCCAAGAGCAAATTTGTGCTGGGAGGTTGACGACGAAGTTGTGTCCTCGGTGTCCGTCAGCGGCTCGTAGCGGGACCTATGCGGGCTTGGGCGTGGCGACGCCCGACACTTTGGTTGTTCCTGCGGCCCGGCGCCAGCGCAGGATCAGCAATCCCAGCGCCGTGATACCGACAATGATGCTGATGAGTTGTGAAGTTGAGAGACCGGTCAGCGTTGTAAGTCCAAACAGATCGCCGCGCGGATCGTCGCGCAGAAACTCAATAGCAAAGCGAATGACAGAATATAGCAACGCGTAGAACAAAATCGCTTGTCCTTCAAAACGCCGGTGTTTGTGAAGCCACAGCAGGAAGAAGAAGACAAGCAACATGGCGAACGACTCGTACAGTTGGGTGGGATGCAGGCGAACGTCGAGCGGCACGCCGGTGATTTCGTGACCTAGTTCGGTAAACTTGACGCCCCAGGGAAGCGTTGTCGGTTTCCCCCAGCAACAGCCGGCGGCGAAACATCCTTGCCGACCAAAAAAATTGCCAATTGCAATTCCAGGAGCGCAGGCGTCAGCTGTTTTCCACCAGGGCAGTTTGTAATGCCGCATCAGGAAATAGCCCGCCAGGATCGCGCCAATCAACCCGCCATAGAAAACGCCGCCGGAACGAAGAAAGTCGAGCGAGAGCAGTTGCAGGGGATGATCGCGATACTCCGGCTCGGTAAAGAGCATTAGAATTTTCGAACCAATGAGTGAGCACAGCAACATCCAAAGGCACAGGTCGTAAATTTTTTCGCGCGGCAGCCCGTCGCGAGCGGCAAGCTTGACGGTGATTAGGATCGCGCAGAGGAATGCCAGCGCGAGAAACACGCCGTAGGTGTTAATGGGGAAACCATGAATGCGAAAGATTTCGGGATACATAAAAACAGTAAACAGTAGACAGTATTCAGCAAACAGTGGTTAGCCGTCGGAAGGATCTTTTGACTTAAGGTTCCCCGTAACGGATAACGGAGCGCTGACTACGGACGATCCCTTACGTTCAAAAATCAAATCGAAAGCGAGCAGCAAGGCGCCAATCGAGATGCTTGCATCGGCGACATTGAAAGTCGGCCAATGCCAGGAGCCGGCGTGCACGACGATGAAATCAACTACGTAACTAAGCCGCGCGCGATCGGTTAAATTCCCGGCGATGCCGGCCAACAAGAGCGCGCAAGCCCCGAGGACGCGATCGTCGTTTCGCGGCGTGCGCAGAAAATAATAGAAAACAGCCGCCGCCGCTGCGATGGCAAGACCCACGAAGAACCAACGCCCGAAACTCCCGCTCTCCTGTAACTGCCCGAAGGCGACGCCACGATTCTCGGTGTAAATAAAATCAAGGAAGCCGCGAATGATTGTCTTATCAGGCCCAAATCGTAGCGTGCGCACGGCCCAGGCCTTACTCGACTGATCGACCATGTAGATGCCAAAGCTGGCGAGCAGGTAGCCCCCACGCCAGCCCAGGCGCAACGTCGGAGTTCCTCTCGTTTGCGCTTCGTTCATTCGCTGGGGGACCCTCCGGATTCGAGCGCCGCCGTCTCTTGTTCAATTTCTTCAAGCGCCGTCAGACAACGCTCGCAAACATCCGGGTAACGAGTTGATTCGCCGACATGCTTCGAATAGTTCCAACAACGCTCGCACTTTTTGCCTTCAGCGCGTGTCACGTCCACGCTGACGGTGCCGTCGGCAGATGCCGATTCCGATAGCGTTACCTGAGAAACGATAAAGATGTAACGCAACTCGTGTTCATAGTGCTTGAGAAATTGAAAAGTCTCGCTGTCCGTACGAAGCTCGACGCGAGCCTCCAGGGAACTGCCAATGATTCTTTGATTTCGCGATTCTTCAAGAGACTGCAAAACCACGTCACGGATCGTGAATAGTCTGTGCCAGTCGGTTACTAAGTCTGGATCTTTCGCTGCCTCAGCCGCGGGAAGCACGGCCAGGTGCACTGACTCCGAGCGCGACTCGCGATCGGGCGACAGGTTTTCCCAAATCTCATCCGCGGTAAAAACCAGAATCGGGGCCAGCATTCGTGCCAGCGCATGGGCAACCTTAAAAAGTGCAGTCTGCGCGGACCGGCGCGCGCTATTTCGCGGCGCGCAAGTGTAGAGTCGATCCTTGATGATGTCGAAGTAGCGAGCTGAGAGGGTCACGGTGCAGAATGAATAGATGGCCCGAGTTGCCATATGAAACTCATAAGCTTCATACGCCGCTTTGACTTTGGCTATTACGTCATTCAGTTCCGCCAGCGCCCAGCGGTCGATCTCCAGCAGCTCTTCATGCGGGACGCTGTCATGTCCTGGATCGAAACCGTGAAGGTTGCCGAGCGCGTATCGCGCCGTGTTGCGAATCTTGCGGTAAGCGTCAACCGTCCGCTCGAGTATCTCTTTCGAGCAACGCACATCCTCGTGGTAATCCGATGAAGCGACCCATAAACGTAATATGTCGGCGCCGGAATCCTTTACGACTTCATTAGGTGAAATTCCGGTGCCCTGCGACTTGCTCATCTTCTCGCCCTGCACGGTGATTAACCAACCATGCGTGACGACGTTTCGATAAGGCGCGCGGCGATATTTCGCGAGACTGATCAGCAATGAAGAGTTAAACCAACCGCGGTATTGGTCGCCGCCTTCAAGATACACATCGGCGGGGCGCCATTCTCCCAGCTCCTTCGCGAAGTATTCTTTGAACACGGAAGGCCAGGATGAGCCACTATCAAACCAGACATCGAGAATGTCAGTCTCTTTCGTAAACTCATCGCAGCCACAGGCAGGACACTTGAAGCCTTCCGGCAGCAGTTCGCGCGCTTCCCGCTTGTACCAGGCGTCGGACGACTCCTGCTCAAAAATGTCCGCCACATGGCTGATCACATCTGGATTGAGCACCACCGAGGAATTCGGATTCTCTTTATTGCAATTCGCGCAGTAAAAAACCGGGATCGGCACGCCCCACACGCGCTGACGGGAGACGCACCAGTCGCTTCGCGTCTTGAACATATTCAACATGCGCTCGCGACCCCAAGCCGGAATCCACGCGACGCTCTCCTTGATCTCCCGTTCCGCCCCGGCGCGCAGGCTCAGTCCCCAGTCATCTGCCGAAACGTGGTCCATCGAGATGAACCACTGCGGCGTAGCGCGGAAGATCACCGGGTTCTTGCAACGCCAGCAATGCGGATACCGATGGTCGTAGCTCTCAGTGAACAGGAGCACACCTTGTTCTCGCATGAAGTCGACAATCTTCGGATTCGCCTGGAAGACATTCATCCCGGCAAAGTGGTCCACCTCCGACGTGAAAAGTCCGGCGTTATCCACCGGGCAATAGATATCGAGGCCGTAGCGTTTTCCGATTACGAAGTCGTCGTGGCCATGTCCGGGCGCAGTGTGGACGGCGCCAGTGCCCGCTTTGCCAGTCACTTTCCGATCGCGAGCCTCGCTTACGTCCAACTCAGTTTCGGCATCCGCTTCACCGCCCAGCGTGACATGCTCGCCCACCATCAAAAGCGACGGACGATCGAGCCAGGCATGACGAGCTTCCAGACGATCCAGTTTCGAACCCGCGAAACGCGCGAGCACTTTCGGCGCAATGCGATCACCAGCAGCGTCGCATTCGCCCAGACCGCATTTTTCCGCGACAGTCTCCAGCAATTCCGAAGCAAGAATGTAAACCTCGTCGCCATGTTCAAACGCCGCGTATTCGAAGTTTGGATGGACTGTAATTCCGAGGTTAGCCGGCAGCGTCCAGGGCGTGGTAGTCCATATCAAAACGAAAACTCTGCGGCCGGCCAGCGCTGGATCGATCTGCGCCGGATCGCTCACGAGCGGAAACTTTACGTAAACCGAAGGACTACTGTGCTGACGGTACTCAACCTCTGCCTCAGCCAGCGCAGTCTGGTCGTGAATGCACCAGTAAACCGGCCGCGCGCCTTTGTACACATAGCCGCGCTCGGCGAAGGTGCCAAATAGGCGCGCTGTTTCAGCCTCGTAACCATTCGACATGGTCGAGTACGGATTGTCCCAAAGCCCGAGAATGCCCAATCGTTTGAAGTCGCGGGTTTGACTCTTCAAGGCGTTGCTGGCGTATTCACGACAGGCGCGCCGGATCGACGCGGGCGGCATGTTTGCTTTCTTGGTGCCCAGCTTTTTTTCGACGTGCAACTCAATCGGCAAGCCGTGACAGTCGTAACCGGGAACATAAGGCGCGTCAAAGCCCAGCATGTTGCGCGATTTTACGACGAAGTCTTTAAGGATTTTGTTCATCGCAGTGCCGAGGTGGATGTCGGCGTTCGCGTAGGGCGGCCCGTCGTGCAGAATAAACTTCTCATCACGCGCACGCGCTTCGCGGATCAAGTCGTACAAGCGCATGTCCGTCCACTTTTTGAGACGTGCGGGTTCGCTTTGTGCCAGGTTTGCCTTTTGCGAGAAGGCGGTCTTCGGCAAGTTGATGGTCTTTTTGAGATCAAGCGGGATAGTTTCTGTAGACATAAGCTTCGTATTTGCGAAAAGAGGATACTAACAGTTTGATCTGCGCCTAATCAAAACCAGGGCCAGTCGTTCCAAGTTCCGTAGGAACATTATGTTTATAGGTTGTGACGCGCTCTAATTTTTTCACGCACATCGGAACGCTTCGGGTGTTCCGATGTGCGTAAAAGTAACCTTGTGGAACATTCTGCTAGAGAGATTTCGTTCCGATGGAACCCTCGGCAATTAAAAACTCGAACCAGATCCGGAGCGGATTCGATGGTTCGAGTTTCTGCAAGCCGTTAATGGCGCCAGAGATCAGCCGATAAACATCTCATCCTCTCCGTAGGTTTGGTTAATGGGCTTCGGTATCGGCGCTACCAGAACTTCGAGTCCGCGACGAAGACCCGCCATAACCGCCGCCATTTCGCGCGCCGGCTCGACAACTCTCCGCTGAATGAAATCAGTAGTGGTAACAACCTGCTCGTGGGTCCGATCGATTGTCCTGCTGACTAGTTCGACTTTGTCGCGCGCGTCATGCGCTGTCTCGCTCACCATTTGCTTCAATTCGCCAACTTCATCTTTGATTATTGCGAGCGATTCTGAAAGGCTCGCGGTGGCGGTCGAAAGATGGCCGGCCACCGCGCCAAACTGTTCCGCGATTAGTTTTCCCTGAACGGCGATCTGTTGCCCCTGATCGCTGATAACCGTGACCCTTGCGATCAACGGCTCGAGTTTCGCTTCGAGACGGTTGACTGAGGCTACGGCTCGCTTAATGGCGATCGCTATCGCGATCATAGCGATCGCGATGATGATGAACGACAGGGCGATGACTATCATCACCCAAAACATCGGATCGTTAGGATTAAACTGAAACGCGAGAGTTACCATTTTCACATGCCGATTGCCAATTGCCGATTACCGAATGCGCCACGCCAGTTAGCGATTGCCGGCGTCCCGGTGGATTCCTGCAGTTCTCACAGACACCCAATCGGCGATCGGCAATCGAAAATCGGCAATGACCTAGTTCGACTTTTCGGTGTACTGCGGAGCGGCTTCGATGCGGCCAGACAATTCAGTCTTGCGCTTCTCTTCCTGATAAGCCTTCTTACCGGCGTCGAGCGCCGCGGCGACGGTGCTGGTTTGGCGAGCGGCAGTCGCGCGCGCCGTCTGCGCTACCTCACCGACCTTCTCAGTCGCCTGCGTGTAAACCTCGGTAGCTTTGCTGGCTGCCTGGTTGTAGAGTTCGCCCGCACGATCGCGAGTTGTTTCGTAATACTCGCCTGCGCGCTCGCCCAGTTGCTGCGCCGCCTCGCGTGATTTATCGATACCCTTGCGGGTGGCGTCTGCCAGGTCGCCGCGGAGTTCCTGACCTGATTTTGGCGCAAAAAGCAGCGCAATAACGGCCCCGATGCCGCCGCCGATCAAGAGGTATGTAAGCCGCGTTGAGATGTTGTCGTTATCATTTCCCATAAAGAATTCCTTTCCTGAAGCAAAGCGCCCGGGCTTTGCAGGTTAGTGCTTGTTGTTGGTTTCGGACATTGACTATAACAAAACCCCGCGAAAGGGTGCAAGAAGATGGGCCCGCGCTAGTCCTCGCTCGCTTCGCCGCCTCGGCCTTTGCCGTTGTACTGATCGAGTTTGCGGTAGAGGGTCTTGCGGCCGATGCCGAGCGCGCGAGCGGCGTGGGTCTTGTCGCCACCGGTGTAGTCGAGGGTCGCTTGAATTGCCTGTCGTTCAATTTCGTCCATTGACGACGGCACCGTAACTGCAAAACTAGTTGTGCGGCCTTCACTGGCGGCACGCGCACGTTCCACCTTGATGCGATCCTGTTCCTGCAGCGCAATCTTGCCGATGGCCTCCGGCAAATCCTCAAGTTCAATCTGCCGGCCCGAGGCGATGATCACTGCACGTTCGATCGCGTTTTCGAGCTCACGAACGTTGCCCAGCCATTCGTAAGTAATCAAAGCCTGCAACGCGTCTTTCGAAATGCCGGAGATAAACCTGCCGGTTTTCTGTTTGTAATGTTCGATGAAGTGGATGACTAGGGGATGAATATCCTGTGGCCGTTCGCGCAGCGGCGGAAGCACAATCGGAAACACGGAGAGGCGATAATAAAGATCGCGGCGAAACGTTCCCGCCTCGGTGGCTTGTTCGAGATCTACGTTCGACGCCGCGATCACACGAACGTCAGCCTTCAAAACTTCGTTGCCACCCACGCGTGTAAACTCGCCATCCTGCAGGATGCGCAGGAGACGCACCTGCGCCGACAAACTCATCTCGCCAACTTCGTCAAGAAACAATGTTCCGCCGTTGGCCTCTTCGAACCTTCCCAGCCTTCGCGCGCGCGCATCTGTAAACGCGCCCTTCTCGTGGCCAAACAATTCCGACTCGAGCAGTGATTCGGGGATGGCGCCGCAGTTTAGTTTTACGTAGGGTTGGTCCTCGCGTCCGGAGTTGTAGTGGATCAAGTTTGCCAGCAACTCCTTGCCGGTGCCTGACTCGCCCTGGATCAGCACGGTGGTTTGCGTGTCGGCGACATTCAGCGCTAACTCAATTGCCCGACGGATACCGCCTGCTTGTCCGATGATGCGATCTTCGCCGTAGCGCTCATGCAGTGCACTGCGCAGGTGCATAACTTCCGCTGAAAGTTGATCGCGCTCGAGCGCCGTGCCGCACTGATCCGCAATCCCTTCGACCAGCGCTACTTCGTGATCCTGAAAACCCTGGCGCGCTTCGCTCCAAACCAGACCCAGCAAGCCAAACGTTTGTCCGCCGACCCGAACCGGGGCGACTAGCGCCGCGCGTCCGCCGAGTATCGAGTTGAACATCAAACGAAAGGGAAACGGCAGGTCAGTATCCAGCAAGCGAAGCGTCTTGCCTTCGGCTAAAACCTCCATCGCCGCGGGAAACTCGGTGACGTCGAGCGCCTGGCCGTGCTCATCGATCAAACCCTGGACGCCGTCGGTAGTCGCGTGCGGAGCGGCGCGAAAGGCGACCAGACTGATGCGGCCGCCTTTAGGATCGAGTACGCCGAGCGCCGAGTAGTCTGCGCCCACGAGCGCGATCGCCCGCTCGAGCACGAGCGACGAAACTTCGCGAAAGTCGGAACGTGCGTTGAGCGCGTTGGCAATCTCCAGCAGCGCGCGCTTAGTTTCAGCCTCGCGTTCCTTGTCGAGATAAAGCCGTGTGTACTGGTAACCAACGGCGATCTGCGGCGCGATTGATTCCAAAAACGAAACTTCATCGTCCAGCCATTCGCGCAGCGTGGACGTCATGTGCAGTCCCACCAGGCCGAGCACATCTGACCCAAGTGTTACCGGCACGACTAACAACGAGCGCGTGCGCAAGCTCTTCGCGAGAAACCGCACTTTGTAATCAAGATCCGGCGTGGAGGTGTCGTTGAGCCGAATGGGCTTGGTTATATCCACGTGTTCCGACAGTTGGCTCAGGTTGAGCGGAATCGCCGTGCCCAGAGTGGACGGAACATCTTCGCTGGCGCGCCATTCATGGCTGATTCGCAACTCGCTCGGCGATGTTAACTGAATCACGTCGCAGCGATCGACGTTCATCATCCGCCCGAGTTCGGACACGATCACGTTGAGAAACCGATCCAGATTGATGCTGGTCGGCAGCGTTAACGCAAGGCGGTTGATGATGCCTTCGCGCGCCTCCTGCATCTTGATCTTGCGTTCGAGCGAGAGAGATTTTGCGGTGTCTGACATGGGGTTTGATTGTCCAACGTCCAATGTCCAATGTCCAACGTCAACCGGACAATTAAGCCCAGAACCCAAGCTCCAAGTCAGCCAAGTCCTTGCTCAAATGAGTTGCTGGGACCGCGGGCGTCCCGACCGTCGTCGGTCGCCGTCAACCCAGCTTCATTTTTCCCGACTCATATCCTGTTACACTCCCGTGCGACGCGCCGCGGTTCTGGCCCGTCGGCAGTCGGTAGCGAGGAGGAGTTAATGAAAGCCAAAACGGCCGACAGCGTAAACCGTTTGCCGCGTCTCGAATACACGATTGCGAGGCTACAGCGAAGGGCACAACAACTCGAAAGCGTAAGCGGTAAATACTGGTTCGCGCGTAGGGTGCTTTTCCTGGGCGGCTCTTTGCTGGCCCTGCTGTTTTGCAAGTTCTCCGGAGGGACCACCGGTCTAATGCTGGCAGCACTGTTTTTGATTGTCTTCGTAGCGGTGGCGCTCTATCACAGCCGCGTGCGAGTTGGCATCACCCGAAACGCTTTGATGCTAAACATCAAGGAGGTCCAGGTAGCTCGGGTCAAACTTGATTGGGAACAGTTGCCGCGCTCGGAGCAATCGCCACCGGAACCCGGGCATCCATTTGAAACAGACGTCGATGTAACTGGCGAACGCTCACTGCACCGGCTGCTCGACAGTGCGGTCACTAAAGAGGGCAGTCGCAGGCTGAAGTCGTGGTTACTGAACAACCGACCTGACGCGGTCATTATCAAGCAGAGACAATCTCTCGTGGGAGAACTCGATGGGCTGTCTCTTTTTCGCGATAAGCTTCATCTGCACGCGGCAATAGCCAGCCAAGAATCGCAAGGTCAAGAGAAGCAGCAACCGAAGGCTCAACGTTCTCAAACCGATCAATGGGAGTCGAGTGCCCTGGTTAACTGGATTGAACACGGCGTTGGCACCGTTGGCGGCGAGCCTCTGCGGTCGACCGTCATAGTGCTCGGGGTACTCGCCGCCCTGAACATCACTTTAATTGTCCTCGCCCTGCTGCAACTGATTCCTCACGTGTGGCCCATTGTGTTTCTGATCTATGCCGGAGGGTCGATTGCCAAACAAGCCAAAACCGTGAGCTCCTGGGGAGAAGTGCGGGACCTGGAAAAAGCGTTGCGCCGTTTTAGGGCAGTCTTCCAGTATCTGGAATCCAGGGCGTACAGCGGCCGTCCGCGGTTGGCCCGAGTTTGTGCGCCATTTCTTGATCCGGCGAAACGGCCCTCCGCCGAGCTAAGGAGAGTCGAAAGAATAGCCGCGGCACTGGGTCTGCGGACGAATGGCCCGTTGTGGCTTTTGGTCCAGGCGCTGATTCCCTGGGATTTTTTCTTTACTTACCGCTTGGGGCAGTTAAAGAAGGAAATCGCTCAACTATTGCCTCGCTGGTTGGACGCCTGGTACGAACTTGAGGCTCTGAATTCACTGGCAAACTTTGCGTATCTAAATCCACGCTATGTATTTCCTGAGGTCGTTTCGCGTGCGACCGTGTTTGAGGCAACCGGTCTCGGACATCCGCTTATCAAGCCCCAGTCCAAAATATGCAATGACTTTGGATTAGATGCACAGCGCCGGATGGTTATTCTTACCGGGTCAAACATGGCCGGAAAGAGCACCTTGCTCAGGACCGTGGGCTTAAACCTTTGCCTCGCTTATGCCGGCGCGCCGGTGAATGCCGATCGCTTGCAGCTTTCTCTGTTCCGACTCTTCACTTGCATCAAGGTAAGCGACTCTGTGCAAGACGGGCTTTCCTATTTCTATGCCGAGGTGAAGCGGCTGAAGCTGCTCCTTTCGGCGGTAGAGACCGAAGATGATCTGCCGACATTGTTTTTGATCGACGAGATCTTCCGCGGCACAAATAACCGCGAGCGTCAGCTTGGCGGCCAAGCGTTCATACGGGCTCTCTGGAAAGGAAGAAATGCGTTAGGGCTGATCGCCACGCATGATATGGAGCTAACCAAACTGGCCCATGAAATTCCCGGCATAGCCAACTTTCATTTCCGCGAAGAAGTGGGCGAGGGGAGAATGGTGTTTGACTACCAATTGCGACCCGGAGCGTGCCCGACTACCAACGCCCTGGAGATTATGCGCATTGAGGGATTACCGGTGGACGTGTAACGCGGCTGGAAGCCGAACCGTCATCGAGTCGAACTCGCTCCACCGAGAGGCTTACACGCTCGCGTGATTCTGCAATAAAATGGCTATCTGAGTACGCAAGAATTAATTAACAAAGAGGTCGAGAGCCTGCTGAGCCGTTGCAGCGCGAGGTTAGGATTTTGCACGATCCCTTCGAGGAAAATCAGTCGACGAATCCGTCAACGATTTACTATTAAGCGAGCCGACGATGCGCAAAGACTGGGACACGCCAGAGAAGATGCCGCATGGGCACACCTCTCGTCGGCGATGTCGTCGTACTGCTGTTTCCTCAAACCGATTTGCAAGCCGGCAAACGACGTCCCGCTCTTGTGGTCGCCGACCTAACAGGAGACGACTTGGTTCTCTGTCAGATAACGAGTCAATCCAGGCGTAATGATAGCTCCTCAATTCCACTTACAAGCGTTTTCGAGCGTGACCGTCTGAATGTGGACAGCTTCATCAGGACCAATCGCCTGTTCACTGTGGATCATTCAGTTATTCTATATTCAGCGGCGAAGGTAAACTCCTCGAAACTAAACGAGGCTCGAGCGAAAATTCGCGAGCATTCAGTTAAGCCACCGTTGGTGAAATTCCAAAGGCTCACCATCAAAAGCGCCCTCATTGCGCGGTCGACGGGTGGCCCGTATACTTCGAAAAGTTCTTGTCAGCAGGAACGGGAGTCAAACAAGTTATGCCGATCTACGAATATGAGTGCAGGAAGTGCAAGGCCAGGCTGGAAGTTTTGCAAAAGATGAGCGACAAGCCGCCCGTGAAGTGTAAAAAATGTGGCGGACGTTTGGAAAAGTTGGTATCGCAGTCAGCAATCCAATTCAAGGGTTCAGGTTGGTATGTAACCGATTACGCCGGAAACGGCAGGAAAGCCGCAGAGAAAGCGGAAAAGGATACTGCCTCCTCCGCCGCTTCGGAAGACAAGAAATCCGACACGTCTGACAAGAAAACAAAAGAGAGCTCCCCGGCTAAGAAAACCTCAGAGAAAGCTTCGGCATCAAAAATCACCAAGAGTGATTGAAGCCCACGTCCTCTGTAAGTCGATGCACAAACGTAGATTTGATCGAGCGCGATCTTTTCTGCAGCGTTTCCGCCCGCGTTTGAGTTATGCGATCGGGTTTGCGCTGCTTTTGATCGCATGCGGACTGGCAATGGCCCAGGCGGGCCGTCGTGCCGCCACCAGCAATGAGGCCGGCGTACTGGTGAACATAGTGGCCGTCCGCACCGACAAGCGCGCCGCGCCGATTTCCGCGAAGCAGTTTGCCGTTTACGATAACGACGTCGAGCAAACGATACTAAACTTCACGCCCGATCCTTCACCGGCGCACATAGTCCTGTTAGTCGACAACTCTTTAACTATTCGCGCGGATGTTGAAAAACTGGAGCGCGCCGCGCGGGAGTTTGCTTACGAAATATTTGAAGGCGACAAGCTGCTGATCGTGGGCTACGACGAAGAAGCAGAGATCGTTTCTGACTGGACTGACAATGCCAAGTCAATCGAGGCTTCGCTAAAACTTTTCCGGAAGAAAGGTCAGCCGCATCTTTTTGATGCAACCAACGCCGTCCTCGAACAAGCGCTACACGCAGCCCCGGGCCAGAAAAACGTGATTGTAGTGATCAGCGATGGTCTTGACCGTGGCAGCAAGACCACGTTTGAGAAAACGCTTTCCGAATTGCAACGGCTCGACATAACGGTCTATGCCGTCCAGGCGCAGGACCGAACGCGCGGTGCCATTCGCCGCGATGTGCCCAAACCCCGACAAGTTATCGACCGGCTGGTAGAAGGAACCGGCGGCGCGATCTTCTCAATCGAGGAACCGAACGTGGCGGCAAAGAGTATTTGTGACGAACTCAGAAAGAACCGCTACATCGTTTCCTACGTTCCCTCGAGTGTGCCGTTTGGCGAAGCTCGCAGCCTGCTGGTTCTCGGTGATGAAGGCATCGTTGTGCGGGCGAAGGCGGCGCAACAACCTAACTAAGAAAAGTGATGAGTGATGAGTACTGACCGTAGAACTCATTGCTTCTTGCGCGAGTAGAGATAAAACAGCAGCACGATAATTCCCAGCACCAGGCTCTCCATGAAGAAGAAGAAGCGCGGAACGAAAATGTTGTTTTCGTCGTGGGCATCGGCGAAAGCCACAAATGTTCCCAGCGCCAGTCCCGCCGCCAGCCAGATGAATTGTCGTTTAGCGTCCCACATGAAACAGTGAAAGTGAAAAATGAAAAGCAAGAGGCAAACCGGGGGGAGTAATCAGCCATCACCTCGCTGATCACTTTCTACTGTTCACTTTTCACTATCATTTAAGAATTCCTGACAGCCAATGCATGATGTTGAGCGCCAGTTGCCGGTTGTCGGTGTTGGGGACATTCATGCCGACCGGCTGGTTGTCGCTGCCGGTCAGTTGCGCCGAAAGCATTGCCGCATCAGCCAACACCACCACTCGTCCTTTTCCCGACCGAAAAGCAATACCTTGAGCGCGGCCCGCTGCGGAACTATTCTTCTCGGGTGGGACGACCTCGTCTATCGCTGTGTCGGCTAGTTTCAGTAAGGCATCGCTTCCTTCCGGCCCCTTGAGCGACTGCCCCGAAAAAACAACCACGCGTCTGACCAGCTCGATTTCGTTGCGCCCGCTAGTGATCGAATGCTCCGCAAGCAGGTGATTCTCGCGCGAGTAAACTATGACACTCGGCGTATTGAATTCCTTGTCGGCGTTCCCCGGATCCATTGTTTCACTCTTGCTCATATCGACGCCCAGTCGCTTCGCAAGAATTTCCGCGGCGGCGCCAAAGGGCGCACGGTCTGCGATGAGCAACAGCGCACCGCCACCGCGCACCCAATCATTTACCGCTTCACATTCCGCGATTGTAAACGCCGGACGGTCGGCCCCTTCCTCGTCAGCGTCTTCAACGCCGATGGGATTCACAATCATCAGAATTTTATGAGTCGCCAGCGACGCTTTGGTGAAAGGCTGCCGGTTGACGGTAAGGTGATAGCCATCGTTGAAAAGCAGATCGGCGAGGGGCTTGTAACGGCCCGTCGTGGTGTCGGCATTGTTGTGGGCTTCGTCAAAGAGAACCCGCGGATAGTTTTTCGTGAAGGCCGGCTTGTCGACCCTGACATCGAAATGCGGATCGGCGATCTGCTGAGCGCTGGCGAAAGAGAGGAGAAGACAGGTTAGACAGATCGCTAACAGAAATTTACGAATGCTCATTATGTTCGCATTAAACCCTGGCGCGGAGTTTTCCTAGTCGTTCAGCCGCAAGCTGCAGGGTCTCATCTTTCTTGCAGAAACAAAACCGCACCTGTTGTCTCCCGCGTTCCGGAACGCTGTAGAAACTAGAACCCGGCACACAGGCAACGCCCACCTCGCGGATCAAGTGCCGGGTGAACTCTACATCATCAGCGAAACCGAAGGCGGAGATGTCGGTCATGATGTAGTAGGCGCCGTCAGGGCGAAACGTTTTGAACCCCGCATTCTCCAGTACCGGCAATAACAGATCTCGACGCGCACGATATTCGTTCTGCAAATTGTCGTAATACTTAGCCGGCAGCGAAAGCGCATAAGCGCCGGCGGCTTGCAACGGTGCTGCCGCGCCCACGGTAAGAAAGTCATGGACCTTACGAATTGCGCTGGTCACCGCCGGCGGTGCGATGCAGTAGCCCACGCGCCAACCGGTAACTGAATACGTCTTGGACATAGAGTTGACAATCACTGTGCGTTCGCGCATTCCCTCGATCTGCGCCATCGAGATATGCGCGATCTCTGCGCCTTCGCGGGGATACAGAATGTGTTCGTAAATCTCATCGGTGAAGCAGAGCGCGTCAAACTCCCGGCAAAGCGAGGCGATGAATTCCATCTCCGCGCGCGTAAAAACTTTTCCGGTGGGATTATTCGGATTGCAAACGATAATCGCCTTCGTGTTTGGATTGAATGCCGTACGTAGTTCATCCCGGTCGAAACTCCAGTCAGGCGCCCGCAGTGGCACGTAACGCGGCTTCGCGTCCGAGAGGATCGCGTCGGGCGCGTAATTCTCGTAAAAGGGTTCGAAAACTACGACCTCCTCGCCCGGGTCTACTGTCGCCATCATCGCCGCGATCATTCCTTCGGTTGAGCCGCAGGTAACGGTCAGTTCTGTTTCCGGATCTACATCAAGACCGAGATACCATTTTGTCTTCCGTGCAATCGCCTCGCGGAAATCGCGCGCGCCCCAGGTGATCGCATACTGATTGATGTCGTCAGCGATGGCCTGCATCGCTACGCGCTTGATGTCTTCCGGCGCTGCAAAATCAGGAAAGCCCTGGGACAGATTCACCGCGCCGTGCTTGAGCGCCTCGCGCGTCATCTCGCGAATCACCGACTCCGTGAAGAGACTCGCTTTGCGCGACACGTGTCGATTTTTTGAAGTGGCAGGGGTAGTCATAGATTAATCCTCGTCGATTGTTACTCAGTGCGCAATTTCTTCGCCGCAATCCGCAACACTTCCTGCACCTGCGCATCCCAGTATGTCCAGGCGTGTGTGCCCGGCAGTTCGCGATACTCGTGCGGAATTTTCTGCTTCACGAGGATGTCCGCGAAACTCCGGTTCGTTTGCAGCAGCCCATCTTCAGTGCCGCAGTCAAGATAAATGTACGGCAGCGCGGCGATGCGCGCGGCAGGTAGTTCGCGATAGAGTTTGCCTAGATCATTTGCGGCGCGTGTTTCGCTGTCAGAAGCACCATACACTGGCTGCAGCGTTCGGAAGATGAATTCAAATCCCTTCAAGTCGGTTTCGGTCCATGAAGCTGCGTCCAACGCGCCGCTCAACGAAGCTGCAAAGACAAACATCTCCGGATGTTTGACGCCAAACTTGAGCGCGCCATAGCCGCCCATTGAAAGTCCGGCGATGGCCCGACCCTCCCGCGCGCTGCTGGCACGAAAGCGCTGCTCCACATCCGGAATCAACTCCTTCAGGATGTACGATTCATACTTCTCGCTCGGAACGGTTGCGCTATCGGTATACCAACCGTTGTTGCCTTCCGGCATGACGATAATGAAGTCGTAAGCGGCGGCGTAGTCGGCAAGTTTCGTTTTTTCGATCCAGTTGTTGTAATGCCCGGTTAGCCCATGCAGTAGATAAACAACCGGATAACGTTTCGACCTGGCGGCGGGCTGATTGTAATCAGCCGGCAACAGCACGTTGTAAGGCAAGGTCTTGCCGACGAATTTGCTTGCAAACTGAATTGTCTGGACGCGCGGGTTTTGCGTCGCGCTCGTTTGGGTGACCCGCACGATGAAAGGCGACGAAGATGCGGGCGCGACACCCGCGGTCCCAGTGGCGGTCCCAGTAGAAAAGATAAGGGCAACGAAAACGAGTGCCAAAGACGTTTGATTGCGTTTAGTCACTGATTTTTCTCCGAAGCAAGCATCGGAATCTCGATGCCCCTCCTGAGCGCTGTCTGCTCGGCTGCTTCGTAGCCAGCATCGACGTGACGCGCCACGCCGAGGCCAGGATCGTTGGTGAGCACGCGATTCAAACGCTTCGCGGCTTCATCTGTTCCGTCGGCAACTGAAACCTGGCCGGCGTGCAGAGAATAACCAATGCCTACGCCGCCGCCATGATGAAAAGAAACCCAACTCGCGCCGCTTGCAGTGTTTAGCAGCGCGTTAAGGATCGGCCAGTCGGCCACTGCATCTGACCCGTCTTTCATTCCTTCGGTCTCGCGGTAGGGTGAAGCGACGGAGCCCGTATCAAGATGATCGCGGCCGATGGCAATCGGCGCTTTGAGATCACCGCGTCTCACCAGTTCATTGATCGCTTCGCCCATCTCGGCGCGTTCGCCATAACCAAGCCAGCAGATGCGCGCCGGTAGTCCCTGAAATTGGATCCGATCTCGTGAAAGACGCAGCCAGCGATTCAAAGTCTTGTCGTCCGGGAAAAGTTCGAGAGCGAGGTCGTCGGTCTTTTGTATATCAGAGGCGTCGCCTGACAGCGCTACCCAGCGAAACGGACCTTTGCCTTCACAGAAGAGCGGGCGGATGTATTCCGGCACAAAACCGGGAATCTCAAACGCGTCCTTACAGCCTCCGTCGAAAGCCATTTTGCGAATGTTGTTGCCGTAGTCAAACGTCACGGTGCCGGCCCGCTTCAGTGCCAGCATCGCCTCTACATGCACGGCCATCGACTGCACCGATTGTTTGACGTAAGACTGCGGATCCGCGCGTCGCAGTTCCACCGCTTCTTCGAGCGAGAGTCCGGCCGGAACGTAACCATTTAAAGGATCGTGGGCGCTCGTCTGATCAGTTAACGCCTCCACCTTGATTCCGCGGCGCACGATCTCCGGAAGCACTTCCGCGCAATTGCCGACGAGCCCCACTGACACAGCGCGCTTCTGTTCGCGCGCGTCATCGAGGATATCGAGCGCTTCATCGAGCGTGAGCGCCAGGTGATCGCAGTAACCGTTCAGGACGCGCCGCTCGATTCGTGCCGGATCGACGTCGATACCAAGAAACAACGCGCCGTTCAGTGTCGCCGCCAGCGGTTGCGCGCCGCCCATGCCGCCCATGCCACCAGACACTACGAATTTGCCGCTGAGATCGCCGCCAAACTGTTTGTCGGCCATTGCCGCGAACGTTTCGAACGTGCCCTGAACAATTCCCTGGGTGCCGATGTAGATCCAACTGCCGGCCGTCATCTGTCCATACATCATCAGGCCTTTGCGTTCGAGTTCGTGGAAATGTTCCCAGTTGGCCCAGGCGCCGACGAGGTTGGAGTTGGCGATCAAAACTCGCGGCGCGTATTCGTGAGTGCGAAACACGCCGACCGGTTTGCCCGACTGGACCAGCAGCGTCTCGTCGTTTTCAAGCGTTTGCAGTTCGCGCACGATCGCGTCAAACGAGGCCCAGTTGCGCGCCGCCTTGCCGGCGCCGCCGTAGACGATCAGCTCGTCCGGCTTCTCGGCAACGTCCGGATCGAGGTTATTCATAAGGCAGCGCAGCGCCGCTTCCTGGTGCCAGCTCTTGCAGGTGAGAGTTGCGCCGCGCGGCGCCCGAATGGTTCTTGAAGACATTTTGAGTTTGGCTCTTGTTACGCAAAATAACAGTTTGCGTAACGAAACACATTAGTCGTCATCGCGATGGAGCAGGCCGCTCAGCCAGCCACCGTGCTCGCGTTGCGTGAGTCGTTGTAGCTCACCGGCGTCGAGCCAGACGCCACCGCATTTTTCGCAAGTGTCAATCGTCACTTCCTCAAACTTGCTTTCCTTCAGCGCCCCGCCGCATCGCGGACAAATCATCGAAGAGGTGCCGGCGGATTTGGCGTCTGCTGCCACATTCATCTTTGCGCGCAGTTTTTCAATTGCTTCCTGGTTTTTGCGGTGAAAGTATTCCTCTTCCAAACCTTTTCGTCGTTCATCAAATGCGTCAGACATTTTTTTTCTCCCGAGTTGGTTTTAGGAAATCCTAAACCGCCCGCTACCGCAGACGGTGCTGACAAAATCACTCGCATAACTCCGGCTAGTTGAGAAGCAAGTCAAACTCGCCCTCGCGGATCGCGCCTACCATAGTTTCAATGTCTCCCGACATTGAGCGATCGGCGGTGAGTAGGGACACGTGCGAGCGTACAATGTCGTACGCGGCGCTGACACCGCGTCCGGGCGCGAGCGGCTTGCGATACTCGAGCGCTTCAGCGCCGGTGATCAATTCGATTGCGGCTACCGCTTCGGCGATGTCGACAATCGCGCGGAGCTTAGTCGCGCCTGTCATTCCCATCGAGACGTGATCCTCTTTGCCACCGTCCGTCGGAACGTTATCGATGCTTGCCGGATGCGACAGAATCTTCGCTTCGCTTAACAATGCAACCGCAGTTACCTGGAGCATCATGAATCCGGACGACGTGCCAGGCTGGCGCGTCAGGAACGCCGGCAGATTTTCGTTTGCATCAGGATTTACCATGCGATCAATGCGGCGCTCAGTGATGCTCATCAAATCTGTTACCGCGATGGCGGCGTAGTCGAACACCATCCCGAGCGGCGCGCCATGAAAATTCCCGCCGGAGAGAACGTCACCCGTTTCCGCGAAGACCAAAGGGTTATCGGTAGCGCTGCCGGTTTCAGTCTCAACCACACCGCGCGCGTGTTTGAGTGCGTCGCGCACCGCGCCGTGCACCTGCGGCATGCAGCGCAGACTGTACGCATCCTGGACCCGCGGATCGTTTTCCAGATGCGACTGCCGAATCTCGCTGCCGGCGAGCAGTGAGCGCAGATGAGTTGCGACTGCGATCTGGCCCGCATGTGGTCGCGCAGTATGAATTCGTTCATCAAACGCCACTGGAGTTCCTTTTAACGCCTCGAGCGACATGGCGCCGGCGACGTCCGCAAGGTGAGCGACGCGTTCGGCACGACGCAGCGCGAGGGCGCCAACCGCCCCCATCGCCTGCGTGCCATTCAACAGCGCCAACCCTTCCTTCACTTGCAGTTGTAGGGGCGCAATTCCGGCGCGCTTGAGTGCTTCACCTCCGGCCAGGCGTTCACCTTTGTAGAAGGCTTCGCCCTCACCGATGGCGGCGAGCGCGAGGTGTGCCAACGGCGCCAGATCGCCGCTCGCACCGACGGAACCCTTTTCTGGGATTACCGGCGTCACACCTTGTTCCAGCATGGCCACGAGCGTGTCTACCACAACCGAGCGCGCGCCACTCAGCCCGCAGGCGAGCACATTCGCGCGCAGCAACAACATGGCCCGCGACTCGACTTCGGAAAGCGGATTTCCCAAACCGCACGAGTGGCTGCGAACAAGGTTCAACTGCAACTCACTGAGCTTGTCCGGGTCGATGTGAACATCAGACAGTTTGCCAAAACCGGTGTTAACGCCGTAAACAGCGCGATTCTCAGCAACGATCTTTTCGACGACCGTTCGCGAGGCTTCGCAGCGCGCGCGCGCTTCCGAGGCGAGCGCCACTCGCTCCTGCCCGGTGGCAACAGCTGCGATTTGTTCCAGAGTGAGACGTTGTCCGCGGAGTTCAATCATAGAAGGCAGTAGACGGCAAACAGTAAACGGAAGGAATAAGACGAAGGGAGAACCTGGTACTTAGATCTTTATACTTTGTGTCCTTAAGTATCAATACCAGGTTCAAAGTACTAAGTACAAAGTTCAGTGCTCGCTGTTTACTTAACTGGCGTTTCCGAAATATGAATTCGCTTGGAATCCTTGTCCGGCGTTTCGCTGATGTCTATTCTGCGGAACTCGCCAGTGTTCGAGCCGCTGCGCACACGTTGGCGCGCACGCTTTGCCCGCAGTGCGGTACGCGGCGCACCGGTGGCGACCCGTGTCCAGCGAGTCATTGTTTGCAAAGGACGTAACGCAAACTGGTGCTGCGGCAAAACCTCGCCCGTGGCTTCGCGCAAACGCACCGTGCCGATCGCGAAGATGGCGATTGCCGCGTTAAAGATCACGCCGATCACAATTACCATCCAGCCCGGCACGATGCCCACCGTCGCGCGCTCTATGAAAGCATTGAAGTCGCGCGCCGGCAGCGGGTGCATGTAGACCTTGAGGTTCCAGCTGAGCGCAAGCAACGCAAAAATCCAAAGATAATTTCGCCGCAGCCGACGGCCGACCGCCTCCCATTCAGTGATCGTGAAATGGGGCGTAATTAAGTCCGCGGCCAGATGTTCGGCCCATCCCTCGTCGGGCGGCACGCTTTCCGGCGCCAGCATTTGAGCAAAGTAACCTGTTTCGATCACGCGCACGCGGCTCGACCAGATTTCATAGTAACGATAACGTCGCGCTTCCATTAGGAGAAAGATCGCAACCAGGATCGAGTTGATAGGGATAACGAAGTGCGGATTACTTTGCGAGCTAAAAACAAATGACAGCGTCGCGCCGGCTGTGAGCACGGCCCAGTTTGTAGTCGTGTCGAGCCGGTTGCGCCAGGTGTTTGAGCGTTGCACTTCGCCGCGATAGAAATGGATCATCGCGGTGTTGAATTCCGACGGCGACATTCGTCGCATCTGCGAAGTAGCGCTGTGTGGAGCTCTTTCTGGAATCGGCGGTTCTGGTGAAGAAGCCGGCCGCAAGCGACCAGTCATCCTGTCGCCTGACATTGATCCAGTTCCTTTTTGCGGAGCTTCGGTGGTCATTTGCGGTAGATCGTGACGGCGGGTTCGCCGAATTGCGAGCGCGGGTTCTGATTCCGAAAATAATATAGCACGCACTTCGCATTCGTTCGTAGTTAAGTGTATTCAGCGGAAGAGATTCTATCTCGCAGACGGTTGGTTTGGTGGCTGGCTAACGTCTCGGTTTAGCGACAAATCACTCGCTTGACAGTGTTTGAGCGCGACACCTATAGTTAAATTTTCCGTTTGCTGCCCTTGTTTCTAACTTGCTTCTATCATGACTGCCGGCGGGGAAAGAGAATCGGATGCGCATTGGATGCGCCAAGCCCTCGCTGCAGCTCATGAAGCTCGCGAACGCGATGAAGTTCCGATCGGCGCTTGTATCGTTGTTGCTGATAAGGTCCTGGCGGTTGCGGGAAACAGAACGCGCACGGATGGCGATCCGACTGCACATGCGGAAATCTTGGCGCTGCGAGAAGCGGCAGCAAAGATCGGGAACTACCGACTCACCGAGGCGATTGTTTATTCCACGATTGAACCTTGCGTGATGTGCGCGGGTGCGTTGATCCAGGCACGAGTCAAGAGACTGGTCTACGGGGCGCGCGACGAACGCGCCGGGGCGGTTGAATCGCACTTTAAGGTTTGCGATACGGATTTCTTGAATCACCGCATTGAAGTTACCACCGGGGTGCTGGAAGCAGAGTGCCGGGAGTTTATGCAGGAGTTCTTTCGTGCGCGGCGGGGAAGAGCAGATGCGAAATGTTAGTTGCTGGATGTTTGATGTTCAGATGGTGAAGTCCAGTTTTGACATCCAGCATCTGACATCTGTTTTTGGAGAGGTCGCATAGTGGCTTAGTGCACCGGTCTCGAAAACCGGAGTGGG
>JBDUDV010000057.1:0-22565 GCA_040002755.1 Acidobacteriota bacterium | reverse complement strand
TGGCTGAAGAGCTCCGATCAGCTTGTCGCTGAAGTTACAACGCCAAGTCTTGGTGTTGGCTATGAAATCGGCAAAGCAACTGAATGGGCCAAACCGGTGTTATGTCTCTATCGTCCGGCTGAGGGACGTTTGCTATCAGCCATGATCTCAGGTAGCAATGGAGTGACGCTGAAAGAATATCAAAGCCCAACCGAACTGAAAGAGATTTTTGCGGCGTACTTTCGCAGCAGCTAAGTCGAGCAAAGCAAATGGCATTGGCAACAGTATTGAATGACATCGAAGCGCGCGTTCTCGGCTCGCTCGTCGAAAAGCAACTGACTACACCGGAATATTATCCGCTAACCTTAAACTCGCTGACCCTCGCTTGTAATCAGAAGAACAATCGCACTCCGGTCACTTCTTACGACGAGGCAACGGTCGCGCAGGCGCTGGAAACTTTGCGTGAGAAGAACCTTGCTTACGTCTTTTACGGCAGCACCAGTCGGGTGCCGAAATACAAACATGTGTTGCCGGAAGTAATGCACTTGAGCGCGTCGGAGCTCGCCTTGATTTGTGTGCTGTTGCTCAGAGGACCGCAAACGCCTGGCGAATTAGCCACTCGCGCCTTTCGTCTGCATGAGTTTGCGGGCTTGGAAGAAGTGGATTCCACCCTCAACTCGTTGATCGCGCGCGAGCCGGATCCGCTTGTCGCCCGTTTGCCCCGGCAGACCGGGCAAAAGGAAGTGCGCTACGCTCATCTGCTGTCGGGAGAACCGAAGCTTGAGGCGTTCCCTGAGGGCGGTGCGTCGGTGTCAACGACCCGGCGACGGACTGGCGATTCCGAAAGATTTGACGGGCTGGAACAGCAGGTAGTGACCTTAACGATGGAAGTTCGCAAGCTGCAGCAACAGTTCGAGGAGTTCAAGAAACAGTTTGAATAAACCATCCGCAGATTACGCAGATTCCAAGACGCGCTTCGATGGGTAATGCTTCCCTTCCTGTCTACCCTTTCCTGCTTGCCCACTTACCGCTTGCTGCTTTCAATCTGCAAAATCTGCGGATCAGTCTTTAATTGCACGTCTAGGCCACTGTTTCATTTGTGCAATCCCGGCTTTTCTGAGTTATAATTCCGTCCCTATGAATCTCGAAATATTTCATCCGGCGGTTGCGCGCTGGTTTGCGAAGACTTTTCCTGCGGCGACGCCGCCGCAAGAACAAGCCTGGCCGGCGGTCAAGGCGCAGCACAACACTTTAATTGCCGCGCCGACTGGCTCCGGGAAAACGCTGGCCGCTTTCCTGGCCGCGATTGATGATCTGGTGCGACTCGGAGTTGAGGGAAAGCTCGACGACACTACCCACGTAGTTTACGTTTCTCCACTCAAAGCGCTCAGCAACGACATTCAACGTAACTTGCAAATCCCGCTCGCCGGTATTCAGGAGGAGTTGCGAGCGCTGGGTCTGCCCGAGGTCAACATCCGGACGTTTGTCAGAACCGGCGACACCCCGGCCGGCGAGCGAACGGCGATGACCAAGCGGCCACCGCACATCGTCGTCACGACGCCGGAGTCTCTGTACATTTTGCTAACGAGCGAAGGTGGCCGGCGCATGCTGCAAACGACGCGCACGCTGATCGTCGATGAAATTCACGCGGTAGTCGGCGACAAACGCGGTTCCCACCTCGCCCTTTCGATAGAACGCCTGGAGCAGTTGATTCAACAGTGTCCGTACCAGTCTGACGACAACCAGGACCTGTTCTCAGAAACCGCCGGTCACCGGCCGTCCGTCGCCCGTCGTTTGGTTCGCATCGGTCTCTCCGCCACGCAGCGGCCCATCGAAGAAGTCGCTCGTTTCCTCGTCGGCAATGCAAACATTAATTCCGAGAACAGGCCTGACTGCACCATCATCGACAGCGGTCACACGCGGCGATTGGATATTGCTATTGAGGTACCGGAATCGCCATTGCAAGCCGTGATGTCCGGCGAAGTTTGGGAAGAGATTTACGATCGCCTGGCGCAACTGATACGCGAGCATAAGACGACGCTCGTCTTTGTTAACACGCGCAGACTGGCCGAGCGCGTTTCCCGTCATCTGGGCGAACGCCTCGGCGACGAAAACATCGCCGCACATCACGGCAGCCTCGCGCGGGAACAGCGTCTGGTGGCTGAACAAAGATTGAAAGCGGGCGAACTGAGCGCGCTCGTCGCCACCGCTTCGTTAGAACTCGGCATCGACATCGGCGACGTGAATTTAGTTTGCCAACTCGGGTCGACTCGTTCGATCGCGAGCTTCTTGCAGCGCGTTGGGCGATCCAATCACACAGTAGCCGGATTTCCCAAGGGAAGAATCTTTCCCCAATCGCGCGATGAACTCGTCGAGTGTGCTGCGATCGTTGATTCCGTGCGTCGTGGTGAACTCGATCGCCTGGAACTGCCGGAACTGCCACTCGACATTCTGGCGCAACAGATCGTTGCGGCCGCCGCAGCCGAAGAGTGGACTGAAAACGCGCTGCTCGAAATGGTCAAGCGCGCATATCCCTACCGCAACCTGACACGCGAGCAATTCGACTCCGTCATTCGCATGCTCGCCGAAGGGTTTTCCACCAAGCGCGGCCGGCGCTCTGCTTATCTCCACCACGACGCCGTTAATCAGCGCATTCGCGGACGGCGCAATGCGCGCATTTCAGCCATCACTTCCGGGGGCGCAATACCTGACACCGCGGATTATGCCGTTGTACTCGAACCAAGTGAACTAGTGATCGGTTCTGTAAACGAAGACTTCGCGATTGAGAGTTTGCAGGGCGACATCTTTCAACTGGGAAATACTTCCTGGCGCGTGCTGCGAGTTGAACAGGGGAAAGTGCGCGTTGAAGATGCGCACGGACAACCGCCTTCGATTCCCTTCTGGTTGGGCGAAGCACCCGCGCGTACGCATGAACTGTCGGTTTCAGTTTCGCGGTTGCGTGAAGAAGTAGCCAACCGAATCGAGGCCATCACCAATTACGAAAACGTTGACGTGGTTGAAAGCGCGTCGGTTGCGGAGCGTGCCCCTTCTCTCAACCTCGAGCCGGCGATTGGGTACCTGACAAACGAAGTCGGCATCTCGCGCGCTGCGGCTGAACAAATTGTCGAATATCTCGCCGGCGCCAAGCTGGTGCTCGGAGTAATGCCATCGCAGGACAACCTTGTGCTCGAACGTTTCTTTGACGATAGCGGCAGCATGCAGCTCGTGGTCCATTCGCCGTTTGGCAGCCGGCTGAACCGCGCCTGGGGCCTGGCGCTCCGCAAACGTTTTTGCCGCAAGTTTAATTTTGAACTGCAAGCTGCGGCGACTGAAGACGCTGTAGTTCTCTCACTTGGCCCAACCCACAGTTTTCCGCTCGACGAAGTGTTTCACTATCTCAACTCCAAAACCGTGCGCCAGCTTTTGTGCCAGGCATTACTGGACGCACCGATGTGGAACATTCGTTGGCGCTGGAACGTCACGCGTTCTCTGGCGGTCCTGCGCCGGCGCGGCGGCAAGAAGATTCCGGCGCAGCTGCAACGCATGGACGCGGAAGATCTGTTGACCGCTATATTTCCGGATCAGGTCGCTTGTCAGGAAAATCTTGGTGGCGGTGAGCGTGAGATTCCGGTCCATCCGCTGGTGGATCAAACTGTGAAGGACTGCCTCGAAGAAGCGATGGACATCGATAGTCTCGAGCGGCTATTGACGGCGATTGAACGCAATGAAAAGCGCTTGTTCGCCCGCGACGTAATCGAGGCTTCGCCGCTCGCGCAGGAAATCTTGAACGCTCGACCCTACGCATTTCTCGACGACGCACCACTTGAAGAACGACGCACTCGCGCGGTGCAGCAACGCCGCTGGCTGGATCCGCAAACAGCCAAGGACATGGGGCGTCTGGATCAGGGTGCTATCGATCGCGTCCGCAATGAAGTCTGGCCGCGCGTCGAAAATCCGGATGAATTACACGATGCGTTAGTTGAACTCGGCTTTCTAACTGAACCCGAAGGATCGGAGTGGCCTGATTATTTTGCTGAGCTAAAGAACGATCGCCGCGCCGCTGTGCTGCAAGTTAATACTGGAATCGCGGGCGTGACGCCCGCGGGCCCGGTGAAGAGCTTGAGGCTTTGGGTCGCCGCCGAGCGGCTACCTCAGATCCAGGCTATCTACCCATCGGCCTCGCTCGTGCCCCCAATTGTCGCACCCGAAAGTTTGACGCAGTCGCCGTGGAGTTTTGAAAGCGCGCTGGTAGAAGTGCTGCGCGGACGACTTGAGGGCCTGGGACCAGCAACCGTCCGGGCACTCGCCGACTCATTCGGACTCAGTGCAAACGACATCGAGTTAGGGTTGCTCAAACTTGAGGCGGAAGGCTTTGTGATTCGCGGCCAGTTCACGCCCGGCGGCACGGAAACGGAGTGGTGCGCGCGTCGCTTGCTCGCACGCATTCACAGTTACACGCTCAATCGTTTGCGGCAGGAGATCGAGCCGGTGTCGACCGCCGATTTCATGCGTTACCTGCTCGCCTGGCAAAAGGTCGCTCCTGAACATCAGATGGAAGGCCCGGAAAGCGTGCGCGCCATCATCGAGCAGTTGGAAGGGTTCGAAGCGCCGGCTGCGGCCTGGGAGGGAGAGCTCCTGCCGGCCCGCTTGGCGGAATACGATCCAGCGTGGCTTGATGCCCTGTGTCTGTCAGGCGAGGTGGTGTGGGCTAGGCTAACTCCGCCAACCCCAGCGCGCGGAACACCAGAGCCTGGGAACGAACGCCCGCGAGGTGCGGCGCCCGTCCGCAACACGCCGATCGCGCTGGTACGACGCAAGAACTTCGCGATTTGGAATTCCGTCTTTCCGCCGCCTTCGCTGAGCGAAGTCGAGTTCTCCTCAACTACAAGCGCCGTGCACGATTACCTGACAACCCGTGGCGCGTCTTTCTTCACGGACATCGTGGAAGGTACGAAACTCCTGCGGGCTCAGGTTGAGGAGGCGTTAGCTGAGCTCGTGGCAAACGGGCTGGTTATCTCCGACAGTTTCGCCGGTTTGCGGGCGCTGTTAACGCCTGCGAGTAGGCGGACGCAGGCGGCCGCGAGGCGCAAGCATCGGCAACCTGTCTACGAGATGTCGAGCGCTGGACGCTGGTCACTGCTGCAACGCGATACGGCGATCGCCGGTGTCCCGGGGACGACTGATCCCGAAGCCGCTGAAGAAATTGCACGCATCCTGCTCAAACGCTACGGAGTCGTATTCAAACGCCTGCTCGAGCGCGAAGGCATTGTGCTGCCCTGGCGCGTCTTGCTCCGGATATATCATCGTCTCGAAGCGCGTGGCGAAATTCGCGGCGGACGTTTTGTGGCAGGAATATCAGGCGAGCAGTTTGCGCTTCCCGAAGCCGTGGGGATGTTACGATCAATCCGGCGCGCGCGTACCGGAGCGATGGATTTTGGCTTCCGTTCAGCCGCGCAAGAAGCTCAGGAGCGAATTACGGAGGCAGTAACAACCGAGACCGAGAGTCTCGTCTCTGTAAGCGCGGCCGATCCTTTGAACCTTGTCGGCATCATCACACCCGGTGGACGCGTCACCGCGCACACGGCAAATCGCATCCTCTATAGCAATGGTGAACCAGTGACTGTGTTGGAATCTGGTGAGACGCGTTTTCTGGTTGAGCTTAGTCGCACGCTGGAATGGAAGGCCAAGAGCGCGCTGCTGCGAAAAGCCACTCCGCCGGAACTCCGCACTTACCTGCGCCGTCCGGCGTGATCGCAGTACTGGCTACGCTTGGGTCAGCGAATGTTTCCGACAACCTGCCAGCCGCGATTGTTTTGGATAACGTTGCGTGCCGAACCCGGAAGGACCTGTATCGTTCCGTCAGCTGGTCCGTTTCCGCTATAGACGAGTGTGTTCCCCGTGATCTGGCTGTCAGTTGCAATTACAACGAAGCCCGCGATGCCGCCCCCGCCAACGTCGAACAACTGATTATTCGTCACCACAATCTGCTTGCCTTCGATCCGGATACCGCTTTGCCCGGTGCGGCGAATCGTGTTGTCTCTAATGGTCACATCGCGCATCGTGGCGCCATAAATATAAATGCCGTTGCTGAGCACGTTGGTTACGGTGCCCTGGGTTTCACCGCCGATGATCGTGTTTTTTTCGACTACGATCGATCCAATGAAGGGTGTGCCTGAACTGGCCTGCACCACAATGCCATTTCCGGTGGGAGACGTTTCCGAATTGCGGACGTCGATCAAGTTGTTTCTGATAATCACGTTTTCGAGATGATCGGTGCCTTCGTTTACCTCGAGGTCGATGTTGGTATTACCTGGTCCGCCTACCTGGCCGGACGTCATGAACCGGTTTCCCTCGAAGAGAATGTTCCTGCCATTAACCAGCGCGAGATTTTGCGAGGCGACGCGGGTGAAGAGACAGTTCGTGACCTTGGAATTGTCGGCGAAAAATCCCTTCCGCGAGGAACCGCCCAGTTGAATGCCAATTGAACGAGTCCCATTAAGCCAAACTTTATCTACCAAACAGCCGGAGCAATTGCCCAGCGAGACCGCCTGCGGCGCGGAATTGAAGCCAGGGTTCGCGCCTTTGATTTGCAGATCGCGAATTGTTAAGCCGGAGTCGGCGGCGCCGTTTTCAAGGGCGTGGTTGTAAGCGCTGACAACTGTAAACTGCCCGGTCGCAGTGGATTCAAGTATGATCGTGTGATCCCAGTCGGCGCCAATCAAAGACGAGCGGGGCTTCAGCAGGATCGGAACATTGGCGGTTTTCGTAGCATAGGTGCCGGGCATCAGTCGCAAGACATGATCGGAAGAGACGACGACCTGCGTAGAGATTGTGCCGCCACCTTTTACCAGTATCTCGCCGAGGGTTGTTCCCAGCGCTTTATCAGCGGCGTTAATTTTCGCGCCGAGGTCCTGCCCCGGAAAATCGTTGGCAGTAACCGTCTTGCCCTTCGCGGGAGTTGCTGTTCGCTGGCGCTGGCCGGAGGCGGGAAGCGAGTTTTTAGTCAGCACTACAAGACTCAGGCCCACCAGAAGCACGACTGCCAGAATGGCGGCCTTGGACTTTGAAAAGTTGGCAGATAATTTCATTGGCAGTGCGTTATGGTCCGCCGACTCTTTCTAGAGCGGATTCAATATGACGATTTCGGCGCGCTCGCGAGCGTTATCCAGAAAAGCGTCCATATCTGATTCAATCTTCGCTTCAGTAAGTGTCTTTTCGATTTCGACGCGCGCCTCTTCGAGAGTGCGCACCACCTCCCCCGAGCCGCGCGCTCGCAGGCGCGGCACATAGGCATCTTTGTAATAGTCGGCAACCTCTTTCGGAGTAATCACCACGAAGTTGCGAAAACGGAAGTCGAGGTACTTATCAATTCTGACGCGCTGCTCCAGGATTTCATTCAACTTGTCGGCCGTTAGTCCTACGCGCTCCAGGCGCTGCTGAAACTCTGTCGGCGAAGCAAATGCTTTAGCCAGTTCATCACGGGCACTCTTGACCTCCTCGGCGGTAGGCTCGATCGAGGGCAACTTTTCCGCCTCCTGCAGAATGAGTCTCTGGTCAGTCAGCAAGCGCAACGCGTGGTTGAGGTCGGCTGTACCCGGGTTATCCAACGGTGTGTTTGGTTGCAGCGCCAGCTGCCAGAGCAGATCAGAATAGGTGATTAGACAAATCTTACGGCACTCCGGCAACACGCCGGCGTTTACAGTAGCAACCATCTTGTCGATGACTTGCTGCGCGGAAGCCGCGCCAGTAAGCAGTGAGCAGTGAGCCGTGAGCAGCAAAACAGCAGCCAATACCAATCGAGTGTTCCGGAATCTTAGGGCCATAGTAATCATCCTCATTGCCTTTTGCTCGCTGGTCACTGCCCACCGCTCGCTGCTCACTGTTCCTAGAACGTCTGCGTAAACCTGAAGTGCACCTGCGTTCGCTTTAGACGATAGACCGCCGGCGTGCCATTAAAATCGTCAGGGCCGCCGGTTGGGCCACGCTGGGGAATCAAAAACTCCGGCGGTCGGAGCAGGTAGCCGTAGTCGATCGCCAGCGCGCCGCCGAACGGCGTTTGAATTCTGAAACCAAGACCCACCGTGTTAGTCCAGTGAGCGCGCAGGTTCGCGGCATTTATGGCGGCAAGCAGATCGCCGGGCGGTATCGGCGTGGTGTCGCGTCGGCCAAACAAATCGCCAACGCGACGAAACACGTTACCACCATCGTAAAAAGGAACTACCTGAAGCGATCTAGTTGCGGGAATGCGCGCCTCGAAATTGAGAATCGCCAGCGCGTTGCCGCCCACGGGCAAGGTAAACGGATTCAACAACACTGGTTTCTTGTTTCGATCGATGAACCGGCCTTTGGGAATGATGACCTGACGTGGACCGGCCTCTTCGAAGTTAAAGCCGCGCAGTGTAGTTGAGCCACCGGAAAAAAACCGTTCACTAATCGGGAGCGTAAGATCGATTTCATCGATTCCAGGCGCGCCGCCACGATCGCGCGGGTTGAAGAGATTTGCGAGTCCCAGCGTGGCATTAGCGGCGAGGACCGTCCCGCGAAACGAGTTCAGCTTGTAATAGCGCCGATAGCTCGCCTGCAGCCGGTTGAAGGAGATGTTTCCGCCCAATTGCCGCAGAGAAACTGCATAATCAATATTGAAGAAAGAGCCGCGCGTGGCGTCCAGTTGATTGTAGCGACAGATTTCGCCTGGGGCGCCCGTTTCGTCGTCCGGATTGTGAACCGCGCCTAATAAACCTCGCTCGCAACGCTCGCGTGTATCGCGTACGTAAGAAGCGCCAAACTTGGAGAGCCTGACGGCACGATCCGGTTGCAGGACCGGCTTAATCAACAAGCTTTCAAGATTGAAAAGCCGCACGTCTTCATAACTATAACGAAGAAACACGCCCGAATGTGTTTTGGGACTAAGAATCCGCTGCGTCTCAATCGCGGCGGTGAAGCGGTTGATCGTCGGCTCCTTGACCCGCATCAGGAAATCATTCAGCGCGTGTCCCCGATCGTCGAGTCGTTGCACGATCCCCAGGGTGCCGCGGTCAATCGCCGAACGGAAAAACCGCGTCACTGTCGAATCACGTTGATACTCGAGTGACAACCCAAGCGGAGCAAACCCTTTTGCGCCGTAGCGCTTGAAGCGTGGATCCAGATATTCAAATCTGAGGCGCTGCTGCTGGCTGCTGACGCGCAAACGCATCGCGCCCTGGCGCAGTTTATTCATTAGGTTGACGTTGCTGATTTCCAGCAGGCCGAGCGCGCCGGTATCAGTTGAGTAGCCGCCGCCGTAGTCCATCACGCGCGGCTTCTTTTCTTCGACATCGATCAGTACATCGCGGCGCTTGAACCCGGAAGCTGTTTCACCAGCCGCCTCGGTGCGAATAATCACCTGGCGGTAAGCGTCTGTCAGATAAAGCTCGCGTTCGGCGTCGGCAATTCGATCCGAGCGCAGCACGTCGCCCTCGGCGATTGGTATCACTCGCAGGATCGCGTCGCGCTTGGTTTGCCGTGCTTTGGTGCTGCCACTAACGCCGCTAATCACGATCCGGTTTATGTAAACCTTATCGCCTTCGTCGCTGATCGAATAGATCAGCCTGACCTGTTCATCGTCACCCTTCTTCGGAAGTTCGACCACGGAAAAATCCACGCGCGCGTTTATGTAACCTTCGCGTGAATAGAGCCCGCTCATGCGCTCGCCGTCGGCCCGCGCTTGGGAACGTGAAAAAGGAGCACCAATCACCGTTTTCAACTCATCGCGCAAGCGCTGGTCGGTGTAAATCTTGTTGCCGCGAATCTCGACGCCGGCAATTCGTGTCAACGGTCCTTCAGTTACCTGGAACGTGATGATCAAACTGTCGCCGTTAAGCGATACACCCTGAAGCACGTCTACTTCCGCCCGGCGATAACCGAGATCGTTGCGCATGTAGTTTCTGATGGTGCGCTTGTCCTGTTCGAGCAAGGTGAGACTGGTGTAGCCACGGCCATAGCCGAGCAACGGAATCAAGCCGATGGCGCCTGCTTTCTGCGTCCTGAGGTCGGCAGCTACGTCGGCATAAGTGATCTTGTTGGTGCCGGTGATGCGAATGTCGTTGAGCTTGAAGCGTCGTCCGCGTTCGATGTCGTAGCGTATTTCGACGGCGTGTCCGGTCAGGTTTTCAGGGTTCAACGTTTCACAGGCTGCTGCCGTCCCATTTTGGCCAAGCTCGGGAGGTGCCGGGGTTACTGAGCAAACCGGAGTTACTTCCGCAAAGAAATATCCCTGCTCTTGAAGTTTGTTACGCAACCGGCGCGCGCCTTCGATGATTGCAGACTGGTCGATATTGCCTTCACGCTTCACCGGCAAAAGCTCGCGCGCCGTCTTTTCGTTCATCGAATAATCCGGAACGAGCACGCTGACTTTTGGTCCCACGCCACCGCTCAGGCTGATCGTGATCGCGTTCTTGTCAGCGTCGCGTTCCACCCTCGGGTCGTCAAGCAACGGCGAAAGGAAACCCTGATCGATTATCGCCTGCTGGACCTTCCCAGTGTCAGCCCCCAGCGCTTCGCGGGTGAAAGGCGCGCCTGGCTGGAGTCGCAATGTCGGCTTAACCGCCGCGGCCTCAAACCCCTTGATGTTGATGCTGAAAGCCTCAACCCGCGCCTGCTCACCGGGCACGATGCGATAAGTAACAGTCGCACGCGTTCCGCTTGGGTCGAGTTGTTCGCGCGGCTCGATCACGGCATTGAAGTAACCGCGATCGCGCAGGAAGACCTGCAACTCTTCCGAATTATGCAGAATGATCTGTTTGGAAAGGCGCGTTCCCGGTTGAGTGAGATTCACGCGCGCACGCAGTTCATCTTCGGAAACAGGCGTGCCGGTTGGCAATGTCAATTCAAACTTGACGTCGCCGATCTGTACCTGCCTTTGAATCACAAAACGGAGCCGAATAGGACCGGTCTTGGCGGATCCCTCAATAACTTCCACACGCGCATTCGCTACTCGCTCGGAATCAAACAACGCCTGCAGCGAGTCGCGCACGTTCACCGCTGAAAATGTTGTGCTGGGAACCACTCGCACGATCGACAGAAACTCAGCTTCGGCTGCCGGGTCAGCGGGCGAGCCTTCAAAGGCAATCGCAACGGAAGTGATCAGCCGCCCTTCGTATTCCGCAAAGGTAGAGCCCGCCTGCGTGCTCACCGAAGCAAGTAGTACTATGGCTGCCAGAAAAACTGTCTTAAGAAACCGTCGCACCAGCACCTGCCTTAAAACCGTCGTCTGAATCGGATCTCAAAACTGAAGTTGTTGTTTCGCGAAGTCAGCCGGCGCGTCGATGCCTGCTCATATTGCGCGATGAAGAACAGGCGATCGGAAACACGATACTCGAGCGCCAATATCTGATTGGGATCCGAAGCCACGTTAGTCGAATACGTTACCGAAAGGTCTTTGTTGATTCTCTTCCCGACAGTCAAACGCGCCGCCGGCGTTGAGCCACTGCCGCCGATTACCGGATTGATTTCAAAGCGGCTCAATCCAAAGAGCTTGCTCGTGGCACGCTGCGCCGGCGCGTTGATGAGCGCGTCGGTCAAGAGACTGGTTGCGGTTCCCAAACCCGACTGGGACAGAATTGAACTGCTCGTGTCGCCGGTAGCGAGCTGTCCAGTTGTAATCAGGGAAACGACGTCAGCCTGCGGCAGGGCCGGTTCTGAACTGATGACGGCCTGCGGTTGCGAAAGCGGGCCAGCTAGCCCAACTGTTATACGGTAACCGCGAATCTGCGCCTCTCCCTGAATATTTATTATCGGATCCGACTGTCGCTGCGGCGGGAAGTCCATCAACGCGCGTGTGATCTCGTAACGATCGTTGCGGAAATTTAGAGTGCCGCTGGTCGCGGTGATTCTTCCGGAAACCAGCGGGTCCTTCACGGGACCGTTTACCTGAAGCGAAACCGAGGCGACCAAATCTGCTAGATTGTTTCTGACCACCAACGCGTTGCGGCCTTCAACGCGCAAGTCGCTAAACAAAGCCGCGCGCGTTATCTCAATCTCGCTGCCTTCCTCGATGGATTCTTTTTGTCTGAAATTGATTAGATCGGCGAGTTCGATGTCCTCGGTGTATTCGCTGCGCTTAACGTTTACCGTGCCGCCAATCAACTGTTCACGCGACGTGCCTTTTATTTCGAGATCGATGTCGGCCGTCGTGCGAAAGTTTGTGGGGTAGGGAGCGGAAACGTTGTCGCCATGGATATTGAACAGAAAGCGAGCAAGCGTTAGTCCGTCGAGCAGGGCGCCACCCGTTGCAGAGATGTGTCCGCCGCCCAGCGTTCCGGTCATGGAATCAATTTGCGCCTGGTTGGCGGTGAATCTAACCAGCGCTTTCAGGTTGGCGATAGTCCAGCGCTCATTACCGACCAGCAAAGAAAACGATCCTTGCGCGACCGAAGCGGTTCCGTTAAGTCTGGGACGTTCATACGTGCCGGTAACCCTAACGGCGACTTCGGCCGTGCCCGAGAGAAACGCATCGGGACTTAGTCCATTCAAAACGCGGAGGTTGAGCTGGCCATCTGCTGTCATACTTTGATGACCTTCAGGACCGACAGCGAGCGTTCCACCCAGTGCGAGGTTGGTGCCGGTACCGGTAAACTGAGTCTTTTCGAAAGTCACTTCGCTCGGCGAGAAGCGCACGATGAGCGGCGAGGTCGCGTTTAGTTGCACATCAGCAACTTTGAAACTGAGACTGGTGAAGTTTGCCGTTCCCTGTAAACCGTCTTTTGAAAAGTAGCCATCCTCGTCGAGCAGATTGCCGCTCGCTTTGAGCGTGCCGGTTGCTATTCCGGAAATTTCCACCGAAGCTTGCGGCAGCAGCATCTTCAATAGGGGCGTTAAGTCCGCGTTGGTTAGAGTGGTTTCGATGTTGGCTGCCAGCTTATCGCTGGCGAGGTTTATCTGCGCTGACACTACTTGCGGCGTCGCCCCGAAGATTCCCGTCGTCAGCGAGATGTTTAGTTGCTTGTTCTCCGTTCTTCCCGCCAGCGCGAGCGTGCCGGCAGCGCGGCCGTTGATGACGACGTCTTTTCCCTGGCCGTCAAACGTAATTTGATAGGCTGAGAAGTCTGACTCAGACAAGTTTCCGATGATGTGTGCGTTGAAGTCCGCGGTGCCGCTGACGCTCGAGAGTTGCGGATTACTGGTCAGCGCGAACAGCCTGCTGAGTTGCACTCCCTCCGCGCGGCCTTGAACGTCAAACGCTTTGCTGGTTGTGTCATACGTGCCGCTGCCAACGACGTGGCCCGCAGTTAAGCGCGCATCAACACTCTCGATTTTCACTTGCGACCCGGCAAACGTCGCGCGCGCGATCATGCTTTCGAGCGGTTCGCCAGCCAGACGGCCTGGACCAAAACGCAGCTCGGCGCTGCCACTCATCGCGTTTGGTATACCGGTTATCTTTATCGAGCCCGAGGCATCAGATTGTGTATCGGCAAACTGAGCGCGCGAGGCTTTGCTCAAGGGGAGTGCCGCCAGCAGATTGCCGGCGTTGACGCGATCGAGAGTTGCCTCAAATGTTGTGTTGTCTTTGCCCGTGCGCGGCGCGTTCACCGAAAACTGCATGCCGCCACCATCTTTCTCAGTCAAACGCCCGTCAACGATCTGCATTTCAGCCGCCGTCATCTTTAGCGACGCCGACAGCGAGCCAAGATCGGCACCGTTGACCACCAGCGTGCTAAGCGAAACTCGTCCATCGATGTCCGGGGAGCTAAGTTTTCCTTTTAACGTTCCTTTGAAGGCCAACTGGCCAGCTAGTTCAAGCCCATAAGTGCGCATTTGCTCTTCAACGTCGGGCAGCAAACCGGACGAGATGAGAACTGTCTGCAGCTCGGCGGCGTCTGCTGAATTCAAATCCACCAGCAGATTTGAATCGCCCGAGAAGGAAAACTGCCCGGTGGCTTTGAGTTTAGTCGCGGTAGTTTGCAGATCTACCTGATCGATAGTGAAGAGCCCGCGATCCGCGCGGATCGCCACCACGCCTGACAGCGGAACGCGACCGGTATTTGTTTCCAGGTTCTCGGCTGTGAAGTTTGTAGAGAGCGTGCCCGACGCTTGTTGAAAATTAGTTCCGGGAAATGCCAGATCAATTTTGCCGGTGGCCCGACCCGACAACGGCACTGCCGCACCCGCAAGCGCGGTCAGTGGGCCGGCAACGTCCACTTGATCAAACGTGGCTGCAATCCGCGACGTGCCACCTTTGGCGATTGCTATTCTCGCATTGCCGTTGGCCCGGCCTTTAAATATGTCGGCAGTGAAGTTATTTAGTTGTATCTCCGCGTTAGTCGCGACCAATTGAGCGTGCGCCTGGCCCATGTTCATCTGGCCCAGCACGCCGCCGCCGATACTCAAATCAGCGCTTGCTCGATAGCGTCCCGAAGGTTCAACTACAAATACCGGCTTGGCAAGCTTCACATTTTCGATTTGGCCATCGGCGAGCTTGACCGCGCCGGCATCGATGTCAGCGGTCGAACCCGTCATGCGACCGTCGCGGACTGAGAGCCGCACCCCGGCTATGTTGATGTTGCCGATCTCTGCGCCGGCGGCGGAGGTCGCTCCAACCTGTACGTCTTTAATAACGACGCTGGTCACACCGCCGCGGCTGGTGATGTCTACATTGTTGGCGGTTACGCCGTTGACCTTTGCGCCGGACGACGTAATCGTCCCCGCCTTAACGCGCGCCACGCTGGCAGTCGTATTGTTGTTTTCACTACGAAGGTGCAGGTTGGTAGCAGTGATTCCATTTGCATGTGTGCCTCGAGCAACCAGGCTGTTCGCGCTAAACTGCGAAGACGACGCCGTGAGCGCGCCGGCTTTCATTTCGGCTTGGGCATCGTGGAGAATCAAACCGGCGATCGTCGTGCCATAGCTCTTCTCCGCGGCCGCGCGCAACTCACCTAGCCAGCGGAAATCTGAACCTGTTCCCATCACCGCCCCGACAAGTTGCACGTTATTTAGTTGAAAGTCTCCGACGGACAAGAGCGTCGCGACCGCGTTGCCGTTGATGTCGTAGCTGCGGCCCTGACCGCTGCCTTTAGCAGTAACGTTCAGTCCCTGCAGGCGCAGGTTGTCAGCCGCGAGCGAATCGGAATTGACGTTGCCTGCAACTTTGTATTTGTCGCCTTCACCGGAAACGCTGCCGGCGAATTTTCCGGTGCCGCGCAAAGTTGTACCACCCTGAAGCACTTCTGAAAGCTGGGTGAGATCAACCGACGACGTGATGTTCATCTGGTAATGCAGGGCCCGCCAGTCGTCCATCGTTCCGCTTAGAGTGGCTTCGGCGACGGGCGAACGCAGCGCCAGCTGCTGAATCTCGGCGCGTGTCTCATTCACTCGAAGTTGCGCATTAATGTCGATGTTGTTGACCGCTCGGCCGTCGTACGTGAACGTGGAATTCGAAACCGCGAAGGTCACCGGATGCATCCGGTTCTCGACCGGGGCGCTAAGGTCCTTGGGAAGAATTGTTGCTCTCAGATTTCGCGCCTCGCCAGAGATTTCGTGCCGCACATCACCGTAGTGCACGACCCCGCTCTTGATTTCAATATTCGCAGTGGTATAGGCAAACAGGAGGCGCCGGTTTATTTCGGGCGGCGGGATATGGATATTGCGAAAGTTTGACCGCCCCTGCTCGTCGAAGGTGACCCAGGTTTCGAGTCCCTCAATTTTGAGGTCCTTCAGGTTGATATTGCGTTGAAGATTCAACGCATAAAGGTCCTCGATGCGGATGGTTGCGAGCAGACGGTCAATCTTTCCCAGCTTCTCGCCGGTTTGCGCGTCATAAAGTTCGACGCCGGACATCTCCACGGTCTGCGGCGGGAAACCGGCGTGGAATTCTTTAATTTCCGCGCGAATTCCATACTTCGCAAAGGTGTCCTTGATTTGACCGGCGACGTAGCGGTCGACAAAACCAAACCGATAGAGAATCAGGATCAGCAGAATCAACGCGACGATGCCAATCGCCGCGGCGACGGCGGAGATCACAGCATTACGCCGGTTCAGGAAACGGCGCCGCCGTCCCTGCGGAGTTACAGGGTGCTTTTGCTCGGCGTCGCGCTCAGCGATTGCTTCCGCAACCGGCGGGATTGGCTCATCGGTTTTGGATTGCAGGGCGTCGCGAATCTCGCCGGGCGAAGCAGACGAATCTCCCGAGGAGACTTCCCTACCCGGATCTTTTTCGCGATCGTCTTCACTCATAACAAACAGCCGCCGCTTAGTAGGACAGACACTCCTGCCTGTCCCTGGTCTCCAAAAGCGACAGACAGGAATGTCTGTCCTGCTTTGCTGGCCTACAAATTGGGAGAGGGAATCCCGAAACTAATCAAAACAGCCTTTGAAACTCGCCGGGAACCGCAGACTCTTCGACTTAGGCCCGTTGTTCTCGGTCCTCCGGAAGCGGTTGTTTTTCCGGCGCTGCCGAGTCTTTGAGATGCGCGGGCTGGCCCAAGGGCACGCTGCCCACAACCTCTAGCTCGAAACCTTCAAGGGCTGCGACTTTGGGGGGGTGGTTCGTCAGCAATTGTATACGACGGAGCCCCAGGTCATGAAGTATCTGGGCGCCAACTCCGTAATCGCGGTCACTGCCGTATCCTGTTTCGAGGCTCGCTTCGCGCTTGCCTATCGCTTTTTCCTGCATCACTGCGTAAGTCCGCAACTGATTCACCAAGTCGAGACTGTGTTCGCGCTGGCGCAAATAAAGAACCACGCCCTGGCCTGCGGCAGAGATTTTTTCGAGTGCGGTATGCAACTGAAAACCAGTGTCATCGACTAAGGAGCCAAACATGTCGCAAGTGACATTCTCCGTATGCACACGCACGAGCACGGCATCCTCAGCACGGATATCACCCATCACCATTGCCAGATGCACATCGCCGTTAATTATGTTTTCGTAAGCGACCGCCCGGAAACGTCCATAGACTGTGGGCAAGTCAGTTTCGACCGCCCGTTTCACCAGCGTCTCTTTGCTGATGCGGTATCTGACCAGATCAGCAACCGTGATCATTTTTAACTCGTGGGCTTCGGCAAAATCCCGGAGCTGCGGCAGGCGGGACATCGTGCCGTCTTCGTTCATGATCTCGCAGATCACCCCGGCCGGATAAAGACCGGCGATACGCGCGATGTCAACGCTGGCTTCGGTCTGTCCCGGGCGCACCAGCACGCCCCCTTTTTTCGCGCGCAATGGAAACACGTGTCCGGGGCGGGCCAGGTCCTGCGGTCGCGTTTGCGGATCAACCGCCACCTGAATCGTCGTCGCGCGATCGGCGACCGAGATTCCAGTGGTCACACCTTTGCGAGCGTCGATAGAAACAGTGAAGGCGGTACCCAGAAAGGACGTGTTGTCGGCAACCTGTGTGGTGAGGTGCAACTCGTCGCAGCGCTCTTCGGTCAACGGCAAACAAATCAAGCCGCGTGCGTGACGGGCCATGAAGTTAATAATTTCAGGCGTTGCTTTCTCGGCCGCACACACCAAATCGCCTTCGTTTTCGCGGTCTTCGTCGTCAACGATAATGATCATGCGCCCTTTGCGTATTTCGGCGACGGCGTCTTCGATGGAGGCAAAGGTCATTTTTTTGCGATCTGAACTCTGATTTGGAATATTAAATCTGAGATCTGAAATTTCCGCAGGTCATGGTAACCCAAGAACAACCCCTTTTGCATGCGGGCCAGGGCTACAGCGTCAACGTTTGTACACGCTTTGGCGCTGACCCACTCTAACTATTTCAACAACGAGATTGTCTCTTGAAACAGTGTAGATGACACGGTGTGAACTGAATCGAATCCGGTAGGTGTGTTCTGCGCCGGCGACCTTCTTAACGCCGGAAGGGAAAGGGTCTTCACCCTAATTCGCAACCCGATCGACAATCTCGGCGATCACTTCCTGTGGCAGATTGCGAAGTTCTTTTGCAGCCGACTTCTTCCATTGGATCCTAAATGAGGCCATCCTGCTTCAGCTCGGTTAGCAACTGATCATGGGTGATTGTTGGTTCTTCGCGACGCTCGGCAGCAACTGCAAGGTCTTCGATATCTTCAATCAATTCCTCAAAACTATCGATGGGTACAATCAACCGCAGTCTTTCTCACCCGCGCGATTTGTGACGTACTCGATTTCCAGCTTCTTGATATTTAACATAGTGGTCATCTCCTAAAGCCTGCAGTGGAAAGGCCTGAATTCTTATACCCCACTTTGCGGCTCTTTGCTGTGTGAGGTCCTGATTTCAGAAAAGCTAAGGATGCGCTCAACATATTTGGCAATCACGTCGGCCTCGAGGTTCACCTCATCGCCCGGCTGCAAATGAGAAAAGTTTGTTACTTCCCAGGTCTTCGGAATGATGGCGATGGCAAAGTGGTCGTCAGTCAGTCCGGCTATCGTGAGGCTAATTCCCTCCACTGCGACCGAGCCTTTGAAGACAAGATAACGCGCAATCTCGGGCGGGTAAGCAATGCGCACGGTCCAAGAACCGCCGTGCGCTTCCGCACCCAGAAACGTTCCGCGAGCATCGACGTGACCCTGAACGAGATGACCGCCCAGACGCGTCATCGGAGTAACCGAGCGTTCGAGATTAACTGGCGCACCTGTTTGCAGACGCCCGAGCGTGGAGCGGTTGAGAGTTTCGCGCGATACATCTGCCGCGAACGAGTCCTTATGAACATTCAGCGCCGTCAGGCAAACGCCGTTGACGGCAATCGAATCGCCCTCGTGAATGTCTTCGGTGACGAGTTGAGCTGCAATCACGATCCGCGCGTCTTCGCCGTGTTGCTCAACCTCGCGTACGCGACCAAGTTCTTCGATGATACCAGTGAACATAGAAAATTTCGGATTGCGAAATTAGGATTTCGGATTTGTTCAATGCAACGAGCGAACGATGAGAACCATAAGCAAGATGAACAAACCAACGCCTACTAAAACGAACGGGAAGAGCGTGAGCCAGATCGCTTCCGACTTAAATGAGAAGGCAAACCGCTTCATGCTCATCGTGTATCAGGTTCCAGTCTAGCCGGTTTTTTCCCGCACTGCCGTCATCATTTGTTGAAAAACTTCATCGATAGACAACCCTGTCGAATCGACGACTATTGCGTCGTCAGCACTCTTAAGCGGCGAATCAGCGCGCGTAGTATCCCGGGCGTCTCGTTCGGCCATGTCCGCGAAAGTTTCCTCAAAGTCAGCCTTCGGGTCCTGCGCCCGCTCCTCGTTAAAGCGTCTCTCTGCACGCGCCTGCGGCAATGCAGTCAGGAAAAACTTCACGTCGGCATCAGGGAAAACTACAGTCCCGATGTCGCGGCCATTGAGCACCGCGCCTCGTGTGCCCAGCTGGCGTTGCCGCGCGACCATCGCCCGGCGCACTTCGGGAATGGTTGAAATCACTGACGACAAGTGCGTGACCGCTTCACTGCGAATCTGATCAGTAACATCACGACCTTCAAGGGTGACGCGCAAGGTATCAGGATCGCCCTTGAGATCGATGTCCACTCGGCCCGCGAGCGATCCTACGGCGACATCGTCGGTAGCGCTAATACTCGATTCCATCACCGCCAGCGCCACCGCGCGATACATCGAGCCGGTGTCGATATAAAGCAGATTCAGATCGCGCGCCAGCATCCGGCCAAGCGTTGACTTACCTGAGCCGGACGGTCCATCAATGGCAATGATCAGATTGCGCTTCATTTGCCGGGCGAACTTTTTGGAGTGCGCTGACCTGTCAGCGCTTTGTTTGGTCGCGAACTGTCGCTGCCATGAATTGAGCAATCTGAGCTCGTGGCGACAGCCGCCGCGAACCAAGGCGGCGACAGGTCGCCGCAATCCAAAATCTAAACAAACGCCGCAAACACTTCGTTCGACATTAACGCACCGGCTCGCGTTAGCTTCAGCAGATCGCCATCACATTCGATCAAGCCCGCGTCACGAAAACGCCTCAGCTCCTGTTGATGTTTCTCGCGCAAATCCGCGCCAAACTCGCGGCTGTATTCGTTGAAGCTCAAGCCCCGCATCATCCGCAGCCCGAGAAAGACCGCCTCCGCCTGGCGATCGGCTTCGCTCAGTTGAGTTTCATCCACGATTGCCGTGGGCTCTTGTTCGATCATTTCCATGTAGCGCGTCAGATCGCGTTCATTTGCCCAGCGCCGCGACTCGCCATCATAGGAATGCGCCGAACATCCGAAACCATAGTAAGGCGCGGCGGTCCAATACTTGGTGTTGTGACGCGACTGCATCCCCGGCAAACAAAGATTGGAAATCTCGTAGTGCTCGTATTCGGCTTCGACGGCACGATCAATTATTAGTTCATACATCTCGACCGCGAGATCTTCGTCGGGCTTCGGTTGCAGACCACTTTTGATGTGACTTGCCAGTGGCGTTCCGTGATGGACTTCCAGGAGATAAAACGAAAGGTGTTCCGGTCTGAGCGCGAAGGCTTCATCTAAATTTCGGCGCCAGCCTGCCATCGTCTGGCCCGGCAACCCGGCAATTAGATCGAAGCTGACGTTATCGAAACCGGCGTCGCGCAAGTAGCGAAAGGTGCGGCGCGCATCATCTGCGCTGTGGGAGCGACCGAGACGCGCAAGTTCGTTATCGTCAAACGTCTGCGCTCCAAAACTCGCGCGATTGACGCCGAGACTGCGAAACGCAGCTAACGTTGCCGGTGTAGCGCTTCCGGGATTTATCTCCAGCGTCACTTCGCTCTCGGGGGAGACCGTGAAGCGTTGGTGCACCGCGCTCAGAATCATTTCCAGCTGACCTGGCGAGAGCAGCGATGGCGTGCCCCCACCAAAGTAGATCGTATCGACCTTTTCCGGCGGCTCAACCACGCGCCACGATTCAATTTCACCAACCAGGGAGCGCACATAACGCTCGGCTGTTTCAGCGTTGTACATGCCGGTGGCGAAATCGCAGTACGAACAACGCGAACGGCAGAATGGGATGTGAATGTAGATTCCGGCTGGCTTCATCTTATGCATCCACAGATTACGCAGATTACACAGATTTTTCCAATCCGCGACATTCGGCGTGGTGTCCTGATTTGAGAAATCCTCTGTGCATCCTCCGTGTCCTCAGTGACTCTGTGGTGAACAAATGTTCGAAGTGACTCACCACAGAGTCACGGAGCACACAGATAGTAGGAGTTAGCTGGACTAACGGCGGCTACTTCCCGATTCGGCGTACGCTACCATCACCGCTGATCGACTTGCTCATGCCGCGGCTCACGCGCTCCGCTGCAGCAAACACGCGCAGGAAATTTTCACCGAGAATCTTGCGAATGTCCTGCTCGCTGTAACCACGTTTCAAAAGTTCATAAGTTATGTTCGGATACATCGAAACATCCTGCGCGCCTTGGGGGAAATCGACTGCGCCGTCGAAATCGGGACCAAGTCCGACGTGATCGATACCAGCGATTTTCACGATGTGATCGATATGATCGATCAACTTCGAAATCGGCAATGGCGGCAGCGGCATTGACGCGTCGAGTTTGTCGCCTTCCTCTGCCAACCGTTCCGGATCGTCTTTATACTTCTCGTCGAGCGCGTCCTGTTGCGCTTTATGTAGACGATTGCGTTCGTCGTTTTGCGGCGTCACGGTCTTCGCATCAACAAAGACGCTGTAGAAATTTATCTGCACCACCCCACCATTCTTCGCTATGCGTCGCAGCAGATCGTCAGGGATATTGCGCGGCACGTCACTAAGCGCCCGCGCCGACGAATGCGTCGCCACGATAGGGGCCTTCGATATCTCGAGCACATCACTCATCGTCTCGTCAGAGACGTGGCTGACATCGACGAGCATGCCCAAACGGTTCATCTCGCGCACAACTTCTTCGCCAAACGGCGACAGTCCGTGATGTATCTTTTCGCCGCGACCGGCGTCGGCCCAATCGTTGGTGTTGTTCCAGGTAAGCGTCATGTAGCGCACGCCGAGACGATGAAACTCTCGCAAGGTGGCGAGCGAGTTCTCAATCGCGTGGCCGCCTTCGATGCCCATCAGCGCCGCAATCTTGTTTTGCTTCTTGGCGCGGCGAATGTCGGCGGCTGTGGTCGCCAGCATCAGATCGTTTGGATGACGCTCGGCCGCGCGATAAACCGAATCGATCATGTCGAGCGTACGACGCGCCGCCCCGCCGTGCGCGACGTACCACGGTCGCACGTAAAGCGAAAAGAATTCGGCAGTGAGTCCGCCCTGCTTCATCCGCTCGATGCTGGTGCGATAGGGCACCGGCGGCGTGCCGCTGAGATCGTAGTCGTCGTTCGTCATCGGTGTGGTGACGTCGTTGTGCGTGTCGATAACGATTGCCTTGCGATGAATCTCGAGCGCTCGCTTCCAGAGCTTCTCATCGCGCGGTGGCGCAGGTGACGTTGTTTGAGGTATCGGCGGATTCGTTCGATGCGCGCTGGTTGAGCCGAGCAGTGGGCGGCAGAAGGCAAGCAACAGAAGACCTGTTATCAAGGGACGAGCGTAATGTGGCTTCATGGTGTAGAGATTTACCACAAAGCGAGAGAGAGAGACAAAGACAACTCCTGCAATTCAGCTTCACGTGAAACGCGCAGCGAGCTCGCGTTAGCGAGCGGCAGAGTGTAGCCCCGGGCGTAGC
>JBDUDV010000056.1:0-23204 GCA_040002755.1 Acidobacteriota bacterium | reverse complement strand
ACTTGAGTTTACCCGGCTTCGCCTTGGCCGCCGCAATGAGTTCGCCGATGGTGGTGACACCAGCCGATTTGCTTGCGACCAGCACGTAGGGCTGCCGCGTGAGCGGAATGATCGGGATGAAATCCTTCAACGGGTCATACGGGGGGTTCTTCAACGCCGCCGCGCTGTATGCCTGAGCGTTGGTGTTGATGAGCAGCGTGTAACCGTCGGCTGGTAACTTCGCGACCTGCGCGGGGCCTGCCGTGGCGCCCGCCCCAGTGATGTTCTCCACCGTTACAGGTTGGCCCCACAGACCAGAGAGTTGCGGGGCGAGGGCACGGGCTAACAGATCAGGCCCACCGCCCTCCCCAAACGGGTCGACTATGCGCACCGCTTTGGCGGGATATTCCTGCCCCAACCCAGCCGGGTTTGCGGCGGCTGTCACGGCGCATTCATGCGTCCTCACCCCGCCTGGGAGAAGAAGTGAAAGAAATATGATTGATCGAATGCCCAGCCTCATGAGTTCCTCCACGCGCCGCCCAACTATGTATATCTGGTTTCCTAATAAACCGGGCCGTGTTGTTTACAGTGAGTCGCAATAACCTAACCGAGTGAAAGTCGTTCTCGCCAACCCGGTTATGGCCGTAGCCTTCAACCCAATTCATTTTTTCAACATCGCCAACGCTAACCGACGAGGATAAATTCAATGTTTCGCTCTTGCCGCTGCGAGTTTCAGCCAGAAGTACAAACCGTCTGCGGCTTCGATGCCGGTCGCTTCCGCCGTGATCCTGATTGGGGTACCGTTTGGCCAATCCTGCTTGCGCATTCTGCCGCCACCGATAGTTTGAAAGTAGACCTTGCCTTTCGTTTGCTTCTTGCCCGTGTGCGGCGCCAGCACGGAATACTCAATCTCCAAATCCTGCGAACCCATGATGATCGTTCCACCCTGGAAACTATCGATGTCAAATTTTAGCAGGATTACAAACGCTTCGGTTTCGGCCTTCGCGCGCTCAACCGCGCCACTTTCTTTCAGATCGCCAACAGTGGAGGCATCGATATTTTCGTAGCGATTCAGTTGCTTCACGAAACTCGCGAAAATCTGATCCTCGCTACTTAGGTGTCTTGAAGTTGGCTGTCTGGCAACCAGGAGTTGGACTTTTGCGGGAAGTGCACCGGGTGCCAGCAGTTTTTCCGCGTCGTGATTTGTTTTTTCAGTTGTTACGACCGACGCTGGTGGGGTTGAGTCCACCTGCGACGAGGGCGGAGCGGTGCGGCGTCCCGACTGCGCCTCGGTCTCCCCCGCCTCCAGAGCCAGACCGAGCAACAGGAGGACAAGCGTAAGGCCCCATTGTTTTTGACTTTTCCGTCTCGGGTCGGGAAACAAGCTCATTATGCTCTCGTCCGGGGTCCAGGCGGGGCGCACGCCTCAGGTCATATAAGTCAAGCTTTCATCTCCAGTGGATGCTCCCTTAGAAGCTGGGCATAGTAAACAAGGTTGCGTGCCAAATTCTTAGCCATCGCTTTTGTGGCCTGATTTTTCCGGCGCTTTTCGCGATCATCCGCCGGTGGTAAGCCAACTTCGCCGACCCAGTACGCCGCGCATTCAGGTGGCAGGGTAAATCCCATCCAGGTCAGCACCATCATGATCGAACCCATAGTTTGAAGGGCGCCGTCTTCGCTGCCGGTGACGACGATGCCTGCAACTTTGTTGTACAGCGCGCTGCGACCCGAGGCGTGGTATTCCTCGTCGAGCGCATCGAAGCGTTCGATGGCGCGCTGCATCAAACTCGATCGTCCGCCCCACCAAACAGGAGTAGCAAACAGTACGATGTCAGCCGCTTTGATTTTCTTACCCTTAGCCGGCCAATCGTCTGTATCTGATTCTTTGAAACCCAGCCCGACTGGCAGATCGCAATCAGACAACCGGATGATCTCCGACTCGATCTCACACTTGGTGCCCATGTTGCTGATAACGTCGGCAACTACTTCTTCAGTGTTTGAGATCTCAGGCTTGTGTTTGAGCGAGCCATTGAGCGCGATGACATTCAACTTATGCGCTGCCGGCATTTCGCAGTCGCTGTGGGGCTTTGGTTTATACAAGGGACACTCCTACCAGATTAGATTTGAAATTCGAAATTTGAGATCTCAGGTGCGTGCCTGTCCTACTTAGCGCCCAGTTTATAGAGGTCGACCGCATTATCGTGGAGCACCATCTTAGCTAGTTCAAGCGCCCGGGCGCGCGTGATTTCGTGATCATTCATCATTCCCGTCAACGCCAGGGCCAGCGCCACGCGTGCGGTCGTGTTTGAGAGCCACGCGACCTCCGGCCAATCGACTTCCGGGCCAAACGAGAAGGCGTCGGTGCCGAAGAGTATTTTATCGGGATAAGCCTCCAGCCAGTTGCGCAACACTTCGCTTAACTCGCGCGGATAAGTGAAAAAGGTCTGCGCGGAAAAGTCGGCATAGACGTTCGGCTTGCTCATGAGCGATGCCGTTTCTTTGGTGAACGGGTAACCACCGTGAATGATCACGAAGTTAGTCTTCCTGAGCGACTCATCGTTGAAGACTGATTCGAGCAGCAGCGGATTGCTGCCGCTTTGTTTGTAATAGGCGCCAGCGCCGCTGATGACGTGGATGTGCACTGCTAAGCCCAAACGGCCGACCTCATGTGCGATGTAGCGGAACAGGAAATCCTGGAGGGTCTTGTAATCGGCAGCGGAGGGTTCACCGCCCTTGAAATAACGCGAGTAGATGCGTCGAGCGGAGCCAATGTCGGCTTCGTCGAAGTCGAGCTTTCGTAAGTACGCCGCTTCAAACTTTACAGCGATCACGCCATCGCGTTTTTGTGATTCGAGCGTCGCAGTTACGACTTTGGCCAGATACGCGTCGAGAGTTGCGGGCAAGGTTTTCAATCCCGCGCTCGCGAGGTACCGTTTCAGGAGTCGCTCTTCGCCGGGATAAAAGCCGCGATAATCTGGATTTGACCGCATCGCCGTTTCGTTGCTCAACGGAAAGATTAAAGCATCTACAAATGAAACCCAGCGGAAACGCGGGATAGCTAAACCTCGCCCCATCGCGACGCGATTGGCAAACATCGTTTCGATACCAAGCTGGTCGAGCACCCACGCCGGAAACTTTTCGCCCTGATCACGCGCCACGCGTTGCTTCGTGTCCAGCAATTCGCGCACGTGCGCTTCGCTCATGTCGTCATGCTTGTAGCCGTAGAGATCTCGCCACGCCTCGACAAACTCCAAATTGCCCGGATTCAAACGCACCGGCAGCGGAATCGGGCCGATGGCGTCGAGCGGCAAGGCGTCGAATTCGTCATCCGCCTTCTCACCCGGCGCTACGTAGCGCAACGGGTGCGCATGATTGTCGATGGCTTTGATCTTTGCAATCGCAGCGGCTAACTGTGGGTCAGCAGTCGTTTGTGCCGAGGTGACGGGAACGATTGCGACCAAGACGAGCAGAAGAAGACGGGAGGCGAATGTTTTCATAACCACTCCAGGGTTTGTCGGCAGATTAGGCAGCTTGAAGAAAATGTCGGTTCGCAAAGGGTGCTGGAGACTTGTGTTTCTCTATCTTCCAGCTGCGTCATCCGCGTAATCTGTGGAATTCGTGATTTACCAGCACCGCCCAACGCGGTTAGCGAGCGCGAAGTAATTGAATCGCTTCGCGCGCGTAGTAGGTAAGAATGATATCGGCGCCGGCGCGTTTGATGCTGGTTAGTGTTTCCATCATCACGCGCTCTTCATCGATCCAGCCGTTGCGCGCCGCAGCCTTGATCATCGCGTACTCGCCGGAAACGTGATAGGCAGCGATCGGAAGATCGAATTCCTCTCGCAGTGTTTTCACTATGTCGAGATAACAAGTAGCGGGCTTTACGAGCAGCACGTCCGCGCCTTCTGCGTAGTCAAGCTCCGCTTCACGCAGGGCTTCACGTGAGTTTGCCGCATCCATCTGATACGCGCGACGATCGCCAAATGCCGGCGCACTGTCAGCAGCTTCGCGAAACGGACCGTAGAACCCCGACGCATACTTCACGGCGTAGGCCATGATGGCAACTTGATCAAACCCCGCATCGTCGAGCGCATCGCGAATAATTCCTACTTGCCCGTCCATCATCGCTGAAGGCGCGACAACGTCTGCGCCGGCTTCGGCCTGGCTGAGAGCGGTGCGGGCCAATAGCTCGAGCGAGGGATCGTTTAAGACTTCCTCGTCGCGCACCACGCCGCAGTGGCCATGCGAGGTGTACTCGCAAAGGCACGTATCGGTGACGATCACGAGATCAGGCGCGGAGCTTCTGATCGCGCGAACGGCCTGCTGGACAATTCCATTCTCGTGATAGGCGTTCGAGCCTACTTCGTCTTTTGTTTCCGGCAAGCCGAACAGGATTACGCTCTTGACGCCAAGTTCGCTGGCCGCAGCAGCTTCCTTTGCGATTTCATCAACTGAAAGATTGTGCACACCGGGCATCGACGGAATCTCGCGTCGCACCTTCTCACCAGCGCAGGCAAAGAGCGGCAGTATGAAGTCTTCTGGAGCAAGCCTCGTTTCGCGCACCAGCGCGCGCAACGTTTCGCTTCTTCTCAGGCGGCGGGGACGATAGACGAGATCTGACAAATTAGTATCCTCAGGCAGGGGGCTTCGGTTAGCGATGCATTGAAGTATGAAATGATACTCGTCAACGATTTAGTTAAGCAAATTGCTTGGAATCCATTGAAACGCAACTAGGGCAAATATAGAAGGAAACGATCAGATATGACGTACGTCAGGGTATAGGCGTTGCGAGTTAGTGTGCGCAAGTTAATTAATAGTTTCATAAGCAAACACCAGGGGAGTCACCATGAGTCAAAAACTAGCGTTGGCGCTTCGTTATCGGGCAGACGAAGCCTTTCAGACCTCTGACACTATGTTGCGGATAGCTGAGACGCTGCATAAACAAGGCAACGCGAGAGAGGCCGCACGCTTACGAGCCGAGGCGCGGGACAAACGTAACGAATCAGTACTTTTGATGGATCAAGCGCGGGTGGTTGAGCGAAGCGCTTCCAACGTTCTGCAGTTTAATAAGAATGAGAAGGCGGCAAATGGAGACGAGGAAGACAAGTCTCCGAACCGAGTGAAGAGTCGTCTCTTTCGAATTGGTTAAAGAACGACACTGTGAGAAGTTTCGTGTTGCGACCGGTTCACTATGTTTGGCTCGTGAGATTTAGAAAAGTTTCCTCTAGTGAAGGACGCTGCACAACTAGTTCCAGTACGCGAATGTTGTTAGCAACGAGCAGTGCATTCACGCGCGGGATGTTGGCCTCCGGCATTTTGACATAGAGCGAAATAGAACCGTTTTGCCTCACGGAAAGGGTCGGGTCTTGACTAAGCAATCTGTAGGCGGATTCAAGCGGCTCAACAGTAATCTTTATCGTCTTCTCCTGGCTGATTAACTTCTCGATCGCACCCTGATACAGCAGACAGCCTTCGTTAATAATCGCCACTCGGTTGCAGATTTTTTCTACCTCGGAAAGCAAATGACTGGAAAGCATGATTGTCAGGCCGAGCTCGTCTCGCAAACGCGGCAGGAGAAAACGAATCTCGTGGATGCCCTGCGGATCAAGACCATCCGTCGGCTCGTCGAGGATGATGAATTCAGGATGAGGTAACAACGCCTGGGCTATGCCGAGCCGCTGCCGCATTCCGTGAGAGTAGGCGCGAACAGGGTCATAAGCACGTTCGCGCAAACCGACGAGCTCGAGCGTTTCATCGATCCGGTTTTTCCCGGCGCCGCCCGACATGGCAGCGAGCATGTCAAGGTTTCTAAAGCCGGAAAAATTTTCGTAGAAGGCCGGCGCTTCCACAATCGCGCCGACGCGTCCCAGCGCTGGCAGCGGGTTCTTCGCCATGTCGTGTCCGAAAAGCAGAACGCGGCCGCGCGTCGGTCGCACGAGCCCGAGCGCCATGCGGATGACGGTTGATTTACCAGCGCCGTTCTGTCCAAGGAATCCAAAGATATCGCCGCGCTCAACGGTCAGCTCGAGACTGTCAACGACCGTACGGCGACCGTATCTCTTGGTTAACGCCTCAGTTTGTAGGATCAGATCTTTCATTAGGCTGGCATGCAAACTGTTAGTTTTGCTTCTGATGCGCGCGACGGGAACTCTACCGCGACGAACACGCAAACTAACAGGTTGCGTTATAAGCTCAAGCTGACTTCCACCAACAGCGGCCAGTGATCCATACGACCAATGGCCGCGCCTCTTAACACTTCGGCTCGAACCAGGTGGGCCGTTGTCGGCGGCCCAAGAATGTAATCGATGCGGCGATTGTTGATTGAAGTCTCGCCGGCATCGAGGCCGAGATCGCGAAAATATTTCAGCAAGTACGCATAGGACTCGCTATCGTGTTTCACGTCATCCGTGAAAAGGTCGTTCCTGGTTCGCGTGCTGACTTCGAAGTTTAAGTCGCCGGCAATGAAGCTCAGGTTGGTCTGGCCCTGACTGCGAACCCAGTCGGTTACTTCGGCGACGAAGGTGCGACGGCGCGCGGCTTTGAACGCATCCGCGTGTGCGCTTACAAGCATCACGACGGGCATGTCTTTTTGCAAACGAAACGTCGCCGCGGCCGCAAATCTGTCACCTGCCGGGACGTTGCTGAAGACGACATCGTCTTCGCGGCGACGCGGTCGATTGTTCTGATTCTTGACCAACACAGCCTCAACGCGGTCGCTATTGCCACGCATACTCACGAAGCCGCGATAGCGATCTTTCAAATCCGTCAACAGAAGTTTCAATTGGTCCTCGCCCGTTAGTTCCTGAAGCGCGACAGCGTCCGCGTCGTTATCGAGTATGACCTGTGCGATGGCCGGCAGATCATCCGCGTGGGCGCGCGACTCGGATTCAAGATCGCCGTTGCCGATGTTCCAGGTCAGTAGGCGCAATCGACTGCCAATCGCAGCGCGGCCACCCGCAGCGCCTTGCTGGTTTGGTTCGTGCTCACGTGCAGGTTCGACGACGAACGCCGCGACGAGAAAGAACACGAGAACGATGGCGAGCAACAACTTGATCCACATCTCAGGTCTAAGGTCCCTCCGTTCCAAACCATCTCACGTTGTAATGTCCTTGCGTTCAAAGACGAGAACAGCGGTTAGTAGCAGTCCGAAGATGTATGCCCCGCAGGTGGCAGCGTAGTGATAGAGGTTGTGCCAGGGCACCTCTGGTTTCAAGACGTCACGCCAGAAATCCATGTCGGTAGTAAAGAAAAACGGCCGCAGGTTAACGAAGAACTCGATGCGGCCGACGATGTAGAGCATGAGATAGATCGCGATTGTTGCTGCGACCGCTGTTACCGGGTTGTCAAATATTACCGACAGTAGCATCGCTATCGCTGCCACCACGAGCAATGCCCAGGTGCCTGAAAAACTTGCGTAGCAGAAACGCCAGAGCGCTTCGTCGCGCAGGATCTGGCCCGGCACGTCAACGAGATTCAGCGGGCCCGGGTACAACTCAAGATTGCCCCAGCCGACGAACATCAAGCCAACGAGCAGATTGAGTCCAATGAAGAACGCCAAAAGCAGGTAGGTATGAATGGCCACGGCCAGAAACTTCGACACAACTATCGACACGCGCGATACCGGTCGAATGCAGATCATCCGTAAAGTGCCGGTGCGGCGCTCGCCCGCAATCTGTCCACCGGCTGTCATTGCGACGAAGATGGGTATGACCAGGCTGAATGCAAAGACTAAAGAATAGAGCGTGAAGGTTAGTCCGTTGAAATAACTCTTCGATTCATAGGTGTACTTGAATTGCTCGGTCGCGAGGCCACTGGTTTTCTGTTGCGCGTAGGAATAGAAACCCCACAGCATTAGCAACACGAAGGCTGCCAGGGCCGCAAACGACAGGTAGAAGCCTTTCGAGCGTACCAGCTTCAGAAGTTCGAACCTTAGTTGTGTAAACATTCGGGAGAAAGTTGTTTTCGGATGAACTCGCTACGAAGAGGAGCTTAGTCGCGAGCGAGCAGACTTACAACGCGAGCAGGCCACAGGAAGGGACTGTGGGTTTCACGGTGATCATTTCGGAGGGCGCTAACTGTTAGCGCTTTGGTCTGAGCCGGCTTGGCGCCGAACCTCGGAAATTGCAACGACCGAATCGTGGTCGCGACAGGTCGCGACCGGCGAAAGCGGTGACAGGTCACCGCACTCCAAAGAGACTACCAGCGGTGATAGGCCGGATGTCCGGGCTTGACGGCGATGAACGTGCCGCGACAGGTTGCCGTCATTTTGTCATGCGCGATCAGCTCGCCTTCGACGATTGCACGGTCTTTGGTTGATTCAACTACGCGCGCGACCAGGTGGATTGGTTTGTCGGTCGGAGTGGGCCGCATTAGTTTGATCGTGTAGTCGGCGGTAACAGTGCAGGGTGGATGGTCGAGACCGTTATGCTTCATCAAGTGGTAAGCGGCGGTCCAGTTGCAATGGCAGTCGAGCACGGTGCCCGTGATGCCTCCGCTTAACATTCCCGGAAATGCTTCCTGATACGTTTCTGGTTGCCAGTCAGCAACCACTTCTTCGCCGGCAGGGAAGCTGCGAATGTGCAGGCCCTGTTGGTTTGCCGGACCACAACCGAAACACTTCAGGTTTGGGGCGTAAGTTTCCTGGATGCTTTTCATGAAGAACAGTCTAAAGTCGAATGTCCAAAGTCCAAAGTCCGGGCTTCGCCTTTTCAACCGTTCGCACCTTCAACACCAAGCTAAGCAATGGCAGCGATGCCTTGTTGTGGCAGTTTGATATGCCGGAAGGGATGAACGCGGAGGCACAGAAGCAGTTGTATCTAACCCTGGTGGCGAAAGACTACGTTCTAATGCTTAACAGCGAGTCCACTTCCGCTGTTCCCGAAGCTGACGAGCGAAAGTTCCTGCTGGATACGATTGCAACTTTGAAAGTCAGTCCAACTCCGATCGACGTAAAGCAATTGTCGGAATCTATTCGGACGGCGAACAAGCCGTAAGAATCTGGCTCCAGCACTCCCGCAAGACAAGCACGTCTGAGCCCCCATTTACAGTTGGGATCCGCACCGCTGCTATCCGGCACGGCTACTTCTCGTCGAGTTTCCTGCCAGCGTTCAAATTATCCCAATTCAAAATTGCGTTGAAGACGAGCATGTAGCTGCCTTTCGTTTGTCCGCGCCACATCGGGTTGGTTGAGAAAAGTACGATGTGACCGCGACCTGACGGCACATCGATCACCGCAGCGTGTTCTGCGATTTCGTCGCCGCCATCCAGCAAGCCCGAAACAAAAAGATCCTTCATGTCGGCGTAACGCAAGATGACACGCGGGCGCTCGGCGGGAGGAATTATCGCGATACTGAAGTTGCGGCGCTGCTCGCCCGTCAGGGGCAGCGCTTCCCACGTTTCTGCCTTCGGAGCCTCCGGCACCTCTGCCGGCGGACGGCCCTGTACCAGGTCGGGATCGCTGGCCGTGCCGCGTCCGGTAAAGCGTCCTTCGGAACGACGACGACCACCACCGCCGGCGACGTTACTAAGATTAAAGATTGGACCGTTCGAGCAATACATTGCCAACGAATCCGCGTAGCCGTAAGCGATCGGACTCGAAGCGTCGACAGTTTTCATACGCAGGATGTCGCCGACGGCCCGTAGTCGATTGGCGCGGGCGATGGCGACGCCGGGTGTGAAGCCATAGTTCACCGCAAAGTTCGCGCTGTCGTCTACTGTGATCAAGACGCCTCCGTCGTGAACAAACTTTTGCAGGTTTGCAAGACCGTTCCAACCGAGGCCGGGTCTGATGTCATCAGTTGAATCGATCTTGCCGAGGTTGGGTGTAAGCGAAGTCGTTTTCCATGGCAACGGATTTCCCGACATCGGCAAGCCATTCACGATCCGCAACGGGTCGCCTGCACCCGGTCCGAAGACAATCACGTCATACTTCGCTTTCAGTTTTTCGTCACGAGACACGTCCTGCGTGCTGATGTAGGCATAGGGCAGCTGCAACTGGTCAAACGCAATTCGCCACCAACCCTCGTCCTGCGTGTTTATCCACGTGTGCATCAGCGCCACGCGCGCGGGCCTGAGCGCGTGGGTTTTGACCGCGGGAGGATTGGCAATTGCATAAACCTGAATGCCGAGATCGGCCGCTGCTTTCTGCAGTTCATCGGCAGACGCGTTGCGGATAATAAACGAGCCGCGACTAAACTTTCGACCGGAAGCTTCAAACGGTTCCTCAGCGGCTTCAACGCTGGCGTTCTTAAGTCGGAAGCGCAGCGTTACGAGCGCGTTGTCAGCGTTGTGATTGACGACGTAAGTTGAACCTGTGCCGATGATGTTCCCGGACGCGCGCACTTCACTATTCACGCGATCCGCTGGTGCCTCCAACACCTTCTTATCAGTTATTCTCAGCACCTCCAGGTTTGCCAGTTCACCCATGGTCCAGGCGGTGTCGTCGTAAACTTCTGTTTGCGGATCGTTCGGCGCCCAGTACTGATAATCGAGCAAGGCGTCGGCGATGCGACTGTAGGGTTGATCCATGCGCACGATGTAAGAGCCGGCAGGAAAGGTGCGCGACGTCGGCACAGCTGCGGTTGCGCCTGGCGAGGGCGACGCGATCGGTACCGCCGCCACGATGTTTGGAGACGGAGACACCGTGGCTCCCGGCCCTGACTTTGCTTCAACGGTGAAGGGCGCGTTGGCACGATGAATTTCGACGCCTTGCGCTTGCAGGGTGCGGAGCAACTCCGCCTGGTTACCCAGGCGGGGATCGTCGCCCGGAAACACATAGGCGGCCGGTCCTTCGTTCTTCGGTTTCAGAATCGAACGTTTGCTCTTCAAGTAAAAATTCTTGAGAAAGAGTTTGCTGTTGCCCCCGAAGTAATAAAGCGAGGTGAGTAGCGCTGTCTGCTCGTAGTTATTGTTGTTACGCTGCGACCATTTGGTTTTCGGCAGTGGCGGGTTCTGCCGATACCACGTTCGCTGGTACTCATCTGGCGACGTTGTTCGTTCGAGCGTGTCGGCTCCGGCGTTGCCGAAAGTTTCGTAGAGACGACTAATGCCATTGTGCGTCGCGGCAATGAACATCAAATAACCCGGCGACCACGTGTCGAAGTTGCCATGAGCAAACACGCCAGGCATGCCAAACTTCGTCATCTCCGAAACGTTGTTCCAGCCGATCATTTGCCACTCATCAGTCAGAATCGGATCGAGCCAGGCGTTATAAGGGCCGTCGCCAATCGTGTTGTCGTAAAGATAAGGGACTGACTCGTGCAGATCGTGAAGCACCTGCGCTTTCCAACCGGTGAAGGTGTTGAGCACGTTCCGCGTAAGCTTTAACGAAAGGCCGATCGCGTCGCGGTTATTATCATGAGCAACATAGTGGCCCCAGTAGATTAGCGGGGGCACGTTCTGGCCCGGATGGGCCAGGTGCCAGTTGTAAATATCAACCATGCGATCGCGCCCATCGACTTCCACCACCGGCGTAATCAAGGTGACTACGTTTTCGCGAATCGACCTAATGTAAGCGCTGTCATCAACGGCGAGGCGATAGGCGAGTTCCATTAGGGCCGTGGGGGCGCCTGTTTCGGTGGAGTGAATAGTGCCGGTAATGTAGTAGATCGGGAAAGAAGCGGCGACGAGTTTGTCAGCATCGTCGTCGTTAAGATTAATTAAACGAGGGTCGGCGAGTTTGGCTAGCCGCTGACGGTTTTCGTCGAGACGAGCCAGCAGTTGCTCGGAGGCGACCGCTACCGCGATCATCTCGCGTCCTTCTTCCGTAGTTCCAATCGAATAAACCTTTACGCGTGGGCTCGTCTTCTCCAGCACGCGCATGTAGCGATAGACGTCTTCCGCGTAAGGCAATTTGCCGGGAGCGCCGGCAACGTCACCCAACACCGACTTAGGCGTAGGCACATTTGCTGACGCCGGCAAGTAATCAGTGAGAGGCGAATTGAAGAACGGTTCCGTCGTGTATTCCCGAATCTTCTTTGTGTATTCCTCATCAATTGGCTGGTTGGTGTCGCGACCAGGTTTGACCTGACCACTAACAGCCACAGAGATGGCAACAATAAACAAACAGGCAATGAGGCGCCGCAAAAGTTGACGAGTCATCCGCATTTTCCCTTCACACAAAACTTCCCCTTGACTTTATTTCACGAGAGCAAGCTTTTAAGCTAAACGTGAAAGCAAGTCAAATTATTGTTTCCGGAGCCAGCAGTCGCGGGGGGAACGGGATCTTCATGAAATTGATGAGTTGGATGGGAATTCAACTGAGGCGGAGTTGTGATGGGGGTTGCTAATTTACGAACGAGGTGTGCGGCTCAAGCAGGGTTAGCGTGTCAACCGACCGGTAGCTTTGATCAGATACGTTCTTAAAAAGCAGTGCCTTTGCACTTTCTATAGCCGGATGCGAAACCTTCAGTGGCGGCAATCAGGATGGCCGCCGGTCCGCCTTAAATAAGCATTAACAGAAAAGTGAGCGTATCAGAGACAGTGACGTTCGTGTCGGCGCGAGGAATCCTGACGGAGACCCGCGAGCTGATTCCAACCGTATGAAGGCGAGCAGCAGAAATTGCAGGCCGATCGTGAACCACGACATACGAATTACGGCGGTCACAGTTATTACTGCTCCGAGAAGGATTATCGACCACAGAACAAACGTTGATTTGTTTTTGCTTAGCCATCGCACTTGGCTCGTTGTTGAATCACGGTCGCAGCTCAACTAGAATCAATTGTCGCTCAAGTCGTTTCTGCCAAAATAAATGTCTGATCACGAAACCAAAGCCTCGCCGTCGGGCGCGCAAACACCGGAGGAGCGGTCTCTGATCCAGATTGCGCCGATCAGCAAAGTGGCCGGTGGCATTCCCTCGATAATCGCGACTGCGAAAACCACCTGGAGCGAAATGGGAGTCGCGCGCGGAGTGCGCACTCTCTTGAAGCTCAACCAAAAGCTTGGGTTTGACTGTCCCGGCTGTGCCTGGCCTGAGCCCGATGGCGAACGATCACACGCTGAATTCTGTGAAAACGGCGCCAAGCACGTCGCCGACGAGGCCACGACAAAACGTCTCACGCCGGAGTTTTTTCGCGAGTGGAGCGTTGCCGACCTTGCTGACCAATCTGACCACTGGCTCGGCAAACAGGGACGCCTTACGCATCCGATGGTGCTCAGCCGCGGCGCTACAAACTACGAGGCCATAGGATGGGAGGAGGCGTTTTCACTGGTTGCCGACGAGTTGAATTCACTGAATCATCCGGACGAAGCAGTCTTCTACACCTCTGGAAGGGCCAGCAACGAGGCGGCGTTCCTTTACCAGCTTTTCGTTCGACTCTTTGGCACGAACAACCTTCCTGACTGCTCAAATATGTGCCATGAGTCGAGCGGCTCGGCGTTGGGCGAAACAATCGGCGTGGGGAAAGGCACGGTCACACTCGAAGACTTCGATCATGCCCAGGCGATCTTTGTCATCGGACAGAATCCCGGAACAAACCATCCGCGCATGCTGACTGCACTGCAAAAGGCGAAGCAGAATGGCTGCAAACTGGTGCATATCAACCCGCTTCCCGAAGTGGGCATGACCAGGTTCAAACATCCGCAGGATGTTGTGGGATGGTTTGGCAAAGGAACGACGCTGGCAGATCTTTTTCTGCAGGTGCGAATCAATGGCGACGTGGCGTTGCTCCAGGGGATTAGCAAAGTGGTTTTTGAGCAGGAAGCTCAGCGACCTGGCAAGGTCTTGGACCAGGAGTTCATTAAGAGTTACACAAGCGGTTGCGAGGAATTCAAAAATGCAATTGAGAACGCTTCGTGGGATGAGATCGTTGAGCAGTCAGGCATTTCGCGGGGGCAAATCGAAGCGGCGGCGCAAATCTTCATTGAATCCGAACGCTCAATTTTTTGTTGGGCCATGGGCCTCACGCAACACAAGAACGCGGTCGCCAACATTCAGGAGATAGTGAACTTGATGTTGTGCCGGGGACAGATCGGCAAGCCCGGCGCCGGATTATGCCCGGTAAGAGGACACAGCAACGTCCAAGGCGATCGCACAATGGGAATCTGGGAAAGACCCCCGGATGTATTTCTCGAAAAATTAGGCAGTGAATTTGGTTTTGAACCACCGCGTCACGAGGGTTATGACACCGTAAAGGCGATCGAAGCTATGCACGGAAAGAAAGCGCGCGTCTTCTTTGCGCTCGGCGGCAACTTTCTTTCAGCGACTCCCGATACGGAATACACGGCAGAAGCGCTGCGACGTTGTAACTTGACGGTGCAAGTTTCCACGAAACTCAATCGCGCACATCTCATCACAGGCGAGCAGGCTTTGATTCTTCCTTGTCTGGGCCGAACGGAAATTGACGCGCAAGCGACGGGGCCGCAATTCGTGACAACTGAAAACTCGATGGCGGTGGTACAGGCATCACGCGGTTTTCTAAAACCTGCGTCCGCAGATCTATTGAGCGAGCCTGCGATAGTTGCGCGGTTGGCAACGGCTACACTCGGTGATCGTGTGAATATCGATTGGCAAGCGCTTATCGCTGATTACGATTTGATCCGAAATCACATAGAGCGAGTTGTGCCTGGATTTGATGACTACAACACACGCGCGCGTCAGCCTGGCGGCTTTCATCTTCCCAGTCCACCACGCCAACGCATTTTCAATACGCCGAGCGGTCGCGCGGTTTTTACAGTTCACGTTTTGCCGCATCATGATCTTAGGCCAGATCAATATTTGATGATGACGATCCGCAGCCACGATCAATTTAACACATCGATTTACGGACTGGATGATCGCTATCGCGGCATCTACAACGGGCGCCGAGTGGTGTTTCTTAACGGCGACGACATAGAATCAGCAGGTTTGGTTGAAGGTCAAGCAGTGGACCTAATTAGCCATTTTGAGGGTGAAGAGCGCATCGCGCGCCGCTTCGTCGTCGTCCCATACAGCATCCCGCGCCGCTGTGCCGCCACTTACTTTCCGGAAACCAACGTGCTGGTGCCGCTCGGAAGCGTGGCCGACAAAAGCAATACGCCGGCGTCAAAGTCGGTTGTGATAAGCATTCGACCGTCGGCCGAAACAAACAAGGAATGACATTTCAAATCGCAAAATCAGAAACCGCTTCCAAGACCGAGCTGTACGCCAACTTGCAGGCGCAACTCCGCAGCCTGCTCGAGAGTGAACGCGACTTCATCGCGAATGCGGCAAACTTCTCTGCGCTGCTCTTTCATTCGCTGCCAGATCTAAATTGGGCCGGATTGTATTTAATGAAAACTGGCGAGCTCGTGCTGGGGCCGTTTCAGGGGAAACCAGCGTGCGTGCGTATTACGTTCGGCAAGGGAGTTTGTGGGACCGCTGCCGAACAACGACAAACCATTCTGGTTGATAACGTGCACGAGTTTCCTGGTCACATCGCTTGCGACAGCGCTTCAAATTCCGAGATCGTTGTGCCGTTAATCGCGCGTGACCAGTTGATCGGTGTTCTCGATCTTGATAGTCCGTCGTTTGCCCGGTTTGACGATGATGACGCGAAAGGATTGAATGAGCTGGCGGAGATTTTGGTGGCGGCATCAGACCATGTCAGTTGGTGGTGACGTCTTGCCGACGCGGGTACTGACAAACCTTATGATTACGATTCGCAAAGCTGAACAGCGTGGCCATTTCGATTTCGGCTGGCTCAATACCTTTCACAGTTTTTCGTTCGGTGATTACTACGACCCGAAGCACACGAGTTTTCGCACACTCCGAGTAATCAATGAAGATTTCGTACAGCCGGGCCGCGGTTTTCCCACGCATGGACATCGCGACATGGAAATCGTCACCTACATTCTGCAAGGAGCTCTGGAACACCGCGACAGCATGGGCACCGGTTCGATTATTCGCCGCGGGGATGCGCAGCGAATGAGCGCCGGAACCGGTGTCACGCATAGCGAGGCAAATCCTTCGCCCGATGAGCCGGTACATCTGTTGCAGATCTGGATCTTCCCCAGCGAGCAGAACATGAAGCCGGATTACGAGGAGAAGCAGTTTTCCGACGAAGAGAAACGCAACCGACTGCGTCTGATTGTTTCGCCAGATGGCAGCGACGGCTCAGTCAAGATTCATCAAGATGCTAAGATCTATGCGTCGCTGCTCGATGCGAAACAGGAAGTAGTCCACGTGTTGGAGAACGGACGCAGCGCCTGGCTTCAGGTTGCGGCAGGCGCGGTGACATTAAATGACCTTGAGCTCAAGCAAGGCGATGGAGCGTCGCTTACTCAGGAAGCGAAGCTTCGCATTTCTGCGCCGGAGCCAGCGGAAATCTTGTTGTTTGATCTGAAATGACTCATCGCTGAATAAAGTTGGAGGCTAATATGGAAACGACTAGAGTAACGGTTGACGAAATTAAAGAAAGAATGGATCGTGGAGAGGAATTCACCTTTGTTGATTCGCGAAATCCTCAGGCCTGGGCAGAAGCCGAGAATAAGTTGCCCGGCGCTATACGCGTGCCCGCTGACGAAGTTGAGCAACATCTTGCTGAGATTCCGCACGACCGGACCGTGATCACCTATTGTACTTGACCGCATGAAGCCTCGAGCGCCCGTGTGGCGCAGGAGCTAGCCGCGCATGGTTATAAGAATGTTCACCCTCTCTTTGTTGGTATTGCGGCCTGGGAAAAGGCCGGATTGCCGCTGGAGCCGAAATAATCATGACTGCTGACAAAGCCAGCGAAGTTCTCGCCGCCTGGGAAACCTCTTCTCAATACTGGAACAAACATCAGGCATTAATCGAACAGATGTACGCGCCCCTTTCGCGTGCGCTTATGGAAGAAGCTGGCATTGGCCCAGGGCAAGCTGTGCTTGATGTCGGTGGTGGCTGCGGCGAACCCTCGCTTGCGATCGCGGCGATTGTCGGGAGTGCCGGTGCCGTAACTTACACGGATCCGGCGGCGGGAATGGTCCAGGCCGCACGCGAGGAATCAAAGCGACGAGGACTGAAGAACATACAGTTTCACCAGTGTTCCGCAGCGCAGCTTCCGTTTGCCGCTGACGCGTTCGATGTTGCTGTCGGCAGGATGTCCGCGATGTTTTTTCCTGACGTGGTGGCCGGACTCCACGAAGTGCTGCGAGTGGTAAAGCCGGGCGGCAAGGTTTCATTTCTCGTTTGGGCCGACAAAGAAGTCAATCCCTTCTTCAGCGTGGTTACCGAAATCCTTGACCGGTTTGTCCCGGCTGAACCCGAAGAAGAAGATGCACCGGCTGCTTTTCGCTTTGCGGCCCCGGGAAAGCTCGCCAAACTTCTGCAGCAGGCGGGGGCCACTTCTGTAACTGAGCGCGCCCTGGAATTTTCAATCGAAGCGCCGATTAACGTCGAACAGTTTTGGGAGTTGCGTACTGAGATGTCTGACACACTCCGGAACAAGCTGGCGCGGCTGGTGCCCGATCAAATCGGCGCGATCAAGTACACGGTGCAGAAGAAGGTGGGAAGTTACTTCAAAACGGGCGGCATGGTTTTCCCGGGGCAGGTATTGTTGGTAACGGGAAAAAAGGCTTCCTAGACCTTCATGGTCAGCCGCGTCATCTCAGCGCGAAAGTTACCAAACAACTTCAGGGCAAACCGGGGATTGATTGCGCCAGTGCGTTTAGACGTTTTCGTCATTATGTGCAACAGCTATTTGTAATTCACCCAAACGAGCCAGCACTACGTTTGTGACTTCGAAGCGGGAGGCATCAGGCTTCGTCTGTGCGATGACGTTTGTGATCAGGGTGATCCACTTGCGCGTCAGTTTCTCGTTATACTTTCTCCGACCAACGTCACAATGGTCGAGGAATTTCAGCAGGCCGAAACTCATCTTGTGAAACGCCTCGTCGGGAGACGAGTCGCGCAGATAGTAGGTAGCCACGGTTAAGTGACTTGAGTGAGTGAACTCTTCTTTGCTCGTCGTGCAGTTTTCGAAGCCGTCTATAACCGCCGCAATCTCATCGTCGTTGGTGTAATAGTCAGGCATAGCGTTCCTTTCTTAAGTAGGACAGACATTTCCCTCTCTCTGGATTCAGCATTAACCATGGGCAGGAATGCTTGTCCTACTGACAAAAAGCGAGGCGGACCGAATATTCGATCCGCCTCGCCTTGAAAATTGTTTTAGCTTAAAACTACTTGGCTGCTACCGCATTCGAACGAGCTGTCAACCGCGATTTGTAGCGGGCCGCTGCATTCTTATGAAGGGCTCCGTTCTGTACCGCCTTATCGATTGTTGAAACCGTCATGGGCAAAAGCTCTTGAACCTGTTTGGCGTCGCCCGTGCCGATGGCACTGCGTAGATTCTTAATAGTAGTTCGCAAACGGCTGCGATTGCCGCGATTGATTTTGCGGCGCGCCTCGCTCTGGCGCATTCTCTTTTCTGCTGACTTATGATTAGGCATTCACTCTCTCCGTTAATTCTTACAACTAACTCGTGGCTCAATAGGCTTCAGATAAACAGTTTACATGATAAGGGTCATTGCGCAAGTGACGGAGTATAAGGAGCACTGCATTGAGTGTCAAGCAACCGTGCCGGTTTCCGAAAGTGGTAGCCTACTGAATGTTTGACACCCATTGCCGTGTGTAGTAGCGTCGAAGGCTATAGCATATGTCAGCAATTTCAGCACGCTCACGCACCTTTGTTAACAGGTCATTTCTGAGTTTGTCGCCGGCAGAAAGAGAGTGCGACCGGATTTGAAGCAAATCGAACTTCCACCTCGCGGGCTGGAAACACTCTTTGGGGTCCACGATCAAAATATTAAATACCTCGAGTCGCTGCTCGACGTGCGAATTAACGCGCGTGGCCAGGATGTCTCGATCGACGGCAGCCCGGAGGACGTAGCGACCGCGCAAAGTATCCTCGAGGACTTCTCCGAACTGTTCAGGGAGGGCCGTAGTTTTACCGACAAAGAGCTGCGCGAAGCCTTCGCGCAGATTGCCGAAGATCGCGCGTTCAGCCTGCGCGACTATTTCACCAAGGCGCGTTTCAATCCAGCCGGTAAAAAACAGGTCGCACCCAAGTCGGCTAATCAACGGAAATATATCCAGGCGATTCAGGAGCAGGACGTTGTGTTCGGGATCGGTGTAGCCGGCACGGGAAAAACCTATCTGGCGGTGGCGCTTGCAGTCCAGGCGTTAATGCAAAAACAGGTGAACCGGATCGTGCTCGCGCGGCCGGCGGTTGAGGCAGGTGAGAAGTTGGGTTTTCTTCCCGGCGACCTGCAGGAGAAAGTCGATCCATATCTCCGTCCGCTCTACGACGCGCTGTTTGATTTGATCGACTACGAACGCGTGACGAAGCTGCTGGAGAAGCAGGTGATCGAAGTGGCGCCGCTCGCGTTTATGCGTGGGCGCACGCTATCCGATGCATTCATCATCCTCGACGAAGCGCAAAACACTACCAGCGAACAAATGAAGATGTTTTTAACGCGCATCGGGTTTGGCTCGAAGGCTGTGATTACCGGTGACGTCACTCAAGTCGATCTGCCGGCCGGCAAGCGCAGCGGACTGATTGAAGCCGAGCGTGTGCTGAAAAACCTGAACGGGATCGAGTTTGTCTATTTCACGGATAAAGACGTCGTGCGTCACAAGCTCGTCCAGATGATCATCAAGGCTTACGAAGAACATTCCAACCATAAGAACCACATTTAGCTGGGACGATCATGATTGAAGTCGTCAATCGCCAGCGCAAATTACAAATTGATTGTGAACGCTGGCAGGCGTTTGTGGAAAAAGCCTGTCGAGTCGTTCCCACGGAAGTCCAAGGCGTCACCGTTGCCTTTGTTTCCGATCGCGCAATGCGGGAACTCAACCGGCTTTGGCGCCATAAGCAAGGGACGACGGACGTCCTCTCGTTTCCTGCGGAGCAGGGCGACTTTGAAAAGGTGCAAGGCTTGAGCCTGGGAGATGTTGTCATTTCGGTTGAGCAGGCGGCGCGACAGGCAAAAGAAAATGGGCTGACGCCGGACCAGGAAATCGCCCAGCTCATCTTGCATGGCCTGATACATCTTGGCGGTTACGATCACGCGACCGACAGTGGCGAGATGAATCGATTGGAACTACGGTTGAGGAAGAAGCTTGGCATCTAGAACGGTAAATCGTAAATGGTAAATGGTAAACAGACAAAGAATCGATACGAGGAGCCAAGGGGCAGACTGAGAGACGTCGCAGCCGCTTAACTATTTACGATTTACGACTTACTATTTACTGATTCAAATGCAGATTGAGTTCATTCTAGCCCTCGTGCTGCTGGTCGGGTTGTCCTTGCTCGCGACGGTCGACATGGCCTTTGGCCAGTTGAGCGACGTTGGCCTGCGTCGCCTGATTACGGAAGCGGAGGAGCGCGCTAAAATACGTTCGGCGATTTTCCTCAAGCGAGTACTTGAAAATCGTCCCCGCTTTAGCTTCGCCATCTCAGCCACAATTCAGATCCTGCTGGTAGTCATTGCCGTCTTGGTGACCTCGATCTCTCTGAATCTGTTTCATCAGGATCGTTTTGTACTATTTGGGCTGCTGGGTGGTCTGGTGCTGGCAGGCATCTTCCGCCAGATCATTCCGCTCTTCATCTCGACCCGCGATCCGGAAGGGACGCTGCTGTTTCTCCTGCCGGTGATTCGGCCAGTGCTGCCGTTAATGGCGTTCGCGGCAGATCCTTTTCACAAGTTATTTGATCGCTCGCGCAAGAAGGATGAAGAACTGGACCACGGTGAGGAAGACGAAGAGCAAGACGCGGGCGACGACATCCAGGCGCTAATCGATGTAGGTGAGGCCGAAGGCATACTCGAAGAAGAAGAAGGCCAACTGATTCATTCGATCATAGAGTTTGGTGACACTCGCGTCAGTGAAGTTATGACGCCGCGACCCGATATTGTTGCGGTGCCGGCTGCGGCGACAGTACGCGAGGCCCGCGACGTTATGATCGAATCGAAGTATTCAAGACTGCCGGTGTATCGCGATCAAATTGACAACGTAGAAGGGCTAATCTACGTGCGCGACTTGTTGCAACGCTGGTCCGAAGGAAATGAAGACGGACCGATCTCGCCGCTGGTTCGTCCAGTTTATTTCGTGCCGGAGACCAAGCCGGTTGCTGAACTGCTGGAGGAAATGCAGAAGGCACACGTGCAGCTTTCAATGGTGATAAATGAGTACGGCGGCGTGTCAGGATTGGTCACCGTTGAAGACATCCTCGAGGAAATCGTTGGCGAGATCGAAGATGAGGACATTGCCGGAGAGGAACTCAACGACATCGTCGAACAGGGCGACGGCTGCTACGAAGTGCTGGGCTCAACTGAAATTGGGAAGATTGAACGGTTGTTTGATATGGAGATCGAGGCCGACGATTTCACGACGATCGCCGGGCTGGTTATTAATGAATCAGGCAAAGTGCCCCAACCAGGCGAGCAGCTAAGTTTCCGCGGACTCGATCTCGAAGTGTTGGAAGCAGACGAGCGACGCATCGGTCGCCTGCGGGTGAAGCGAGCCGTCGCGGAAAACTCAAACGGAGCCGGTGACACGCGCAAACCCTGAAGGTGACATAGAGCTAATGACAAAACGAACGAGCAGGTTTCTAAAGGGACGAAGAATTGATCCGGCGCCAATTACCCCGCACACGACGATCGCGGAGCTCGTCGACGAATCGTTTCTCGCATACAACGGCGCGCGCCTGCGCGAGGCCTGCCAACTCTTCACAGCAAAAATGCTCGAGCCGGAAGTTACGATTGGCATGTCGATCACCGGCGCGCTCACGCCTGCCGGTTTGGGAATGTCTGCGCTCATTCCGTTAATCAAAGCCGGTTTTGTGGATTGGATAATCTCGACGGGCGCCAATCTTTATCACGACACACACTTTGGCATCGGCCTGGTAATGCGCGAAGGCCGCGCAGACATTTCCGATATCGTGCTGCGCGAAGAGGAAGTAGTTCGTATTTACGACGTCTTTTTCGCCTACTCCGTGTTGCTGGACACTGACGCTTTCTTCCGCAAGATTATTACCGGGAAAGAGTTTCAAAGGACGATGTCTACCGCCGAGTTTCATTATCTCGCCGGACGTTACGTGCACGAGCGGGAGCGGGCATTGGGCCTGAAAGACAGATCGCTGCTCGCGGTCGCTTACGAGTATGGTGTGCCGATTTACACTTCGTCTCCGGGCGATTCTTCCATCGGCATGAACGTGGCGGCGAAGGCGCTGGTGGGCAACAAGCTGGCGTTTGATCCCTCGTTGGATGTGAACGAGACTGCGGCGATTGTGTTGGCGGCGAAGCGTAACTCCGGAGCGAAAAAGGGTAAGGCTGGAACTGAAAAGAAGCCTGGCCGCTCGGCATGTTTTATTCTCGGCGGCGGTTCGCCCAAAAACTTCCTGTTACAAACGGAGCCGCAGATTCAGGAAGTCCTTGGGATAGACGAGCGCGGTCATGACTACTTTCTACAAGTGACTGATGCGCGGCCCGACACTGGTGGTTTGTCGGGCGCAACGCCAGGGGAAGCCGTTTCCTGGGGCAAAGTCGACCCGGAACGTTTACCTGATGCAGTTGTTTGTTATGTCGACTCGACGGTAGCGCTGCCGATCATTACCGCTTATGCTCTCGCCAAACACCCGGCTCGTGAACCAAAGCGGCTCTACGATCGCCGCGACGAGTTTATGAAGCTGCTTCGCTCTGAGTATAAGAAATCAAAGCGACGCTGACTTTGGAGTTGTCGCAGTGGAAGGAAGTAAGCGCACATGGGATTAACACAGGCGACCGGGTCGCAGGCGCTGAAGTATGACTGCGATAAGTGCATCGCTTACTGTTGCTCGATTTACGATCGCGTTCAGGTCACGCCGCGTGATATCCGCCGACTCGCAGCGCACTTTGGCGTTCTCCCCGCAGCTGCGACTCAACGCTTCACGAAAGTGTTTGGTAAGGAAAGAATTCTCCGGCGGAAGGCCGATCGCTTGTTTGGACAGGCCTGCACGTTTCTCGATCAGGACACCCGAAAGTGCACCATCTACGACGCGCGGCCGCTGGTGTGTCGCGAGTTTCCAACCACCTCGCGGTGCGCGTACTACGATCTGATTGAATTCGAACGCGAGCAACAAGACGATCCCGACGTGATCCCGCTCGTGAAAATCACTTTTAAAGACGATAAGTAGGATAGACATTCTTGTCTGGTTGTTAGAGCAATTGATCGCGAGCCTATTTGAGGCCATTTGCGCCGGGGCAGTAGCAACTGTGTTGCTGGTCAAGAGATTTCCTGGGTGTTTTCAGA
>JBDUDV010000055.1:0-23216 GCA_040002755.1 Acidobacteriota bacterium | reverse complement strand
TGCCGGATGCAACGGCGGAACGTCACGCGGTGAGGTTCGCTCTTATATTTAGGATCAATATTTCGCAGCGGATGGGATTCGGGTTTTGTACCCCGAGACTATCTTATGAGTGTCATCTGCTCAGACTTGATCAGCCAGCGGCCGTCGCGTCTCACAAAAGTATCGATGATTCGGGCGCGGGCGCTGCGGCCATTTCTGGCGGTTTGAGTCTGAACGTAATTCAGCACGGCTGACTCGTCATCGAGACTAACCAGTTGTGCTTCCGTAATCGTCCACGATTTCGTTATCTTGTCAGGTTTGGTAGCTGCAAGCAGTTGGTTCTTGTTTTGGCTGCGTCCATCAATTCCCGCGCCTGAATAATCGTCGGCGATATATGGCGCCAAGGTAGCAATATCTCCGTTCAGGCTGGCGTCCGTCATTGCCTTTTCAATCTTCACGAGTTCTATTAACACCGCATTGCGATCTGTTAAGGCCGTAGTGGCCTTCTCAGGACTCGGCTTCGCTTCCGGCTTTAACTTGTCGCTAAGATTACAGAGAGACAGCATTGCCATTAGAATTGCTGCTGCTAGAATTGTTTTCATCGGTACACGTGTTCCTGCCGGAGATGAGAAGACCGCTTGGTTTGTATGCTAAAGACGACCGCAAGTCAATAAACTGTTCGCACCTGCGGGTGCGACGAGTTCAGGAGGTCAACATGGTTAGTCGCTTTCAGTTGTCCCGCTTAACATGGTTGATGCTACCCGCGAAGCATCGTACCGGTAGAGGTGAGCGTCGATGAGGTGAATTTTGGCAACAACGATCTAATGTGGATTGAGGGGCAGATGAAGGAGTTTCATCCCAGGGGATGGATCCCGATCAAGCCGTGAACCCTCGCCCGAGATACTCAGTTGGACGCAGGGCACGAGGTGGTCAGGCAGCCTGGTGAAATGACTATGCGAGAATTTTTAGAAACCGCGGCGCAGCGTGCAATTTCATATCTTGAAGGCCTTGAGGATCGCAGCGTCGCTCCAGCGGCTGAAGCGGTGAGGAAACTCGCGGTACTCAACCAACCGCTAAATGACAAACCAACTGTACCTGAACAAGTGATCAGGACGCTGGATGAAGTTTGTTCGCCGGCAACAATGGCGATGGCCGGTCCACGCTTCTTCGGTTTTGTGATCGGCGGCTCATTGCCGGTTAGCCTCGCCGCAAATTGGCTGGCCGGCGCCTGGGACCAAAACACGGGGCTCTTTACGCCGACACCCGCGACCGCTCAACTCGAGCAGGTCGCCCTGAACTGGCTACTCGAGCTGTTCAAATTCCCGGCGACTTGCGGCGGTGCTTTTGTTACCGGAGCAACGATGGCAAATTTCTCGGCGTTGGCTGCGGCGCGCCACGCGTTGTTAAAGCGAGCGGGCTGGAACGTCGAAGCTGATGGCTTGTTTGGGGCCCCGCCAATAACCGTAGTGGTCGGCGAGGAAGCGCACCCGACGCTTTTCAAGTCGCTGGGACTACTGGGACTCGGGCGCAACCGAGTTGTTAGAGTGCCGGCTGACTCGCAAGGTCGAATGCGTGCGGAGGCAATTCCTGCCCTGGCCGGGCCGACAATCTTGTGTACACAGGCGGGAAATGTGAACACGGGCGCCTGCGATCCGTTTCGCGAAATCTGCGAACGCGCGCACGCCGGTGGCGCCTGGGTCCACGTCGATGGGGCGTTTGGTTTGTGGGCAACGACTGCGCCGTTAACGGAATCACTCGCCATCGGCATGGCTGATGCCGACTCGTGGGCTACAGACTTTCATAAGTGGCTAAACGTTCCTTACGACAGCGGCATCGCGCTGGTACGCGACGCTGATGCGCTGCGCGGGGCTATGGCGATCACCGCCGACTATCTACCGACTAGTGAATTTCGCAACCCCTCCGACTTCACACCGGAACTTTCGCGACGCGCGCGCGGCGTCGAAGTTTGGGCCGCTTTGCACGCGCTTGGGCGGCAAGGTGTAGTGGAGTTAGTCGAACGAAATTGTCGCCAGGCGAGACGCTTTGCAGAAGGATTGCAGGCGGCAGGATTCAACGTACTGAATGAGGTAGTTCTCAATCAGGTGTTGGTTGCATTCGGAGATGCTGAGACGACCAACCGCATCATTGCTGAAATTCAAACTGAGGGAACCTGCTGGTGCGGCGGCACAGTGTGGCAAGGGCAGACCGCTATGCGCATCAGCGTTTCATCGTGGGCGACTACGGATGCGGATGTTGAGCGCAGCCTCGACGCGATGGTTCGTGTTGCAGGCAAGCATTAAGGTCGAGCAAATTGCAGGCCGAGCAAATTATTGACACCTTGAGTGCGCGCGACGTATCTTGCCTGCGCTTTAGTTTTAATAGCTGATTCGACCTGGTTCGTTTGCTTCAGTTATCACACAACCGCTCACACGAATTTGCTTTCACATTTCCAATTTCACCTTGGAGGAGAATGATCATGGTTACGGACGACGAACTCAGAAGAATTATGCCTAACTGTCCGGCGGCCAAGCGCGCCGACTATCTTCCCTTCATCCAGCAGGCGATGGCGGAGTTTGAAATCAGCTCCTATTTGCGTGAAACAGCTTTCCTTGCGCAGTTGGCCCACGAGTCGGCCGAACTACGCTACATGGAAGAGATTGCTTCCGGCGCCGCCTACGAAGGTCGGAAGGATCTGGGCAACCTACAACCGGGTGACGGCAAGCGCTACAAGGGTCGCGGACCAATTCAACTTACGGGTCGCGCAAACTACACGAAGTATGGCGGATTGCTCGGTCTCGATCTCGTCAACAACCCGACGGTGGCTGCCACAAAAGAAGTGGGCTTTCGCATCGCCGGTGAGTTTTGGAAATTGAATGGCCTCAACCAGCTTGCGGACGGGCAACAATTCAAGGCGATCACCAAACGCATTAACGGCGGGTACAACGGTCTGGACGACCGGATCAAATACTATGATCGCGCCAAGAAGGTTATGAGCAGGGACGACGCGGCAACGATCCCCTTCCCTGACCCCGCGCTGGCGGACCAGGCCGACTCAGAAGGCCAGGCTCCGGCCTATCCGGGAGCGGAGTTACAGCAGGGCAGCAACGACTGAGTGACTTCGGATACTCGCTCAGCGTCGATGGCAACTTTGGACCAGGCACTGCTAAAGCCGTCAGGTCATTCCAACAAGAGAGCAATCTGGGAGCTGACGGCGTGATCAGACCAAACGCCTGGAAAGCCTTGTGGGCCGGATGATGCATAGGCAAGTATGGTTGAACTAAAGACCAAAGAGACGACGGAGAGTGCGTCTGCATTTCTCGAGAAGATTGCAGATGAAATGCGACGAGCAGATTGTCTGGCGGTCGTCGAGCTCATGCGCGCGGTGACCAAAGAAGAACCCAAAATGTGGGGCAGCAGTATCGTTGGCTTCGGTCGCTACCATTTCAAGTATGAAAGCGGTCGCGAAGGCGATTGGATGATCACCGGCTTCTCACCTCGCAAAGGTGATCTGACGCTCTACATCGGGGGAGTCTTCGACAAGTTTCCCGATCTCATGAAGCATCTCGGTAAGTACAAAACTGGAAAAGGCTGCCTCTACATCAAGAAGCTGGCCGATGTCGACGCCAAGGTCTTGCGCAAGTTGGTGACCGAGTCAGTTAAGCTAAAGGCTCCCGAACGAATCAAGAAATAACGAAAGTTAGAAGTTCACAGTTAACGCGCTCGGGAGTAATTCAGAGTCTCCCCACTCTAACTCCCGAAAATCAGTGAGGACAACCATGAGCGATAACTCTATCTCGCGTTCCAACAATCCCAATTCCCTGCCGCCCCCACGCGCCCTTGAGTCGATACTTCTCGGCGGCCTGGCCGTCGGCGTGCTGGACATCCTTGATGCCATTACGTTCTCCGCGATTAGAAGTGGCACAAAGCCGGTTACTGTTCTGCAATCGGTCGCGGCCGGCCTGCTTGGACGTGAAGCTGCTTTCAACGGAGGCGCCAAGACAGCCGTGCTCGGGCTCGCCCTCCACTTTCTGAACGCCACGCTGTTCGCCACTGCGTACTACTTCCTAACCCGAGTTCTTCCTAAGATTAACCTGCATGCCATCGTAGCGGGAGTGCTTTATGGAGTGGCTGCGCATCTCGTGATGCAATACATCGTGTTGCCAAACTCGGAGCTCGGACCGCGAACACGTCCAACAGCATTGATTGTGCATATCAATGGCTATGTCGGTCACGCCCTGCTTGTCGGGCTCCCGATTGCCCTAATCTCGCGTTGGTCAGTTAAAAGGCAACAAGCGAAGTCCGCTACTTCCTAGGCCGCTAAGCATTCCCAACCAACGAGAACAGGCGTAAACTCCGCAGCATATAAGGAGACCTCCCGAATGAAGAAATACGTAACAGGCGTTGCCGTTTCACTTATGGCGATCTTTCTGTTGGCGCCGCAGTGTCGTGCCAACAAAGCGTCATCTGCCGTCACTAAACCGGGAGACCTTACGGTTTCTCTCGATCTGAAGTTTACGAAGAAGCGGCCAAACGCGATGCAGCGCGTCTTCTCTTTTCTGGATTATGGCCCCAACGGCTTCGCGACCGGCTTCGTTGTCGGCAACGGTCTGGTGATAACGGCCTACCACGCTGTTTCGGGAAATCTAAGTGATTCAAAAAAGGTTCAATTGGGGTTTGAGCCCGGCGATCAACTGGAAGTCGAGATCCATATCAACGGCTGCCATGCCGCTGTGATCAAGGTAGATGAAGATGCGGATCTGGCGTTGCTGCAGGTTTGTCAGTCGGGAAGACAAATCAAGAGTCCTACGTTTCAAGCGACGCTTGCGAAAGATGAAAAGTTGTTTGTAATCGCTAGACCGCATGGAAGCAAGCTGGTGCGAAGAGGCGTCTTCTATGGTCCTTACCTAGCGAAGGGCGCAGAATTCCGGCTCGCGAAAATTGACGGGCACGATGGTTACTCGGGCAGCCCGGTCTACAATCAGAATTCCGAGATTATTGGTGTCTTCAGCGGCTACGACGGAAAACTCAAACTCGCGATGATCAGTCCGGGATTAAGGGCGCAGAAACTGCTGGAGGATTATGTAGCAGCACCTAAACCGTGAAGAGCACACCCGCAGTTCACCTGTCTCAAGAAAGATGCCCGCGCCTGGAATAGCGCGGGCATCATTGTCTGAACCGAATAAATTTCGTGTCACTGAAGTTAGCAGGGAAACCTTGTAATGTTTCCCCCATCACAAAACGCCGGCTTAACGATGGCCCACGTGACTATAGCACCCACCGCTGTCGCACCGAGGATTATCCACGTCTTCGTTGACACTCCGCTGCCGGACTTCTTCACCGATGAAGTGTCAGCATAGGAAACGGTCTTAGTCGATCCCGTCGTGCGTTCAACGATAGTGAATGAATCCTGGGAAGCATCGCTGATATAACCTCTAAACTGGGTGTGGTCCTTCAGTTTGACCTCGACGCGAGCATTCACGCCGACACCAATCTGTTGCACCTTGTTCTTAACCTTTTCAGTCGCCTGCTGATCGCTGAGCGATTGTGCCCCAGCGCCTTGATATCCAAATGCTGTTAGCAGGAGTAATCCCGAAAGCATTATTGCGAACGTACGTCTAAACATCTGTATCTCCTCGAATCTGAAATGCGGACGCCCTTGCTTGGCAATAGGCGTTCCTTTGCTCTTCATGGGGCGAATAGCTTGCAGAAAGCCAAAGCTGACATTTCAAGATGAGGAGATTGACTAGGGCAGGGCAGGTTTATTCCGTCAGTTGCGGGACTTTCTTGCGCTCGCAACCCAGATCTGTACGATAATGCCCGCGCTTTTTGCAACCCTGATTAACGGAGCATGCCCCAAAAGATTGGTAGTGCCCTTCCTATGCTATTTTGATTTGGATCACCGGCTTTATCTGGGGCAGTGTCGTCTTCATGACGCCGCCACTCAAAAATGTTGCGGCGCTCCCTTATGTATCCCGCTAAATCATTTGGCCGCTCATCCCGTACCTGCTCGCGCGCAGCTATTTGAAACACCCCTCCGATGCGGGAAACGAAGGACCAAAACTGGGTTTGGTGTTCGCAGTCGTTAATCTCGTCCTTGATCTGCTCGTCCTCGTTTTACTCTTCAAGAATGGATTTGCTTACTTCGCCTCCTTGACCGTTTGGCTCGCCTACTTCATTTTGTTGCTTGTGCCCTGGCTGACAGGCCGTTCGTTAGTTTCTACTAGTCGCCAATAATAGATGCCGCTCAATCAACTAAGCCGACGACTGATCTTTGTTTCCCTGCTGTTCGCAGCCTTCCTGTTTCGTTTGGGCTTCGGTCTGTGTTCTCAATTCCTGGATGAGGACACGAAACAGATTTATCTAATCGGTCTGAAGTTTTATACGAGCGGCGCCTGGCCTTACTTTGGTCCTGACGTAACACACACGATTCAAATACCCGGAGCCCTGCAGGGCCTGATCGTTGGACTACCATTTTACCTGCTCCCAATCCCTGAAGCTCCATATATTCTGTTAAATGTGCTGTCGTTTGCGAGTCTTTGCTTCTTCGCCTGGTATTGCTGTAAGCGACTTCCGGAGATTCCGAAGTGGTTCGTCTGGAGCTGGCTGTTGAGCGCCCCCTGGACACTCAATCTGTCGACTCACATTTACAATCCTTCGTACGTCCTCCCCGGCGCCATCTTGTTTTTTGTCGGGGCGATTGAAACTTATCCTTTACTTGGTCGCAGCCTCGTGTCCCGGCGCCTCGCAAACTTCATGATGGGATTAGCGCTTTTTTGGATCATGCAGTTTCACTTGTCGTGGGTGGTGCTCGTTCCTTATGCGGCTTTGTCTTTTTATTTTCAGTTTAGAAAACTGGGACGGGGAGTCTTGTCTTCCGTTGCCTGGTTCGCCGGCGGCGCCATTATCTCGGGCAGCTTTCTCATGCCCACTTTTATCAAGTATGGATTTGCGGCAGGTTTGGGTAGCACCAACCAAGCGGTGGGGTTCAACTCCCAAAACCTGTTGCGCCATTTGAATATTGTTGAAGGCGTGCTCGGACGTTTCTTATCCTTTGCGAGTTATGAGTTGCCTCGCTTCATCGGAGGGAATACAGCTGCGCGGCTGGACTTCATGAAGCAGAACCCCTGGCTAATTCCGGTCGTCGCCTTTCTCACCGTCATCGGCATACTTCAATGCGTCGCCATGCTGATCTTGTGGTTCAGAAAAGTTCACCCGCAAAAAGACTGGAAGGCGATCAAATACCTCGCGCTCGCGACTGTCGTCCTGCTCTATATCAGTTTTCTCTTTTCAATGCGGTCGCCTCTCTCTCACACCTTCTATGTCACGTTTCCGGTGGCGATGCTCTATAGCCTTTATTGCTGGAGCGAGTTTCTCACGCGGAATCGCTGGCAGACTTTCGCGAAGGTGTTCATCATTTGTGGACTCATCTTTGATGTGGGATTAGCTGTGAGCAGTTTCAGACAGGTATCGATCTACCGCGAGCGCGAGAAAGTGGTGGAGGCAATCGAAGCGAAGGATTATCGGATACTCGGTGAGCGGCGCATCGGCTCAAGATACTAGAAAGGGTTTGAAAAATGACTATCAATTTAGCCGAAGGCTGGCCATCGTTGGCGGCATCCTGGCTCCGCTTGCGGAAACAATCCGCCGTTAAAGTACCGGGCGAGAGTCGCCTGCCAATTGTTTGACGACTACATCCTCGGTGCGTTCCTGATCTACGGCGTTTGGCGCACGGGCAAGCACCTTCGCGACGGGCAACGCGTACTTGCTGCCGCCTGGGCATTCGTGTGTGGTCTGGGCTATTACGGCTTTTTCGGCCAGTTACAAAGCATGCGTTTAGGTGAACGCGATCCGGCTCAGATTGCGTCAGGATAGGCCTTGGCGATTAAAGGGATAGCAGTGGCCTTGGCCATTGTCGCGCTGGTTGTGAGTTTGAAACGATTGCCGGACGGTGAAGCTCCTGCGAACTGAAGAATTTTCCTCCGCTTCTCAAGATCGTTCCGGCAGTCTAGAATCAGGTCACAACCAAAGAAAGAGAAGAAAAGATTGCCCGACACTGAACAACGCCAGTCTCGACCCGGATTTTTGAATCCCAGCCTGGTCAGAAGTGTTTCCTTCTGGATAACCAGCATATGAATTCTGGTGGCGGTGCTTGCTTCGCTGCTCGCGATTTGACAATTTGCGGGGACTGACATCCTGTGGCGCACGGTAGCAACGTGTGCGGTCATTGGCAGCGGGACGGTAGCGTTCTATTGGGTGAATGTTCTCTTCGGAAAGACCTCGGAATAGTCCGATGAAAACTGTAGGCATCGTCGGCGGCAAACTGAAGCGCGTCGGGTTATTCGGCACCTGCTTCACGAGCAGTCGAATTTAAATTACGGCTTCGGCGACGCAGCTGGCGCGGGCGGTGGCGGTGGCGGCTTGTTGAACTTCGTTTCATCCACCGGCACGTTGAGTTTGATCTCGGTAAACTTTCGCGTCGAGCTAAAGAACGAATCGATGGAACTGATGCGAATAGTAAACGGGACCTTCAGGCCATCAACATCGCGGTAGTCTTCGTAGTCAACCTGCTCAGGAATTAGTCCAACCACAGTCGGCGTAGACGTGATCCTGCGAACAAGCAATCCCGTCGTCGCGTCGAAATAGAGACGTTCGCCTTTGCCATCGATGCCCAGGCCTCTCAAGACGATAACGTCTTTGCCGTCGATCTTGTCCTTGCCACCATAGCTGATTCGCGTGAACTGTCCCTGCAACCTGATATCGTGGAAAAGACCGGGATAGCGTTTCAACAACGAGAGCTCGCGACCCTGGAGATCGCGCAGCCCGCGCTGACTCTTCTCCCAACCGACCTGGCCATTAAATCCTCGTTCGATCATGCCCTGCTTCGGCGTGTTTAGAACGGTGTAGATCTTGTCTGGCCCAGCCTGGTAAACCTCATAACCAAGCGCAATTCCGTTCGAGCCAACCCACGTTCCCTTCATCGATCGCGTCTTGATTTTTTCAATCGCCGCTGCGCCGCCCAGGGCTTCTGTGTACTTTGCCAAAATCTGATCCGCGGTTGGCGGCGCTTCTTTGGGAACCGTCTTCGACGCCGGACTTTCCCCGAAAGGCGTAGGTTCCGCAACCGGTAACTGGGGAACGCGAACAGGCGAGGTGCTACCGCGATGACAGGTGAAACAGCCAACGGCCGGGTTACCCTTGAAGGTGCCCTTGTTGATGCCGATAGTCATCTTGATCATCTCGCGAGCTTCGCCTTTTTCGGTTTTCTCATCCGAAGGAAAATCCCAGTTGTCTCCCTTCTTCACATGACAATAGGTGCATTGCACGCCCAGCGACGAGCCGATGTAATTCATCAGCGGGCCAATCTGCGATTCCGGTAAGCCGGTAAGAACCTGGATGTTGCTGTTCGGCCTTTGTTCCGCCGTTCGTTCGGTCGGCGCTGCTTGCGCTGTCGGCGCCGCTGCGGTTTGCTGTGCGGCCTCCATGGCAAATCCACTTGTTACCGAGCTGCTCGATCCGACGAGACTCGCGCTCACAACAATCAGCAGCGCGGCAACTAATATCAACAAACGAAAGCGCGTAAGACGGGCGCTGAACTTATTCTTCATGTAATCCTCTCGTGCAAGTGGATTTCGGAAATGTAACGCTGATGTTTAGCTTGCGAGCCTGGCGCCGGCGAACAGAGGTCCCACGGCCGGCGGGCAAACTAAGAGTTTAGGTTACAAAAAACAGTAAGACCGATTATTTAGTTGTCGGCTGCGGCCACACGCACGGTAGTAGTCGAGTGCGACTTCTGTGGAAGCAGCGCTTCCAACGTTTTATATATCTGCAGATAGATTTGCGTCTCGCGTGGAATCAACGTTTTCCACGACGCGCCGCCCCGCCTGATGTAAAGCGGCAACTTCGCGGCGTTTGAATTGTAACCGGCGGCGAGCAATTCTGTTTGCGTCGCCAATTTCGCATTAAGCGCATACTGCACGTCATCATTGGTCGCAAGATCGTTCCACGTGTCCTGCATATACAAGAGCATTGCCTCCAGCGCGTTTGCGTGGTTACGCATACCGACGACGAAGTCGGGCGTAAGACCAACGCCGGGATGACGCTGACGCACCAGGTTGTAAGCCCAGGGAATCATCTGCACCATGCCGCCCGCGCCCGCCGAGCTCACTGAGTAACGATAAGTATCGGGTTCATTCAAAGCGAAGAGAGAATAGATCTCATCAAACAGGGCCAGACGATTTTCGAGCCGGAAGCGATCGTGGTCGACGTGTTCAACTAAACACAGCCGCTCAGCGACGTCGATAGTCTGCGGCAAAATGATAGTTCCTTTGTCTCGCAAGCGCTTTGAGGCGAGATCGATCATCCGGTGGACATAGGCGCGCCCGGATCGCGACAGATCAGGCGACAGCAAAGCCGGATGCGCTGACGTGTAATACGCCATCTCGCGAAAGACCCCGCGTTTCTCGATCGGAAACTCCACGACCAGTGGCACCAGCGATCGGCCCTGATCATCAAAAACTGCGACTGCCGTGTTGACTCCGTTTGCGCGCAACACGCGCACGCTCAGGGTTGTACCCAGCGAACTCGACGCCGTAACCTCAGAGCCCTTGGTCAGAAACACTTCCTTGTAGATCGTGACTAGATGAATGCGCGAACTGTTGCTATCCAGCGCCGCGAGCGTGACCAAATCAATCGCCGGCGAATTTTTGGCTGTTTGTAAAGGACGTGACTTCAGCAGACGCTCGGCTTCGGCGATGCGCGACTGAATCTGGGGCGGCGAAAGAATTCGCGCGCCCGCACTGAGCGGCTCAGCATGTCGTTCCGTCGCAGCCGGCCCCGCGGCTTCGGGTCGGCCCTCCCGTGTCGTTCCCACAACAACATCCTGTGGCGTGGTTAGTTCTCTGTCTGCAGAATCGGATTGCGGTTGGGGAGTTGATCGCTGCGCCGGCGGCATCGGATTTACCGGATTCAGGCGCGCTCGCGGTTCTGGGCTGGGAGAAGGGCTCTTGCCTGGTAGCGTTTGCGCCTGCGTGCCGGTTAACGAAATGGCAGTGACGAGCAATAAGCCTGCGAGGGATGTTCTTTTCATAGGTATTTCCAAGCGGTGGCAAACTTGTCTGGGGAACAAGTGCCGCTTAGATTCGCCGATGCTCGTCGCGGTTGTCAACACCTGTTTTTCAGGTCGGCGAGTTTCCCTTCCATCAGAACTGCGGAAACCCACAAAAGCAATCGCCCCCGAAAACCCGAGGGTCTGCGGGAGCGATCAAGAAACTCCAACTGACGCGACTTAGCGACTGGCCTGCGAGCCGTTGAGCACGAGGTTCTCATCTGAGCCGCTGAAGGCCACGCTTGTAAGTTGTGTTTCGGCGCCGCTACCAGTAGTTCTTACTTCCAGAGAGTGCGCCTTGCGGTTGCGCTTCCCAACGCTCGTCATTGCTTTGGCGATGACTTTGCTACCCTTCATGATTGAGAGCTCTCCAGTCTTGTCGTCAAACTTCAGGTCATACACACCCTTGCTTACAAGCGTGCCGTTGACCTTGATGCTTGTCGGGAAGTTTACGGTTTCTTTTTTGCTTTTGGCAAAAACAAAAACGCTTGCGAGTGAGGTGATCAATAAAGCGAATGCGATGCGATTTACGATTGTTTTCATTTCCGGGACTCCTTGTTGTTGATGGACCACTCCTGGGGGAGCATGCCCTCTACAACGACGGATTCCGGAGTAAGTTCCAAAACTAGGAGGACAGTTTCAAGGTCCTGGTTTCAAGTTTCAAGTCTTGAGTTGTCGCTCCGAAAAACTGAACGTGAAACCGAACCAGGGGTTGAACTCGAAACTTTGAAACTCGAAATTCGAAACTCAGTCGTTATCCAGCCAATCGCGAGTCATATCACACCAGAGCGCGAGTCCGCGCCATTCATTGAAGCGTGAATAGTACCGCGCGATCTTCTTGTCAGTAGTCTTGCGTCCATTATTTCGTAGCGAAAAAAATTTTGCGCGCGTCCATGAATCGAGCGCCAGACCGTCGTAGCGTCCCAGAAGTTTAAGTAGATTCTCCGACGCATATGGGCCGACCCCCTTTACCCCCCGCATCTCTTTTATCAAGTCCGCGGTTGAGAGCGGGCTTTGGAGCCAAGCCTCGACGTCGAGCTCGCCGGAAGCGACTCGGTCGGCCAACCGTTTCAAATACTCAGAACGATAACCGGCGCGCACCTCGTTCACATAAAACTTTAGCGGCATGAGAGCCATCGCTTCGGGCGTGGGAAACGTTCGTTGCCCGTTACTCGATTCGCGTCCCAGATTTTCCACGAGCCCGGTAACCATCTTTTTCGTGAGCGCCCAGGAGCAGTTGGTGGTGCAAATCATTTTCACCAGGTCCTCAAAGACCGTCGGCGAACGCAGCAGACGTCCGGCCCCTTGGGTGGGGATCCAGTTGAAGTCCGTGTCCGCAGTCAGCAACCGATAGAATTCGGCGATGTTGTCGTCAAGCCGGAGCATGTGGCGCACATCGGCGATCACCTTTTCGCTTGCAGCCAGGCTGAGACGGCGTGAAGTGGTAACGAGCAGAGCTCGTTTGGTTGCTCCAATCGTGATCGTCACGGGCTTGGAATTTTGCAGATCCAGCGTTCGGGTTAACAGCCACTTTTTCTGGTCAATTTGAAAAGGAAGCAGCTCGCACCAGCCGTGGCTCAGGACTGTGCGTTTAAAACGGAATTCGCGCGGAGTGGGAATAATAATTTCCATGGATTTCGTTTAGGTTGATCGGCGAAATAACTGCAGCTGATTGGTGTCTAACTCGAAGTAAGACTAAGTTTATTGGCATCTATGCGCAACGTGGAACAGGCAGGAATGCCTGTCCTACAAAGAACGCGTACGCTTCGGCTACAGTCACTCTGATTCTTGACAGTCTAAGCACGCAAGCCTAGACTAGTCCCACTTGAAAATAGAATAAGGAAGGCTGTTCTGGCCACCCCCTGACACTTGGGGACAAGGTTAGAGTGGAGTCCAAACACAGTGACTCCCAACAGCATTACAGCGAACTTAAGCGCTGCTTCCGACGATAAATAGAATTCGGAGCTTTCCGGTTCTGCCCCACTCGGCCCATACAATAAACCCCGTGGGGCATTGTCGTGTCTGGCTATAATAACTTCTCGATCCAAACCGCCAAGGCGTCAAGTGCGCCAAGAAAAAGTAACAGCCGAAGAGAGCGGAATGCATTGTTAGTTCTTGTTGCTGGCTTTCTTGGTGCCTTGGCGGTTGAGATCTTTTCCATCTCGGATCACTTTACGTAAATCGGATTAGAGATGATCCACGGCTGCTGGCCCACTGGCCCCGGTAGTTGCGGCAGGTAAACTTCGACGCGATAACTTCCCTTCTCGTGGGCTACAAACTCCAGCTTGCTCACGGCACTATTGTCCTGAACCACCGCGCCATCCTTTAGCAGCATTATTCGTCCGGTAACTGGCAGACTTGCAGTTAACCGGACTTCATTTTCGAGCTTGATCTCGTCTCCCATTATTTTTTTCTCGTCGGCGTTCTGAGCACCGAAGCGAAACCCAGTTGTGTCGCCAAACAGATCAAAACCAATGAAGCAATGGCCCGCGGAAATAGCGCGCAACAGCATTTCATCCTTTGGAAAGCTCATTTGTCCATTGAGCTGTGGGACGACCACGTGCAGTCGCACCAACCGAAAACTTCTTTCATACGGATCAAGTTTGAAGCCCAACAAAGTTTTGCCGGATGAGTCGTTCAAGCTGAGCCCGATGTTTGCGTGAGCGTCGTTGCCGGCGGTGGCTACCAGTCGCTTCCCTTCCTTGATCTGTTCGTCCCAACGCCAGAGGTTTTCCGCGGGTCTTTCGTAAAAAGCAGCGAATAACAAATCGGGATAACTACGGTAAGACCAGAGACTGTCGAAGAACATCAGCACGGGATGGATTTTTCGCGCGTTGCTGTAAACGTTGTAGACCTCGATGCCGTGGTAGCCGCTCGAGTTCCAACTCTTGAACTCTTCCGGATAAGCGACGAGGCTCAGGCCAGCCGTGCGACGAGACAGAACCTCCTGCGTGGACCGCTTGGTGTCGTCAGCAGCCTGCGTATCTCCGGGAATCAACAGGAAGCGATCGCCTACGGCGGTGCTGACTTCGTTACCATTAACGAACAACACACCGCCGTGGTCCCCCTTCAAAGTCATTTCGGCGGTATTGAAGTTCGCCGACGGATGTTCAGTCATCACCACGAAATCGAGATGGTTAACTTGGGCGGCAGTAATGATTTCGGCAAAGTTGCCGGTGCTGTGACCACCGAGGGAGGAGTGAACATGCACAACGCCTTTGAGTTCAAACTCGCCGTCGTTGGCTGCAGGCTCAACGCGTTCTAAGTTCAACTGTTGAATCGCCGCGTGCAATCGACCCAATCTGTAGCGACGATAAGCAAACGGGACCTGCGAGAGCACTATGAGAGCGAGCAGGAGCAGTAAGAGTTTCTTCCAGCGCTTCATGTTGGATCAACTCTCGAAATCAACTGAAGCGACTCGCTCACTGATGGCCTTGCCGAAGACGGCAACTTTGATGTGTTCGGGATGGATCGTATAAGCGTCCAGCGCAGCGCGATCGCGAAAGACAGCGACCAGGCCCGAGTCGAAAGAGCGCGGCAGTTTCACCACATCGAAGCCGACTGCCAAGCTTTCGATCTCTTTGATCACCGGTTGCAGGGCACGCAGCATCCGTACGTGGTCTTGACGAACCTCCGCTTCAACGTCCGAGTTGTATTTCCAAATCACAATATGGGTCAGCATATCTGTAAGAAGTGGGCAGTGTGCAAGGGGCGGTTGGCAGTAAACAAGTAGAGACAGGTTGAATTATAGTTCTTACTGCTCTCAGCTCACTTTCCTTCCTCGCACCAGCGGCGCGTAACTTCGTGCCGGTAATCGAAAAGTTTTTGCAGTCGTCGCTCGACCAGCAAGGGCGCAAAGGCTCGCCCCAAAAACCCGAGTGGCGGTTCGTAGACTATTTCATCATGCAGAATTGCGCCCGCGGGGTTAGCCCCCACCACATGCCGATGGCGCCAACTACGAAATGGTCCTTTGACCTGCACATCTGCAAACAGTCGCGGCGGATCGTATTCGGTGTGCTGTGCCACCCAGCGCATCTTGATTGGCCCAAGAATACTTGTCTCAATTATTGCCTGAGTGCCCACTTCTGAAATCCTCGCGGCTTGAACGACGCGCGCGCTCTCCCAGGGCGGCAAGAGCAGACTCAACACGTCAGGCTGCTCATGAAATGCGAAGACGCGCTCAGGACTGGACCGGATAACACTCTCTTTTACGAATCGCATCTGTTGCAAGTCCCGTAGGGACATAATGTCTATGGATTCCAGATCCCCTATTTATTCACTGCTCCGCAGCGACACATTGTCGAAAAACATGGCGTCACTTGGTTGGGACGGTCCTCCGTGTTGTGGCTTCCCTATTTCAGAAACCGATCAAACCAAGCGAGCGTACGCTCCAGGGCGTCAATTCGATGCTTCGGTTCGCGCAGGCCGTGTCCTTCGCGCGGATAACGCACCAGCACCGTTTCCACGCCGCGCCGTTTCAGCGCGGTGTACATCTCTTCCGCCTGCGTAATGTGAACGTCGTTATCCTGTTCGCCATGAATGAACAAGGTCGGCGTCTGCGCTTGCCTAACGTAACGGAGCGGCGACCACTGCCAGAGCAGATCGTAGTTGTCCCAGGGGAAGCCGCCAAACTCTGCATGAACCAAATCCTGATAAAGCGAGGTGGAATAGAAGCTGATCAGATTGCTGACACTCGCAACTGAAACCGCGGCTTTGAAGCGCGGCGTCTGCGTGACGATCCAATTCGTCATGAAACCGCCATACGATCCGCCGGTTACACCCATTCGATCCTTATCGATCCAGGGATACTTGCGCAGCGCTTCGTCGACGCCAGCCATCAAATCTTTGTAGTCGCCACCGCCCCACTCGTTCAACGTGCCATCGCTAAATTTCTGCCCATAGCCGCTCGATCCGCGGGGATTGAGATAGAGAACAGCGTAACCGCGCGCCGCGTAAACCTGGAACGTGGGATTGAAAGCCCAGCCTGACATTCCATGCGGCCCACCGTGGATGCTGAGAATCAACGGATATTTCCGATCCTCGCGCCAGCCCAGTGGTTTTATGAGCCAACCCTGAATCTCCGTGCCGTCGAAGCTTTTGAACCTAAGTTCTTCCGGGGTGGCCAAATCTATCTCATGCGGACGCGGGTTATTGTGCGCGGATATCCGGTTAGCCAGCCCGCCGCGGAAGATCCAAACATCCCCCGGAAGGCCTGGGTCGCTGAGTGTGAAAACAACCGGAACTCCCAATAGAGGCTCCGACTGAATCTGGGCTGAGGCAGTATTCGAGTATCGCCTCCACCCGAGCGTAAAGCTACTTACCTGATACCTGTGGGATGGTGGCGCCGATCCAACGTCGCTAAATCCAAAGGTCACTAGGTTACCCTCGAGCGTCAAGGGCAGGAATGGCTTGACCTTGTTGCCGTGCAGGTCGACCGCGAATAGCCCGGTGTATCCGTGGTCGCCGGCGAGATACACCAAATATCGACTGTCGGGTGTCCAGCGCGGCGTGCGCCCGCGGCGGTCCTGCGTCGCAGTCAATTCTATTCTCTCCTTGCCAGCCGCGTCGGTTACCCAAACATGCGTATCTTCGGCAACACTATCGATCGTTGTCAGGTCCCGCTTCGTCGCCGTATAAGCGATCCACTTGCCGTCTGGTGACCAGGCTGGTTCGTATTCGCAGCCTTTGGTGGCAGTGATCTGACGCACCTCGCCGTGCATGTCTACCGCAAAGATATCGGAATTGTTGTTAGCGTCAGGATCGGCCTCGTGATTAGAGATGAACGCGATTTCATCACCGTCCGGACTAAAGCTGATTGCATGATCGTAGAAGTAGCCGGAGGTAAGTTGCCGTGGTTCCGGTTTATCTACGGCGGTAATCCAAACGTGCGTGCGACGTCGGTCGGAGAAAGAAGTGCGCGACTTGTACTGAATACGATCAATTACGCGCGGGTCATCGTGACCGTTGAACGCTTCGGGAATCTCGGTGATGTCTTCGTTGGCGGAGACGTACGCGATACTTTTCGAGTCGGGCGCCCAGGCGATCGGTTCACCGGCGTAAGTTATGAAGAAGTTCGTGGCCTGAACCTCAGCGATGAACCGGGGCTCGCGCTCGCCTACGGGGTCGCCTTTTTCCAAACTCACTACCCAAAGTCCGCGCTGGGCGTTGCGCTCGCTAAGGAATGCGATCTTTGAACTATCCGGTGACCAGCGTGGGTTGGAGGCATTCCAACCGCCGGCGAGTAGCGGTGCAGAGGCGTATACCTCATTCGGCCAGTCCATTGTCGGACGTATTTGGCCGGTAGGCGGCGCAGTGTTGGTCGGCACGTTCCTGAGGTTTGTGCCAACGCGAACCAGCCACAAGCTGCTGACAGTGTCATTGCCTTCAACAGTCGAGGCCGTGTAGACCACCCACTCACCGTTTGGCGAAATCTGCGCATCACTGACGTTGGCGATCCGCAGAATATCCGCCGGCAACATTCCAGTGATTGGACGGCGCGGCTGCGCCGAAGCAACAACGAACGCAGTCGCTACGAGCAACGCGGTCGCCACAAACAAAAAAGCTTTCGATAGGGTCTTACGCATCGACAAACAACTGCCTTCTGCTTACTGCTTACTGCTTACTGCTTACGGTTTCGGGCTGGCCGCCGGTTGCGCCTTGGGCTGCGGCTCCTCGACCTTCAGCGAAGTGCGCATCAAATCCCACGTGGGCATGGCTTTCGTTAGCGCCTTGTCTGGACCAAGAAAGGTTAGGACTACCAGACGCTGTCCGACGACCGCCCAATCGATTTCAGCCACACCAGGCACACCGTCAAGCGACGCACGAATTTTTACACCCTCCGACGCAATGCCACCGATCTCAGTTGCTGCCGGCGAACTTTGAGTATGAGGGTCCGCCTGTTCGAACTGTTTTTTCGTTGAGCCTATATATGGATCTACGAGAACTTTTTTTGCTTCCGCGATTTGTTCCGGCTTTCTGACAGGAGTACGAAATACAAAAACAGTAATCTGTGCCTCACTGTCAGCCCGGCCAAAGGTCATCTGCTGAGCATCGGCGTTGCTGGTGTCGTTGAAGGTCCAGCCTGCCGGATAGCTAAAGCTCAGACCGTCTTTCTTGAACTCGTTTGCTGGCGCCTGTGCGGATGCAGAAAAGCTGCAGAGAAGTAAACAAGCGGTTAGTAAGAAATAGTCGCGCAATGATTTCATGTGCCCTCCCAGAAAGTCTTAGGTAAAGTCGCTATGAGCTTGCCAGTAACTTTAATTGCTCATTCAATAATTCCCAAACCTGGCGCACGTGTTTTTCAGTTGTGCGGATGTTGCCGATGGATAGCCGCAGCGTCAGTTTGTCGTTCAGTTTGGTGTGTGAAAGCAGCGCTTTGCCGGTCGCCGCCACCCCGTGCATGATGGCTTCATTGAGCACATCAAGGCGAGCCTGTCGCGCAGTTTCATCGAAGCCGTCCATCCGCGGACATGCGCGAAAGCAAACGAGCGCGAGCGGCGTCGGCGCCATCAGCTCCCAATTCGAATCAGCTTCAACCCAGGAAGCAAACAGCTTTGCCAGTCGACAATGCTCGCGTATGCGCGCGGCCAGGCCTTCATGGCCGAAGTAGCGAATGATCATCCAAAGCTTCAACGCGCGAAAGCGCCGGCCAAGTTGCACGCCATAATCCGACCCGCTCCGCACCTGTTCCTGCTCCGGCGTGCGCAGATACTCGGGCACCAGCGAGAACGCGCGTCGTAGTAGATCGAGATGACGACAATAGAGTACAGAAAGATCAAACGGCGTGAACAACCACTTGTGCGGATTGACTGCTAGCGAATCCGCCCGCTCGCAGCCCTTAAGGATGTGACGCAACTCCGGCACTACCGCCGCCGAGCCGGCATAGGCCGCATCAACGTGGAGCCACATCGCATGTTTTTCGCCAATTGGAATAATCTCCGGAATCGGATCGATGCTCGAGGTTGACGTTGTTCCGACAGTGGCGACTATACAAAACGGCACAATGCCGTTGGCCTTGTCTTCCTCGATTGCTTCGGCCAACGCTTTGACGTCCATCCTGAATTCGCTGTCGGTGGGAATCTTCCTTAACCCCCGCTGGCCCAGACCGAGCGTAATTACACCCTTCTCGATTGATGAGTGTGCTTGTTCGGAAACGTAAACGCGCAGCAGCGGCAGATCCTGGCGGCCGCTCATTCCTTCTTCGCGAATACGCAGCTCCACACCCTCACGCGCGGCCGCAATCGCGTGCATGCTCGAAACGGAAGCCGTGTCGTAGATGATTCCGGTCATGCCTGCGTCCAAACCCATCATCTGACGCAGCCAATCGAGGGTCACCTCTTCCAACTCCGTGGATGCTGGTGACGTGCGCCAGAGCATGGCTTTGTTGTCGAAAGCAGCGCTCAGAAGTTCGCCAAAAATTCCCGGCGCGGAAGTGGACGTTGCAAAGTATGCGAAGAACGAAGGATGGCTCCAATGGGTGAGCGCGGGAACGATCAGGCGATCGACGTCGGCAATGATCTGCTCCATCGGCTCGCCTTTTTCCGGCGGCGCGGTTGGCAGTTGCGCCTTGAGTTCCCCGGGCTCGATTTGCGCGAGCACCGGCAAGTCTTCAACGTGTTCAAGGTATTCCGCAACCCAGTCAACCAGCTCATGGCCGAAGCGGCGGAAGTCTTCCTTGCTCATGTCGCCTAGCGCCGGCGCCAGCTTTCGTTGCGGTTCGGTCATGGGGCGCAGTCTAGATTAGCGGTCAGTCCACAATCAACCGCCAAGACACCAGGAGCGCTAAGGAAATCCATATTAAAGTAGGATCGCTTCAAATTTATCCGTATGGGTTTCCATTTATTCGTTTCTTCGCTGGCGGTCTTGGCGCCTTGGTGGTTGGTTAAAGTTTGCGTGAATAACCGTCTCAAAGTATTATTCAGCCTCGATTCTGAGCTAATAGTAAATTATTACCCGATCAATGCGATGGAAGTACCGATGACTTCTCGTCGCCGCCGACTACCGAAACAATTTCGCCTTGAGACAACGTGAGGAAACTATGAAACGTATTCTGCTTGCGCTCGGACTGATTGCATCCTTCCTTTTCTCCTTTGCTTGTGAACGCAAGGGAGGCCCAGGGGCCGGTGGCTCAACTGGGCCGATCGTGATTGGTTATTACGGCGACCTAACCGGGCGCACCTCAAACTTCGGCCAGTCGACCAAGGCCGGCGTGGAGATGGCTGCGGACGAGATCAACAAAGCAGGCGGAATTAACGGCCGGCCAATTACAATTCTTTCGGAAGATGATGAAGGCCGTCCGGAAAAAGCAGCGACCGTAGTTACCAAACTTATCGATCAGGACCGCGTCATTGCGCTCCTCGGGGAAGTAGCTTCGGGAAACACGCTGGCGGCCGCACCCAAGGCACAGGCTGCACACGTTCCCATGATCTCGCCTTCTTCAACGAATCCGGCCGTTACACAGGTTGGTGATTACATTTCGCGCGTCTGTTTTATCGATCCGTTTCAAGGCGCGGTGATGGCTAAGTTTGCCGCTAACACCCTCAAGGCAAAGAAGGCGGCAATCATGCTCGACTTCAATTCGCCTTATAGTCGCGGCCTGACAGAATTCTTCGAAGCGAGTTTTACGAAACTTGGCGGAGTGATTGTTGATAAACAATCGTATACGCAGGGCGATCGCGACTACAAGGGACAACTCACCGCTATTCGCTCGAAAAACCCAGATGTGATTTACGTTCCTGGCTACTACGGTGAAGTTGGCGTGATCGCGAAACAGGCAAAGCAACTGGACATCAAAGCGCCGATGTTGGGCGGCGACGGCTGGGATTCAACCCAGCTCTGGGATTTAGGTGGCGACTCCTTGAACGGCGATTTCATTTCCAATCACTACTCGGTCGACGACCCGTCGCCGGCAATCCAGAAGTTCGTCACCGCTTATAAGGCCCGCAATGGAAATGTTCCCGACGCACTCGCGGCGCTCGGTTACGACGCGATGCAAGTCCTCGCTGACGCCATCAAGCGCGCCGGCACCACCGAAGGACCACAACTTAAGGATGCCATCGCCGCAACCAAAGATTTTGTAGGCGTCACCGGCACTATCTCTCTCGACAAAGATCGCAACGCCGTTAAGCCTGCCGTCGTACTCAAACTTCAAGACAAGAAATACATCTACCAGGAGACGATTTATCCCGAAGGCATGAGCGCACCCGCAGCTCCGGCAACTACAAGCGCCTCGCCGGCCGCCGCGCCCGCGTCGTCTCCCGCAAAAGCGGGGGCAACGTCGTCGCCGGCAAAAGCGGCTGCGGACACCACAAAAACTGAGAAGCCCGCACCGTCTCCCAAATAGCGCCGACGAAAACATTCAATGGACACTTTCGTACAACAACTGATTAACGGCCTGACGATCGGCGCGATCTACGCGCTGATCGCCCTGGGCTACACCATGGTCTATGGCATTCTCCGCCTGATCAACTTTGCCCACGGCGACATCTACATGGTCGGAGCATTCGTCGGCTACTTCCTGGCTTTCGAACTCGGCTTTGCGACTGGCCCTTCGCTTCTGGGTCTCAGCGTCGTGCTGGTTGGTTCGATGATTGCCGCCGCGCTGGTAGGCATGGCTATCGAGCGCTTTGCGTATCGTCCCATTCGGAAATACGCGCGCATGACAACCTTGATTACCGCGATCGGAGTTTCGCTGCTGATTGAGAACCTGTTCGTCGCCAAGCTTGGCGCAGCGCCGCGCGCGTTTCCGCAACTGCTTAGCGAGAAGAGCTACACGCTGTTCGGCAACGCCGCGATCTCGAAATCTCAAATCCTGATATTTGCCGTCTCGATTGCGCTCATGCTCTTGCTGCAGTGGGTCATCTTCAAAACCAAAGTTGGCACTGCGATGCGCGCCGTGTCTTTCAATCTCAACTCGGCAAAGTTGATGGGCATCAACACGGACTTTATTATTTCGTTCACCTTCGCATTGGGGTCCGCCCTGGCCGCGGCCGCCGGTGTGCTGACGGCTCAATACAATCCGCAAATTGACCCGCTCATGGGAATTATCACGGGACTAAAAGCGTTTGTAGCGGCGGTACTGGGCGGCATCGGGAACATTCCGGGCGCCGTACTCGGCGGACTGCTCATCGGTATCGCCGAAACTTTTGTGGTCGGCTATGGTCAAAATGTGGGTGTCCCCACCACCTTTCGCGATGCGGTTGCTTTCGCAATCCTGATTTTAGTTCTGCTGTTTAGACCGACGGGTCTGCTTGGCTCAGCGGTCCAGGAAAAAGTTTAAGAACAGTGATGAGTAATGAGTTACGAGTGATCGGCTCGTATCGTGCCGCGCTCTTCGCTAACCCATAACCCAGCACTCATCACTTTTTAAGAATGCCCATCTTAGTCAAACGTCTGCTCGCCGCGCTGATCATAGTTCTGCTGCTGATCGCCATGAACCAATACATGAGCGAAGCGGGACTGTTCGGCTTCGGTGTTCCTCCTTACTACGCGCGGGTAATCATGCTCGCGGGCATCAATATCATTCTCGCTGTTTCCCTAAACCTGATCACCGGATTCACCGGACAGTTTTCCATTGGTCACGCGGGCTTCATGGCGGTAGGCGCTTATAGCTCCGCGTATCTTACGGTCTACTACGCGCAAGCCTGGGAACGATCGCTGGGTGGAATACTCGGCGCTACTGTCGCCCACGCGCTCATTTTTCTGCTGGCGATTCTGGTGGGCGCGATTGTCGCCGCAGTGGCCGGGTTGATCGTTGGCATTCCGTCTTTGCGTTTGCGTGGTGACTACCTGGCCATCGTGACCCTGGGGTTCGCCGAGATCATTCGCATAGTCATTCTCAATATCGATAAGGTCGGCGGTGCTACCGGCTTCACTGTGCCGGGCTACACAAACTTTCTGTGGGTCGGCGCCTTCGCCGTTATCACCATCATTATCGTTTACAACATCGTGCATTCAGATATCGGCCGCGCGCTCGTCTCAATCCGCGAAGATGAACTGGCCGCCGAGGCGATGGGCATCAACACTACTCAATACAAGGTGCTCGCCTTCGTAATTAGTTCAGCGCTGGCGGGCATGGCGGGAGTTTTGTTTGGACACTACACCTCGTTTCTGAGCACTAACGATTTTCAGTTCA
>JBDUDV010000054.1:0-23751 GCA_040002755.1 Acidobacteriota bacterium | reverse complement strand
TGCCGAAGGAAAACGAGATCAATAAGCAGGCGATGAAAGACTTCGCCATCTATGCTAATGACTTGAAGAAACAAGGGAAGCTGGACTTTAACAAGCCGTTCGAGATAGTTATCGAAGCAGAACTCGACCAGGACGGTAAACTTAAGAACGCGAAGTTTACGAAGAAGGCGGGCGACGAAAACCTCGTGGACTTGTTTGGACGCATGGTAGCGGCATTGAACGACAGCGGTTTCCTTACCTATCTGAAGCCACTGAACAAAGACAACCCGAAATCGAAAATTGTTTTCACGATCAAGCAGGGCGAAAGTGAAGTCTTGGCCACGGTAGAGTCTGAAGCCTCCTCCGAGGAAAGCGCGCGGGTGTTGGCGAACGGGTTCAACGGCATGCTTGTTTTTGGTGCGGTGACAAGATCGGGAAAAGATGAAGAAGTGCTGCTGCGAAACACCACCGCTGAGTCGGTCGGCAAGACGATCGTTTTCAATTTTACAATGCCACGCCAGGCCGTAGTTGACCTCATAAAGAAGCAACTCGCGCCCGACAAGCCGAGCTAGCGCCGGCTGAAGGCCCGCTTGATACCTTCTTCACGCTCAACTAAAATCAACCAACTATTAAAATGCTGACGAACGAGTGATTTGTGCGACGTTTGGATTAATGGATTAAGAAAAGACTATGGGTATCGATCAATTACTGACAAAAGTATTCGGTAGCAGCAACCAGCGTTACCTCAAATCAATCCAGCCTATTGTTGAGCAAATCAATGAGCTCGAGCCGGCTGTCAAGAAGTTGTCAGACGAACAACTGCGCGCGCGTACGGCGGAGTTTAAGGAACAATTGCAGCAGGCCGTCGCCGGCATTACGGACCTGGACGAGCGCAAGCGGCGCGAACGAGAGGCGCTTGACGAGATCCTTCCGGAAGCCTTCGCCATCGTTAGGGAGGCGAGCGTGCGCACCACCGGCATGCGCCACTTCGACGTACAGTTGATCGGCGGCATTGTTTTGCATCAGGGCAAGATCGCTGAGATGCGAACGGGCGAAGGCAAGACGCTCGTCGCTACCCTGCCCTCGTACCTCAATGCGTTGACCGGCCGCGGCGGGGTTCACGTGATTACGGTGAATGATTATCTAGCGTCGCGCGACGCTGAATGGATGGGCCAAATCCATCGCTTCCTCGGTCTCGAAGTTGGTTGTATCCAGAACGACATGGACGACTTCGAGCGACAGGCGGCCTACGCGTCAGACATCACCTACGGCACCAACAATGAATTTGGCTTCGACTACCTGCGCGACAACATGAAGTTTGATCTCGCTACCTGCGTTCAGCGTGGCCACTACTTCGCGGTCGTTGACGAAGTGGATTCGATTCTGATCGACGAAGCGCGCACGCCGTTGATTATCTCCGGGCCCTCGGATGAAGCGACGGACAAGTATTACAAAGCCGACGCTATCATTCCGCAGTTGAAAAAGGGCGAAGAGGTCGAGGGCAAGAAGACCGGCGAATACGTTGTCGACGAACGGCAGCACACTGCAGTTTTAACCGAAGAAGGCGTCGACAAAGCTGAGAAGCTTTTGGGAGTGGGAAATCTTTACGAGCCTGCAAACATGGAGCTGCTTCACTGCGTCGAACAGGCGTTGAAGGCGCGTACGCTCTACCGGCTCGATCATCAATACGTGGTCCAGGAAGGCGAAGTAATCATCGTTGACGACTTCACCGGACGTTTGATGAAGGGCCGCCGTTGGTCGGATGGATTGCATCAGGCCGTCGAAGCCAAAGAGGGCGTCAAGATTGAGAAGGAGAACCAAACACTTGCGACTATCACACTGCAAAATTATTTTCGCCTCTACGAAAAGCTTTCCGGCATGACTGGTACTGCCGAGACTGAAGCAGCGGAGTTTCAAACCACCTATAAGCTCGACGTGATTGTTATCCCGACGCACATGCCGATGGTGCGCAGTGATTTTTCTGACGTGATCTATCGCACGCTGCCGGAAAAGTGGGACGCCGTCGTCGAAGAAATCAAGGACTGCTACGACCGCGGGCAGCCGGCGCTGGTGGGAACGGTTTCAGTTGAAAACTCGGAACTGATCGCCAGCCGGTTGCAACGCGAAGCAGTTCCGCACAACGTCTTGAACGCGAAGTATCACGAACGTGAAGCCGAGATCATCGCGCAGGCCGGGCGCAAGGGCGCTGTCACGATCGCTACTAACATGGCCGGCCGCGGCACCGACATTCTGTTGGGCGGTAATCCGGATTTCATGACCCGTGAGTTTCTCAAGAAGCAGGAGATCGATCCTGACGAAGCGACGGAGGAGCAGTGGTCGCAGGCCTTCGCGCGCGCGAAACAAATTGTCGAAGACGAGCACAACGAAGTAGTAGGCATCGGTGGCTTACATATCCTGGGCACTGAACGGCACGAATCCAGACGCATCGACAATCAGCTTCGTGGACGTGCCGGTCGCCAGGGCGATCCCGGTTCCTCTCGTTTTTTCCTGTCGCTTGAAGACGACCTCATGCGCATCTTCGCCGGCGATAAAGTTAAAGCCCTGATGCAACGACTGGGCATGGAAGAGGGCGTCGCGATCGAATCGAAGATGGTTTCGAAGCGCATCGAGTCGGCGCAGAAGTCAGTCGAAGGTCGTAACTTTGAATCGCGTAAACACCTGCTCGAGTATGACGACGTCATGAACAAGCAGCGCGAGACGATTTATGGTTTGCGTCGCCAGTTGATGGAACAGCCGGACCAGCGTGATTACCTGATCGGCGATCCGCCGCAGGCGGGAGTCGCCTACGATCTGCTTTCGGATTTAACCAAACAGTATTTGAACCCGGACGTTTCACCCGACGATTGGGACGTCGAAAACTACAAGATTCAAATCAAGACGATCTACGATTTCGACGCGGATGCTGAAGCACTGGATATTCCGAATTTCACCTCGCAGGAAGTAGTGGATGAGATCTGGGAAAAGCTAAAGGTTAAATACGCTGACAAGGAACAGCATATCGGACCGGAAGCGATGCGCACCTACGAGCGCATCATCATGCTGAACATCATCGACGCGCAGTGGAAGGACCACTTGTTGTCCCTGGATCACCTCAAGCAGGGTATTGGCCTGGTGGGCTACGGCCAGAAGGATCCACTGGTTGAGTACAAGAAGCAGAGCTTCGACATGTTTCAGGAGATGCTGGATCGCATCGACACTTCCACGATCCGATCGCTGTTCAACCTGCAGGTTGTTTCGGAAGAACCACCGGAGGCCTTGCAGCAACGGCGCCTGCCCCGTCGCCCGACGCCGATGACCTTCACCGGACCTAATCAAGGCGCGGCCGCGGCAGGTGAAGAAGCTGGAAGGGTAAAGACCGTCGTGCGCGATCAACCGAAGGTTGGTCGCAACGAGCCTTGCCCTTGCGGCTCAGGCAAGAAATATAAGAAGTGTCACGGAGCTGCCTCTTAGACTCAGTCATGCCTGATGGCACGATCAAAGATCCATCTTTGCAGTTCATCAAATCATGTTCGACTCCTTACAGAGCGGCGAGCGCCGTAGCAATGTAATAGAGTAGACTCCCTCTGGTTGTTCTGATTCCGAAAATATTCGTTGCTGTTCAAGTGAGCACCACTACGTCAACCAATCCCGCAGTCCAGGCAATTGTCAGTGGTACTGCCCCTCATCCAGCCAGGCTTGCGGCCGCCAGTGGATTGCTGCCGTTGCCGCAGTCTGATCTGCTGGAGGTGTTGGTGGCGTTACGCGGCACCGAGGACTCTGAGATCGCCGAGGCTGCCACGGATACCCTCGCGTCGCAAGATGCGAACGACTTGTTGACAGCAGCCAGGAGCGTCGAAACCTCTTCCGCAGTACTTGATTACCTCGCCACACTTTCACCCGGTCCTCGCGAGGTTCACGAAGCGATAATTCTAAACAACCGAACATCTGATGAGGCGGTTGCTGGTTTGGCTTCGTCTACTTCTGATAGTTCGCTGCTGGACTTAATAGCTGCTAATCAGCAGCGACTAATTCGCTTTCCGAAGATCATTGACGCGATCCTGGCAAATTCAGATCGCTCCGGAGAAGCCGAACGCCGCGCCCGTGAGACCCGGCAGGAGTTTTTCGAGAAGGAACGAGGTGCCCAGCAGATTGCCCAGGAACTCAGAAACAGAGGCAACAGCGCCGCCGCAGAGTTTTTTGAAAATGCCGACCTTGAAGGCGGCTTGAGTGTTGAAGACGCATGGCTAATTGCCCAGCACATTGAGGTCTCGGACGCCGAACTCGACAACTCCTGGCTGCCTACGGAACGTTATGAAGATCTGAAAACAGAAACTCAGGAAGAACGCGCGGCCAACTTCAAGCGAGCAGTCGAATCGGAAAAGACCGAGCTGGGCGAGCTCCCACCCGAACGGGTGGCTCTGATTCGACGCATCATGTTCATGAATGCGCGAGATCGTATGAAGCTGGCCATGAAGGGAGATCGCGAGGCTCGCGGCATCCTGATTCGCGACTTAAATAGAGTGGTGGCCACGGCGGTGATTAACAATCCCCGCATAACCGATCAGGAAGTGGAAAATATTGCGGCTATGAGGACCGTCGCCGATGAAGTCCTGCGTCTTATTGCGATGAATCGCAACTGGGCCCGCTCGTATGCCGTTATTCACAATCTTGTTCGCAACCCGCGCACGCCGGTCCCCACAGTCCTAAGCACGCTGCCGCGCATTCGAACCAAGGATCTGAAACAACTGTCCCAGAATAGAAATGTTTCCGAGGCCACGCGTCGCCAGGCTGCACGGCTTTCAGAGATCCGCTCGGGCGAGTGACATTAAGTAACTGAGCTCGCGTCAGCCTGACAGCGCGAGTTCACGAGAAGTCGCGTGAAAGTTGTGCTTGACATGTTGCAACTAATCCGTGTAATTTCACACACGTTCGTGCGCTTTTGTTTGGACAAGGTGCCTTTCGAGAGGGACGCGGCTTTATTTTTATCCCCCGCCGCAAGGCTTTATCCGCCCGCAATTGCACCCCTAAGTTCACGGGATCGCGACGAAAGTAACGATTCCCAGTTCTTTGCACCCCCTGAAATTGACCCGAACTCGCCGGAAGTTTGCCCCGCCAATCTTAATTGATTGGCGGGGCACATCTCTTTTACGCAGTTTGAATTGAACTACTTGCTGGAAAGCACCTCTTGGTTTTGCATCGCCGACGGAGCAGTAGAGACTGCAGGGCGAATCTCGCCAACCTTTCCGCTCATCTCCGCAAAAAGTCTTTCATACTGGTCAACAACTCGATCCCAATCATAGTATCGCTGCACCCGGACCTGGGCGCGATTGCGATAACTCTGCACAAGCGACCCGTCTCGCAAGACTCGCTGCAGTTTCTCGGTCAGATCGAACTCGTTCGCATACGGTATTCCGGCGTCTCCAACGGCTTCGATGTTCTCAGGAGTGGCCAACGTTAAGACGCAGTTGCCGTAGCCCATTGCTTCCAGCAGCGCGGGATGTGTCCCACCGACTTCGGTGGCATGCACGTAGCAATAGGCATTTTGCTGCAGGGCCCGGTAGTCCTGACCAAAAACGAAACCAGTGAAAACTATTCGCTTGTCGCCGCGCGCGCGCTCTTTCAAATCTTTAATGTAATCACGTGCGTAGGGAGCATCACCCACTATCAGCAGGCGATAGGCCGTGCGCACTTTTTTGAAAGCCTCGATCACGAGGTGCGCGTTGTTTTCCGGTTCCAGCCGGGACACGTAAAGAACATACCGGTTCGGTTCAGCGCGCCACCGCCGCACAGCTGCACGATCCGGACGCCGTTCGACTTCGGAGCCGTACGTAATCATTTCCGATGGCGCGTTGTAGCGGGCCAGGTAGTAGTCCTGAATGACCTGCGCATCCGTCACCATCACGTTGGGCAGTATCGTCGCCAGACGTTCTGCTGCCAGATAGTAGCTTCGACCCAACCAACCCCACTTCTTTCGTTTGTGTTCGAGCCCGTCAACGTTCAGAGCTATCGGTGTTCCGGTCAGCCTGAGGATAGGAGCGAATGGGGCGTTGGCGGCGTTGCAGATTAACGCGGCGTCAAATCGGGCCGAAACTGCATGGACCGCGGAAAGAAAACAGTGAACGACCGTGTCAAAATATTTATGTCGAATTGTTGGAAGAACTTTCAGCCGGACACCGTGATACTCCAGCTGGCGCGGTGAAACGTAATGTGCTCGGCCATACACGGTGACCTCGTGCCCGCGGGCTACGAGCCTGGTTGAGAGATGTTCTGCGAAGGTTTCGAATCCGCCGTAGCTGGCTGGAATGCCTCGCGTTCCAAGAATGGCGATGCGCATAAAAAGTGAAATCGATCCGTTAGGTGCCGGTTACGACCAATCTTACCGTATCGGGCCAACTATTCAAGACCCGGAAGCCTTTCGATAAATCGCCAGAGTTTGGCGAGCAGTTTCTCTCCAACTGAAGAGCTTCGCGCGAGCCAGACCTTTGACGCGAAGCTCTGCGCGTAAGTCTGAATCCGTTACCAATTTTTCAATTGCGGCAGCCAGCGCCTCCACGTCGAATGGATCTACCAATATTCCCGCATCGCCCACTACTTCCGGCAAGCTGGTCTGATCTCCGGCAATTACAGGCACGCCACATTGCATTGCCTCCAGCGGCGGTAGACCAAAGCCTTCAAAATATGAGGGATAGACAAAACAAAGTGCACCTGAGTAAAGGGCGGGCAAGTCGGTATCGGGAACATAGCCGGCGAGGATTACCGAGTCATTAAGCTGCAGATCCTTGATAGCTCGGAGTGTTTCGTCATACAACCAGGCACATTTACCTGCCAGGACCAGTTTAGGGAGATTAACCGCCGGTTTGGCATGGCGCAAGCGAGCAAAAGCTGCAACCAGTCGCCCCAAATTCTTTCGCGGTTGAATGGCGCCGACCGACAGGATGTACTCGCCTTCTATGCCATAAGTTTGTCTAAGGCGTTGCAGTTCTTCCTCGTTTGTAATGGGGCTGAAGTGAGCAGGCGCTGCCAGTGGTATGACGCTAATCGTTTCCGGTCTCACCTGATAAGTGTCGATGATGTCGTTCCGCGCGTATTCCGAGAGCGCGATCACTTGCGAAGCTCCGCGCGCTGAACGACGGACTGTAATCCGAAGTTGCTTGCGACTGCGCCACTTGAAAGTTTGCGGCAGATGCTCGAAGGAAAGATCGTGAATACTAACTACGACAGGACAGGGTGAAAAAGGTGGAGAGGTAAACTGAACGTGAAGGACGTCAACCGGATTTCGTCTCAGCTCTGCACTTAGAGTTAGGGGAATGCGGATCAGCGGCGTGTGGGGCAAAGTGGACCGGACGGAAAAATTCGGCCACCTGTTGCTGAAGCGCTCAACCGCTGCTCGCTTGGTAACGTAGAGCGTGTAACGATTTACCTGGTCGATTGCAGCGAGCGCTTCAATGAGATTGGTCGCGTAGCTTTCGTTGCCGCCAAGTCCAGTCCCAACTGAGTGGGCGTCAATTGCTATTCGCAAGCGCCTACGGCTCCTGGATTCGCGTAAAAACTATTTCTTGGCTGCTGCCGCCGCTCCGGTATCGCCCTGGCGAACACGCGTGTCGCGTTCACGAATGCGCGCCGCCTTTCCGCGCAAGCCACGCAGGTAATAAAGCTTAGCCCGGCGCACGCGACCTCGCTTCACTACTTCGATGTGGTCGACGATCGTGGCGTGAAGTGGAAAGATTCGCTCTACGCCCACGCCAAAGCTGGTCTTGCGGACGGTGATTGTCTCGCGCGCGCCACCGTGTTTGCGAGCGATGACTACTCCTTCAAACGCCTGCAAACGTTCCTTCGTCTCAGATTCCTTAATGCGAACATGCACTCGTACGGTATCGCCCGATTGAAAATCAGGAATGCCCTCGCGCAGTTGGGTTTCTTCAATGCTATCTAATCGATTCATTTCATTACTCCAATAAGAATCTGAAAGTCCAGAACAACCATTACTTCAAAAGGTCGGGGCGATTCCGCTCGGTTTTCCGTAGCGCTGCTTCGCGGCGCCAGCGGGCGATCTCCCCGTGATTACCTGTCAATAACACATCCGGAACGCTCATTCCGGAAAACTCATTCGGTCGCGTGTATTGCGGGTGATCCAAACGCCCTTCGGAAAATGAATCGTTCGCCGCCGACGTTTCATTTCCCAGTGCCCCCGGTAACAATCGCACCACTGCGTCGATTAGCACCACCGCCGCCGGCTCACCTCCCGACAAAACGTAATCTCCTATCGAGATCTCATCAGTCGCCAGCGCTTCAACCACGCGTTCGTCAACGCCTTCATAGCGTCCGCAAATCAAAACTATCTGCGACGCATTCTGTGAAAGATCCTGCGCAACTTCCTGCGTAAACACTCGACCCTGCGGCGACAAAAGCACTACGCGAGTTTGCGGCGCATACTCTTCTCGATTGCGGCAGCCGCTCAACTCCTGGACAGCCGCAAAGATCGGCTCCGGTTTTAGCACCATGCCTTCGCCGCCGCCGAATGGCCGGTCGTCGACGATGTGGTGCTTGTCCCTGGCCCACCGACGCAAGTCGTGCGCCTTGGTCTCAACCAATCCGGCGGCTCGGGCTCTGCGAATAATCCCGTAATCAAACGCCTCGCGAAAAAACTCCGGAAAGATGGTAATGATGTCGCAGCGCAGCACAGTACAAATTTCAAAGATAACTACAAGTCAAACAAGCCATCCGGCGGATCGATTAGGATTTTCTTCCCGGAAACATCGATGTCAATTACGATTGACGCGACCATCGGAACAAAGACTTCGCCTCGCTCCACATTTTCAACCACCAGCAACTCGACACCGCCGGTCCTCATTACTTCGCGAACCTGGCCGACGCTCCCGCCGAGTTTGTTTTCAACTAAACAACCTTCGAGTTCCCAGTCATAAAACTCGCCTTCAGGAAGCGCGACTCGTTCTGCTTCAGGAAGGCCAAACTCGTAACCTACCAGCGCCTTTGCCGATTCAATGCTGTCGTACCCGGCAAACTTCAGAACCATCCGATCGTTCTGAAACCAATGGTTCTCGAGTTCAACCTGCTTGCGCTCTCCGCTCGGGCCGACGCCGGTCAACTCGGAAACTTGTTCAAAGCGCTCCGGAAAATCGGTTAAAACGTCGGCGATCAACTCGCCCTTTAAGCCCCTGGTTCTGACCGTGCGAGCAACGACAATTAAATCGTCTTGCGTTTTTTTCGGCGAATTCATTCCATAATTTCGAGCATGAAGCGATGCTTTCGTTTCAAGCTCACTGCGTAAGCCAGCGAGCGCAACGCGCGGATGGTCCGTCCCTGCCGACCAATTAGTTTTCCCATGTCGCTCGGGGCAACGCGCACTTCAATAAGAGTGCCGCCCTGTTGCTCCACTTCGCGCACGTCGACCGCGTCAACATCGTCAACTAATGACTTAACAACCATCTCGACGGCTTCTCTCATGTCGTTGGCCCAGATTAGGCTTCAGGCTGAGTTGCTTGCTGTTTGCCGCTCGCTTTGATCAGTTGACCAACCGTCTCGGTGGGCTGCGCGCCTTTTTCCATCCAGTAACGCACGCGATCCATATCCAACTTGATCTCCGCGGGCTCGCGTGTGGGATTATAGGTGCCCAGGTTCTCGATACAGGCGCCATCGCGCTTCGATTGCTTTTCCTTCACAATAATTCGATATGACGGTCGCTTTTTCGCGCCGGTGCGCATCAGTTTGATTGCTAACAAATCCTTACCTCCGATTGACTATCTTCGCTTCTTCTTATGTTTTTTCTTCAATTTCTTTCTCGATGGGCTCGCCGGCGCGACGCCTAACGATGGGAAAGATCCCATCTCATCACCCTCGCCGCCCATTCCAGCAAGCGCTCCCATGTCCGGGATGCCCGCCATCTTCCGCATCATCTTGCCCTTCAGGCCACTGCCGCCAAACATCCCCGAACTCGTGAGCTGCCGCATCATCTGCCGCATTTCGGTGTATTGCTTGATGAGCTTGTTCACCTCGGCGACGTGCGTTCCTGAACCACGGGCTATGCGACGCCGCCGATTGGCATTCAGTATCCGGTGGTCAGTTCGTTCCTCGCGCGTCATCGAGTCAATGATCGACTCGGTGCGTTTCATCTCCTTCTCCATCAGCTTTGACTGCTCCTCGTCCATCTGCGGCATGCCAATACCGCCGAGGAGCTGGTCCGGAAGCAGCTTCATGATCTTTGAGAAAGAACCAAGCTTCTTAACCTGGCGAAGCTGCGAGCGAAAGTCGTCGAGCGTGAACTCGTTTTTCTGAAGCTTCTTGAGCTGTTCTTCCGCTTCAGACTGATCGACCTTCGACTGAACCTCTTCGATGAGCGACAACACATCGCCCATTCCCAAAATGCGTTGAGCCACGCGGTCAGGATAAAAAGGCTCGAGCGCGTCATACTTCTCGCCGACACCAACGAACTTTACCGGCTGCCCAATTACCTGTTTGATCGAAAGCGCAGCGCCGCCACGGGCGTCGCCGTCCATCTTCGTGAGCACCACGCCGGTGATGCCAATGCGCCGGTGAAATTCTTCCGCTGAACGAACCGCATCCTGACCAGTCATCGCGTCAGCCACGAACAGTATCTCAACCGGGTGCGTTTCGTTTTTGATATTGACGAGCTCGTCCATCAACTCTTCGTCGATGTGCAAGCGACCGGCAGTATCAATCAACAACGTGTCAAAGCCCGTCTGTTGCGCATGCTTGACGGCTTCGCGGACCAGCGTCAGCGGATCGTTCGTTTCAGTCTGTTCAAAGATCTGTTGGCCAATGGCCTTCGCAATAACCTTAAGCTGTTCGCGAGCTGCCGGTCGGTAGACGTCAACCGAAAGCAACAGCGGCTTGCGATCCTGGTTCGCCGCTAACCAGCGCGCGATCTTCCCGGTAGATGTCGTCTTGCCGGAGCCTTGCAGGCCCACGATCATAACGACGTTTGGGATCTGCCTGGTGAAAACCAGACGGGAGGATTGACCTCCCAACATATCGACCAGTTCATCAAAAACAATTTTGACGACCTGTTCGGACGGCTTTAGTTCCTGCCAAACCTGCTGTCCCTCGGCCTTTTCCTTGACTGAGGCTATAAAATCTTTTGCGACCTTATAATTGACGTCGGCTTCAAGGAGAGCAAGACGAATCTCGCGCAACGCCGCATCAACATGGCTCTGCGTCAGCACCCCTTCGCCGCGCAGATTCTTCAGAGTCCGTTTCAGCTTGTCAGATAAGGACTCAAACATAGATCACTCGGGCGAAGTTTCCTGCCAGCGGCGGAAACGGAGATGATAGCGGCCAGCGTAAAAGGGTGTCAAGGTAAGGTCTAGGCACGCGATAACTGCCGACCGTCGCTAATCTGTTGATTTAGTTGAAACTCTAAGGCCGCTTCAAGGCGCTGATGATGACGTTTTGAAGCCCTCGTTGTTCGAATGGAGGTCACAATTGAGAACTCGTCAACGATCGCAAAGTCTTACTCCTCAAACTCGTCTCCCTTTCCGAAGGCTATCGTGGCTGCTCCTGATTCTGCTGGCGACCCTACCAGGCACCCAAGAAGCGTCAACTAGCGCCCAGGGACAAACATCAGATCGACGATTCACTGAATCCCTTAAGTTTCAGGAGATTGAGCCCGGAATTGAGTATGGCCAGGCGGCAGTCGGTCAGGCGTCGAAAGACGAAAGAACGGGTCCGTGGTTCATAAATGTGCTCCGAATTGACCTGACGCGCGCGACGCTGAAAGTCGTACATGCCCTAGACGAAGGCGTGGGGCTGGAAACAGTCAGCTCTATGGCAGCGAGGCATGGCGCGGCGGCGGCGACAAACGGCGGATACTTTATAGTAAACGGCACTTATCGTGGGGAAAACCTCGGGCTACTGGTGCTCGATGGGAAGTTGATCAGCGAACCTTATAATGATCGCGAGGAGTTTGGGTTAATTAACAATCGGGCCACCACCGATGTAGTGTTCGGCCATCTAAAATACTCTGGCGAAATTTCGGTTGACTCACTTAAGCGCGACGTCCAGGGCGTGAATCGGGCTCTGTCACCCGAGGATCTCGTCCTTTTCACGCCCGAGTTTCATCGGACCACATTGACTGATCCGGGCGGGATCGAGGTCATCGTAAGAAGAGGCAGAGTCTCGGCGATCCGCGATCTAAAAGGCAGCAGCGAAATTCCCTCCGATGGTTACGTCATTGCGGCCAATGGGAAATCTCGCGAATGGGTGAAAGAACACCTGCATCAGGGTTCCAGGTTGAACTATTCCTGGCGCCTTAATTCAATCGACCGCGGCGGCGACGAGAAATGGCAGCGTGCCTCGACCATCCTGGGCGCCGGCCCGCAACTTATTAAAGACGGCAAGATTGCGATCACCAACGTTCAGGAAAAAATCACCCCGGCTTTCGTCAATGACGGGCACCCTAGGACTGCTGTCGCCAGGCTGGCCTCAGGAAAGCTTCTGCTCGTAACAGTAGATGGGCGTCAACCAAGCGAGAGTATCGGGATGTCCTTAACGTTGCTCGCCGACCTTCTGCTGGAGTTGGGGGCGGTCGAAGCAATGAATCTGGACGGCGGCGGTTCAACCACAATGGTGGTTCACGACAAGGTCGCAAATAAACCCTCAGACCAAGGCGGCGAGCGGCCAGTCAGTGATGCAATACTGGTTTTTTCAAAGCCAAAGTGAAAGTAACGATTGTAGACGCCTCTGGTTGCATGTGTTAAATTCTGAACCGTTAGTTGTTGCATTACCTGCGCTGCTTCGTGGGAGAAGCTGCGCACCTCACCGCTCGTTCCAAATCGAAAGTGAGCAATGAAAAACGGATTGAATTAGGCGTTTCTAAGGAACTACATGGCTAAGAACGCAGGCTCCAAGGCTGGTGGCCCGCCGCCGAACGAATCCTCAAGCGGCAAGAGTGTGGTCGATCTCGCAGACGCTCGTGTGCGACTAAACTCCCGTGCCCGGCCGTCGCAAGAAAATCTACTGCAGGAATTGGATGATGTTCGTTCCCTGCTCGATCAAGGTCTCTCCGCGGAAGCGAAGTCTCGGATCGCGTTATTGATCTCGGCGGCAAAAAACAATCCTTCTGTCCTCGCACTCGCACGTTGTGCTTTGTCCACTGCTCTCGAAATGCAGGGGCAATATCGCGACTCGCTAACTGCGGTTGCTATGTATGAATCTCCCGAATCACGAGCGCAACTCGACCAGCAGGCTGTCCAGTCGCTCAAGGTGCAAATTGGCCTAGCCTACAACTACGACGGGGATCATCCGAAAGCTATTTCGATTCTCAAGGGTGCGTTACGCGAGTTCTCCGAGAACGACGCCGAACAAAGCAACGGCCCAATCTATGCGGCCCTGGCGCGCGTCTATCGCAGCATCACTGAGTACCCGATCGCTCGCGACTACGCCCAGCGAGCGCTCGAACACTTCCGCCAAACGGGCGAGTGGCGTGGCTTGGCCGAGGCGTATTTTGGGATCGCTTTGGCTGACTTGCAGGAAGGCGACTACGAAGCCAGCCTCGAGAATCTCCAACAGGCACTCAAACTCATCGGTGATCATCCGGCGAGTTATACTCTCGGAAAAATCTACGCAAACATGGCCGGCGCCTGCTGGTTTCTCAAACGGCCGCAGGAGGGCGTTCGCTATCTTGAGAAAGCAATTTCTTACTACGAGCGCACCGATCATAAAGGCAATGCGGCGAATGGCTACAACAACCTCGGAATCAATTTGATTTTGATGGGCCAGTGGGGTCGCGCTCAGGAAGCCCTGGAGCGGGCGCTTTCGTTGGCTACAGAGGCAGACGAGCGCGCCGAAAAAGTGCCCATGATTTTGGACTCGCTCGGTGAACTACTGATGCTGCGCGGTGAACTAGACGAAGCCAAAGATTACCTTGAGCGCGCCGTTGGACTTGCCACCGAGGATGGCAATAAGTGGTATGCGGGTCAGGCTCTTAGGACGATGGCGCGCTGTTACCTCGCCATGGAAGACCACGCAAAGGCACTAGCAAAGGGAGAAGAGGCGCTCACAGTCGCTCTGACGATTGGCGATCGACAGGCTATTTGCGAGTCGCGCCTGATCTTGGCGGAAGCGCATTTGCAAAACTTTGATACTGAACAATGCGCAGCCCATTTGGAGAAGGTGACGGAGGAGACAACGGAATCTACGACCGACCTAAGTTTTGCGGGGGAGTCTCAAAGGCTCATGGGCATGCTGGCAGTTGTGCAGTCTGACTACTCCTCTGCGGCGCAACACTTCGGCAGCAGCGTTTCAATTTTCGACATGCTCGGCGATCGCTATCGCGCCGCACGTGCCCACAGCGAACTCGGACGAGTCTATGCCTCCAGCCAACCCAGCCGAGCCATGGAACACCTATCGCGCGCGGTCAACGCGTTTCGTGAGTTGGGAGCTAAGCTCGAGCAGAATCGTGCCGAAGCGGCCCTCGCAAACCTGGACCGCACCGCACCCGAAAGAAATGAAGAGCAGTCAGCCCTGCCGCAGTTGCTAACACTCCGGCTCGCCGAGGCTGTAACCTCCCGCGAACTTTTGTTGCGAGAGCTTGCAGCAATAATGCGCCAGGAGACGAACGCGAGATCGGTTGTAATTATGGAGCCTGGCGAACACAATCGCCGACGCGTGGTTATCGCACATGGCTGCACACCGGCGGAGAGCGCTCAGATCGCGGAGCAGCTGGACCAGTTAACCGATGAAAAGTCGCAAGCTGCTTACGCAAAAAAGAATGACGCCGCAATTCTACAACTTCACTCATCTTACGCGCCGCCGGCAACGCTCTATATCTCGCCTAGCAGCCGTGCCAACCTTCCGGGAGGACTATCGCTGGAGCCACTAATGCGGGTGGCCGAGCTTGGGATGGACGTTTGTGCCTTGCGGGCAGGCTCGCCGAAGGGTTCGCGAGTGCAGCAGCCTGCCGAACTTACGGGTACCAGTCTCATGCCCGGGTTCATTCATTCCAGTCCGGCGATGACTAAGCTAGTCGAAGAGGTTCACAAGATCAGGTCTTCGGACGTCACGGTTTTAGTTACGGGCGAATCAGGAACGGGCAAGGAGTTGGTCGCGCGCGCAATTCACGCGCTCTCAACTCGACGTTCCAAAGTTTTCGTGCCATTTAACTGCACCGCTGTTCCGAAGGAGCTTTCTGAGGGCTACTTGTTTGGCTATCGTCGTGGGGCGTTTACCGGCGCAGTCACAGATTCAGCCGGCGTTATCCGCACGGCCGCGGGCGGTACGCTCTTTCTCGACGAAATTGGTGACCTGCCACTTGATCTACAACCAAAACTCCTGCGATTCCTCCAGGAAGGCGAGATTCAACCGCTTGGGGAGCAGCGCCCCTTAAAAGTTGACGTCCGGATCATTGCGGCTACAAATACTGATCTGGAAGAGATGGTCGCTCAGGGCAAGTTCAGGGAAGATCTTTACTATCGTCTTAACGTAATCCGTTTGCGCGTGCCGCCATTGCGTGAACGGCGCTCGGAAATCCCGACGATCGTCAATTACTACATCAATCACTATTCGGCAAAGTTCGGCCGCCGAGACATTCAAATCAACCCGCCGGCTGTTGATTTGTTAATGGTAAGCGACTGGCCTGGCAACGTTCGGCAACTGTGCAACGAAATTCAGCGAGTCGTCGCGCGCGCCGAAGATACGACTTTGATAACGCCGGACCACCTGTCGCCGGAGCTCAAACGCACCTCCGCTCCGGCAACTCCTAGTTCGCCAGCCTCGACGCTTGCGTCTATCCCGGTCAGCTCACTCCAAAACATCACCCTGGCCGATGCGTTGGCAGACGTTGAGCGCCGCATGATCGCTGATGCCCTGCGCAAGCACGGCGGTAACATTTCACGCGCCGCTCGCGAACTCGGACTCACCAGGCGCGGTCTTTATCTCAAGCTCGAGCGCTATCAATTGAGCGCCAGTGCCTGAGGCTAGGTCATCCCCAATAATGTGCGGACGTCTTTGCTTACCAGTTCCGAGCCTGTGTTTGTCGCGCTATTTCTTCGAGCGGTGATCTCATTTGCAATGGCCGCGATTGTAGCAATGTCAAAAGGCTTTGAAACCACCCAATCAGCTTTGATTGCCTGGCGCGCGTCGCAGCTGATCGCGTCAGCCCAACCACTAACAATCGCGAGAGGCACGGTCTCTGATCGTTTGCGGATTTCGCTCGCCAGCTCCCAACCGCCCATCTCTGGCATGCCAATGTCAGTGAAGACTATGTCGATCTTGCCTGACCGAGCGTCATAGAGTCTGAGCGCCATCTCGCCGCTGTCGGCTACTAATACTTCGCACCCCTCCGCTTCCAGCGCTTCACGCAGGACTTCTCGAACTGCCATTTCGTCGTCGACGACAAGCACTCTTACCTTGTCGTCTGAAACAGCATTCTCCAGGGGTCCCAAATCAATTTCCGCATAGCCGCTAGCATCTTCGGCCACAGGTAGCGAGATGCGGAAGATGGTGCCTCGACCTACTTCGCTTTCTACGTCGATTGAACCGTTGTGCCTGCGGATAATGCCAAAACTGACCGCCATTCCCATCCCTGTGCCGCCCCTGCCTTTCGTTGTAAAGAAAGGGTCAAACAGCCGCGACTTAACCTCCGAAGTCATGCCGCTACCATTGTCGGCGATGGTCAATACAACGCGCCCGCTGGCTTCCTGCGAACTCATGCGAATCTCACCCCCTGACGGCATCGCATCAATCGCGTTGTAGATCACGTTCACGAGCACTTCACGTAGCTCTACCGCATCACCCAAAACCGAAGCCGTGCAGTCGGCAACCAGGGCCAAGCGAATTTTGGGGGCCGCCTCGTCCTGCCGTTCCCAACGGGGCCGGCTCATTTCGCAAACATCTTTCATCAGGCTGGCGACTAAGACTGCCTGGAACTTGCGGCTTGGTTGCTTTCGAGCAAAGTCCTGAATGCGACGTATGATCTGTGCGCCATCCTCGGCACTCTTGACGATCATCTCAATTCCCGCGCTAATCTTCTCGGCGTCTTTTGTTCGTAACAATAACTGCGCGCGGCCGAGTATTCCGGTCAGCGTATTGTTGACATTGTGGGCGACTCCAAATGAGAGTTCCCCCAGAGCGGCCATCTTCTCCGCGTGAGTGGCTCGCTCACGGAGTTCCTCATACTGCGCATGCGCAGCGGCTATCTTCTCCAAACAATTCCTCAACCGTTCGCAGGTTGAGGCGTGCTGTGAATTCGCAAGTAACTGGCTGGCTTGCGCCCCGATCTCCTGACGCTCGTCCTCGCCTAACCTTTCGCACATCTCCTCCATCAAAATCAGCAGCGCTCTCCCAGCCCCTTCGTAGTCGCCGCATCGCTCAGCTACTCGCCGAGCGCGATGAAGAATGGGCTTTGCTTCGTGCGGACGTCCGAGCTTGCAGAGCACTAAGCCCTGAGTAGTCAGCGCCTCAGCGAGCAGGGCCTCTTCGCCCGTTGTCTCCATCGTCTCCACGGCCCTGGTGACCGAACGCTGAGCAAGTGCGTAACGCTCGGAAGCGAGATACAACTGCGCTAGAGTTTCATCTGCCTGAGCGCGTCTCACCTGATCGCCGAGTTCTTCGAAAAGAGTTCGCGCCCGCTCGAGATGGAGCTGCGCTTCGTCAAATCTTTTCAGTGCTGATAGAAGATACCCGTGGTTATTCTCAACGATTGCCGTGTACCGGTGATTGCCAATTCCCTCAAAATGTAAGAAGGCATCTCGGTAGTGATCCAGGGCGCGATCGAAGTACTCACTTCTGTTTTCCGCAATTCCCAGATCCTTCATCGTGGTGGCAAATTCAAGATGAAAGCGACCCAAGGACCATGGGCTGAGGTAATTTGTCAGGCGGTTAGCTTCATTCAGCAGGGTTAGGGCGTCATGCAGTCGACTGGCATGGCGTTCAAGCGTTGCTAAACGAACCAGGGAGATGCCTTTCAATTCCGTCTCCCGATCAGATAGATCCTCGAGGGAGGAACGAAGTAAATTGCGGGCTAGATCAAACAATCCCTGACGGTAATAGCAATAGCCAAGTTCGGCACGGCCTTCTCCGGATCTGGCGGTCTCGCCAAGGTAATCAAACATAGCGACAGCGCCACTGAGCAGTCGTTCCGCACAGTTTTGTCCACCCTCGACCTGTCTCGTGCTGGCCAGCCATCCACTCAACATTCCGGCCGTAAGGAGCAATTCGCCCGCCGCCAACTGGCTGAGGCCCGCTTGCTTAGGCCACTCACCGATTGTCCACCAAGGTTGAAGCACCGCACATCCAGCGTCATAGTCGCCAATCTCAAACTTCTCTCGCGCTATGTTGCAACACTCCAGCACCTGTTCGCTGAGATTACTCGGCGAATGGTCGACCTGTAGAACGTGATGCGCTTGTATCAATCTCATTTGCTTTGCCTAGTTCAGATTGAAGGGAATTGCTTCTGCTGCGGGAGAGGGACTACTTGTCTTTTGGTCCTATCTCATGGCGGTTTCTGTTTGCGAGTATCGCCGACGGGTTACTGGCTACCACGTATACACATGCATACCACGGTAACAAGTGGGTGCCGTCCACATTAATATCTTCAATAGCGGGAGTTAAGACCATTCTCACTCAATATTTCAGCCGGGTGTATACCTGCTATTCAGTTTTCACAAGAGTCTGCCTTCCTGAGGGCTAGCATGTCTGGAAGCTAGTTAACTTGCAGCGTTAAGAGCGGTTAGTAGATCCAACCCAGGTTCGTGCTAGCTTGGCACGAGTCTTGAAATAGAGACGGGCGAACAAGTTAACATGGTCACTAGGACGAGAGTTAACATCCCCATGGCTAACCCCTTCTAGCGAGCATCACAGTTAATCGCCCGTAACCAGGAGAATTAAAATGAAACGCTTCCAATCAATCCTTTGCGCCACCTTCCTAACCTTGGCTCTTTCCTCGGCCGCACTCGCCGGCAACATCTCCGGTGCTCCCGGCAACATCTCCGGCACTTCCGGCAACATCTCCGGCGCTCCCGGCAACATCTCCGGTGCTTCCGGCAACATCTCCGGCGCTCCCGGCAACATCTCTGGATTGCTCGGCAACATCTCCGGTTGGGCCGGCAACATTTCAGGTTTGTTGAGCGCAATCCTGGGCTAACCTGAATCCGCTTCCGAGCGCTAGGTCATCGAGACGACATATCAGTCAACATGCGTTCCTTCTCTTCAAAGACCATTCAATTTGGCGAGAAAACTGCTAAAAAGCGCTCGCACGATGGAACTTCGCAAGCTACATGCCAGACGGGTATGTAGTCTTGATCAGGTAAGCAACCACATTTGCAGAAAAGGTCAACGGCGATGGAGATCGTTTCAAACAATACCAAGGATTACGGCTCTGGGGGGTCACTGTTTCCCGCGAATCAAGTTAATGTCTTACGCGGATACATACCCCCTTCCGACCAGATGAATGATGTTTTGCGGTTTCAACGGACCAGCAGGTTTACCTCGCGACCCGCGCCTCTGAGGTGCCAATTATCTAGTGGCAAAAGTTGAGTTGGGCTCGCCCGGCTCAACTTTTCTAATCGCCAATCCCTTGGCCATCATGCTGATTCGTTCGTAACTCCACTGGAGTGGCGATGAATTACCAATGCCAATCCCATAATCATATAGAAGACCATTACTACCTCTGAGTCGCCCCAATTGTAGTGGACCAATCCGGAAACAAAGAACCCCGCCAGCCCGCCTAACGCTCCCAGCAAAATTCCGCGCTCAAGCCAATCGCGTTTTGTCCCACTGCGCAGTGAGCGCAGAAGACTTCGCGCATAAATGAAGAGGAATGCTAACCAAAGGATGAGTGCTAGCAGTCCTCGCTCGAGCCCGAGTTGCAACAGGTTCGAGTGCATGTGCCCCCAGGGTATGCGTCCACGATCGAACATGCCCCACGCACGCCAGTGGCTCTTGATAGAGTCCATGCCAACCCCAATGAGTAAGTGGCGAGGCCTGCTGACCAACAGGTTGAAGCCTTCTCGCCAAACAGTCTCGCGCCAGGTGGTTGATTGATCCGTTTGATCAATAAAGGCAACATTGCGCTTTTGCTGCAAGACGAGCAGACCCGCAAGTATCAGCGGTATCGCCAATGCTCCGATGAGGATCATCGTCCGTCGCCCAACCCCAAGCAGCAAAATGACCACAGTGGAAACCACGCAACCCAGCCATGATGCGCGCGTTACCGTTAAGAGCAACGCACCACTAAATCCTGTGAGTGCAACGAGCAGTAAGGCGCCGGCCCAACTCCGCTTTACGGGTAGACTTACAAAGATCCCCATCGTGAGAGCGATAATCAACTGGAGGACTTCAGCATAAGTTACAAACTGCCCATAGAACCCTGTTGCCCGCCAATCGCGCCCTCGGGACCAACTTCCAATTCCTAACCGCTCCACTGCAGTGCTTCCCTGTAACAGACTTCCTCTGGGAACATGGTAGACCGGCAGCAACTCATGCCGGTAGGTAAGAACTGCAGCGGGTTTCAGTTCGGGTTCCGAAAGAGCGTTAACCAAGTCCTGCGGGTCGCGTAGCTTCAGTCCGTCGACCTCGAGCAGAGTGTCTTCGTCGCGGATGCCTGCCTGATAGAGAGGACTGTGCGCTGAGACGCCATGAACCTTTACGGCTCGTCCCAACAACCTCTCGCCGGCGGTATAAAACACGTTGACCATGCACGCCGAGATCAACGTAAGGGCGAGTAAACGGGCGATTCGCAGGGACGGCACGCTTTCAACAAATAAGTAGATAATGGTGAAGAGGCTTGCGGCCCGCAGCTTGCCGATCGACACCATTGGCTCGTAGGAAAGAAAAGACGATACTCCGGTGAGGATAAAGAAGCCGAGTACAAAGTAATCAATCGGAGTGCGAAACAGCTTCGGCCGCGGGTGAAATGCGAAGCGCACTAACCACAAGGTCAGCCCAATCAACCAGGCACTTTGAGTTGCCGCAATTGAGTTGGGCGCAGCTGCTGCAAAAACAAAAAGAAAAGCGACGGTCACCGCATCGAGCACTTTCGCCGCCTTACTTTTGACCTCGGGTTGTTCTCTCACGTTCTCTTATCCATTGAATAACCACCAGCCGCTTATGCTTTTGAATGCGAATCGACTCAGTAGCCGTCGCCTCTCACCATGACCAGCACTGTGCGCAGGATGATTTTGAGGTCGAAAAGCACTGACCAGTTTTCGATGTAGAACAGGTCAAGCTTCACCATCTCTTCAAACGGCAAACGGTTTCTGCCGGACACCTGCCACAGTCCCGTCAGTCCCGGTTTCATGTCGAGCCGTTTGCGATGTCGCAATTCGTAAGCTTCAACTTCATACGGAATCGGTGGACGTGGACCAACAACGCTCATGTCGCCACGGATCACGTTGAATAGTTGTGGCACTTCATCGAGACTCAAACGTCGCAGCACCCTTCCGACGCGTGTAATGCGCGGATCGTTCCGCAGTTTATAGGCCGGCTGCGCCTCGTCGCCGACATTCGCTTCAGCATCACCAGCGATAAACTTGCGTTGATACTCGCGATGAATCTCGCTGTCGGCGTCAACACGCATCGTGCGAAACTTGTAAACGACAAAGATACGCCCGTCCATGCCCACGCGCTCCTGCGCATAAAGCACCGGACCCTTCGAATCAAACCTGATCAGCAAGGCAATCAGCAGCCAGAAGGGAGCGAGCAATGCAAGCGTCAGGGCAGCTATGGCGATGTCGGAAATGCGCTTGATGCCACGTGCGAGGTCGGAGAGCGGCTCGCGAAATAGCCGGATCATCGGCAGGGCGCCGATTTGATCGACTTCGGTCTTGCTCGGCAAACAGTTGAAGAGGCTGGGGGCGATACGAAACTCTATGCCACGCCGCCGGCCGCAACGCATCATTACCTCGAAGAGTGCGTCAGCGTTAACGTGATCATCGGCGATGATTACTTCGTTGGCGCCCGACTCGCGAATAGCCTCGGGAAGTCCGGCCAGATCACTCACGACCGGCACGCCTTCGTAAGTCCGCGGCGTTTCACCTCCGAGGTCACCACTGTCGACCGCGCCGATCACACGATATCCGAGCGAAGGCCGTTCGCGCATTTCCTTGATACAGAAAGCGGCTTCCGGACCACGACCTACTACCAGCGTGGGAATCAAATTGATGCCGCGCAAGCGAAAGAAGGTTTGAGCGCTGCGCACCAGCAAGCGAACGGCATAGAAACACCCGAGCGCAATTAGAAAGTCCAACACGAAGACACTACGAGCGTAGGAGAACGCACGATAGTTGAACCCGCCGCGATACAAGAATGCTGCCGCTACGATGAGTAACGATCCAATCGCAGTCGACTTGAATACTCGAATGCCATCGTCAAAAAACGAGAACTCACCTCGCAGCCGATAGAGATCGTAGTAACGCAAAGCAAGCACGCGTATGAGAATTACAAAAAGCAGCAGCGCGCCGTAAGGTGCGAACCGTGCGGTCCACGCAAAGCCGCCGGCGCGTGACTCTTGAAGTACTGCACCGCCTTCACGAAGATAGTAGGCGAAGACAAACGACGCCGTGGCTAGGAAACTGTCAGCCGCCACCAGAGCCGTCTTAATCGTGGGAATGACCCAATGCGGCGCCCGCGAAGGCGCCCGCACCATACTCGCTTCGGCTAGCGGGCTTTTGATTTGCTCAACTCTCACTGATATGCGTATCGCTCAAGAACCAGTTGAAACGGCGAAACAAGTAGGGCCTAGAATAGCAAAACTTCAGGCCTCGAGTATTAGATCAGACACGCTAGCAGCCATGTGGAGCAAACGTCGCGCGGTAACCGGCCCCTTTTTTTGTATTGCCAGGTTTCGAATATCTTCAGGCGTGACAATTCTGCGCAGACGTCCATCCTGCACCAATTGTTCGTCTATTGCGGCCCATTCACCTAAGTAGATCGACGCCGCGGGAATGCCGAGGGCTGCGGCTTCTCGATTCATTGTGCCGCCGGCGCTGACTACCAGATCGCTATGCGCAATTAGATTACTCCCATGAACAGGGCTTTGCGGAACAATGAGGTTCGCCCCGGTCCGGGCACTGTAGGTTTCGCGCTGTGAGTCGTTGCGCGGTAACAGCACAACCTTTACGGCCGGCGTTATCGCGAGACGCTCCAGCAGCTGATCAAACAATTCATTTTCAAACCGATGATAAAGCGCCTCTCTTGCAGGAGGGCGCACGGTAACCAGCACGTCACTAGAATCGATTCCGAGTGCCTCAAGTTGTTTATGAAACTCAGGATCGATCCGGAAGTCGGCGAGATAAACGTCTTCCTTGATGCCGTCATATTGCTTGACCTTCCCAAACGAAGCGCCAAACCGCGCCAGAGCCGCTTCGGGAAACGCACGCGGCACAATGATCCGTGACGCCATCCGAAACGCAAGGTGGTTTGCGGGCTGATGTTCGTAATCCATCAGCGTCACGGTTCGCAACGACAATGCACGCCCCGCGAGAATTTGCGAATACGAGTTGTGGCTAACGGCGAGGTCGAGGTTTCGTCCGCGCGCCCAACGCGCAAGCGCCATCGCACGTTGCACCAGGTTGCCGGCTTTGCCCGCAAGTTTGCCGCCGCCATGTCCACCAATAACCTGCGGATCAAATCCGGCTGCTTCAGCAAGCTTGACCGTTTCCGCAAAGTCGCGCGCCGTGACAATTACTTCGTGATTACGTTGAATGAAGTTATTTGCGAGCGAGCGGAAGAATGGCACGTGCGGAGAGTTTGCCAGATCGATCCAGATTCGCATTAGCAGATTGGCAAGTGAACAACGCC
>JBDUDV010000053.1:0-23852 GCA_040002755.1 Acidobacteriota bacterium | reverse complement strand
TTGCGCTTTCAGGTAAAGTTGCTGTCGTCGAGGCAATCGAACAGGACTACGAAGGTAAAGCGCATCTGGCGGTCGTGGTGGACGATGATCCGGGACGTGACCTGGGGATGTTGCGTCAGCCGGGGCACCGCTTCTTCTTTTCGCCGGAAGAGGTCGAACCGTTGAACGCGGTGAACAGTGAATAGTAAACGGTGAGGGGTAGTTCGAGTTTCGAGTTTCGGGTTTCGAGTTCAAAAAAGCGACTCGTCGGAATCTAAAACCCGAAACCCGGAACTCGGAACCCGACTATCATGCAAAGCGTATTGATTGCCTGTATCGGTAACATCTTTCTGGGTGACGACGGCTTCGGCTGCGAAGTGGCAAGGCATTTAACCGCGCAAACCTGGCCCGAAAATGTGAAGGTCGTGGATTTTGGCATACGCGGACTTGACCTTGCCTATGCACTACTTGCCGGCCACGACGTAACGATCTTTGTTGACGCCACTCCGCGCGGCGACACGCCCGGCACGCTCTACACGATTGAGCCGTCGCTTGAGGAAATTGAACACATTAACGGCGGGGCGATGGTCGACGCGCACAGCATGGATCCGATGAAGGTGCTGAGCATGGTGAAATCAATGGGCGGCGAGTTTAAGAAGATCATGCTGTTGGGATGCGAGCCGGCGACACTTGGTCCGGAAGAAGGACAGATGGGGTTGAGTGAACCAGTTGCTGCTTCTGTTCCGGAGGCAGTTAAGATTATTCAGTCGCTGGTTCTACGAGTGCTTGAAGCGAGGAGCCCCCAGGTAGTTTACGAACCACAGGGAACATAAGGGAGTAATAAGAAATGCGAGAAATCAGAACGGGTGAAACCAAGTTGAGAGAGCAACAGGAGCGCGCGGCTGGAACTCGAGCCACACAAACGTGCAAACATCCTTCGCACTTGGTTTGGAAAATTGTTGGAGGGATGGCGTTGGCGGCCGTAGCAGCCGGACTAATCGCTTCGGTGGATGACATCCGCCGATACGTTCGGATAACGAGAATGTAGCGATAGCAAGGTGTGCAACCGACATAACTTGCGATTCGCGGATTAAAACTTGGAACAGGAGACAATGATGGCAAATAGTGGCTCTGACGAATCGAAAGACATGTTGTATCTAGTTGGCGGGCTCGCTTTGCTGATTGGCGGCGCTGGTTTGATCATGGCGCATCCGGAAGTGCGTAAGCAGGTGCGTGCAGGACTCGATCGCGTGCTGCCCGGCGTGCAGGACAATCTCAATCTCGGGCTGACGACGGTTGTGCCTGACTTTCAACGGTACATGAAGATCCGCTCGATGTGATGAGGGAGCAGCTGAAGCATGGGTACAGCCGGCAGTCGATGCGCCGGCAGGCTGTAGTATTACTGCGGTTTATGACTCGGGGGAAGTGAACGGCCAAGCATTGACTCCGCGCTTATTATTTCCCATTCACTGTTCACGATTCATCAAGCGCGATACAAACCAATGCTGAGGACTTAATGTCAACTGAACCAGCCGCCGCCACACTTCCGAAAACAGAGACTGTCGCTTATCGGCTCGTGCCCGGGCAAAGCAAGTTTACGGTGCAGGCTTTCGTCGAGGGTCTGTTCTCAGCCTTAGGCCACGATCCGGTAATCAACATTCAGGAGTTTGAAGGGCAAGTCGAGTTTGTTCCCGGGACGTTTGCAAATGCATCGCTCCGGATTACCGTTACTGCGAATTCGCTCGTCGTAAGCGACGAAGTGAAAGAGAAAGATCGTCTGGAGATCCAGGAAACGATGCGTCGTGAAGTGCTGGAGACTGCCAAATACAACGAGATTCTTTTCACGAGCAGCAACATTTCGGTGAACCGGTTGGCGGAAGGACGCTGTCGAATAAGAATCATCGGTGATCTGGCCCTGCACGGAGCTACGCAGAAGAGCCTTTGGATCTCCGCGGAAGCCACGCTGAGTGAAAACAGCCTCCGCGCGCAGGGTAATTTTTCTCTGAAGCAGACTGACTTCGGAATTAAGCCCTACTCCGCCGCCGGCGGCACGATCAAGCTGAAGAATGAACTCAAGTTTCTATTTGATATGGTGGCGGAGAAGGAAGGATGATCATGCTGGGTTGGAGGCTACTTGACTCTTTCGCCTTCATCCTTTCATAAACCAATGCACGAACTTTCCATCGCCTTGAGCATGATCGAGATGGCCACCGCGGAGGTTGAGCGCCGCGGCGGCGCCCAAGTCAATGCGCTGCATCTTAAACTCGGGCCGCTGTCCGGTGTCGTTAAGGATGCACTGATGTTTTCGTATGAGGTTGCCTGCCAGGGCACGCTCCTCGAAGGCTCGCAGCTTGTAATTGAAGATGTGCCGGTAGTGATCTATTGTGCCGAGTGCCAAGCGGAACGAGAGTTGGAATCGATCCAGCGGTTCTGTTGTCCGGTTTGCGGCGAGCTGACAGCTGATGTCGTCAGTGGAAAAGAACTGGAATTCGTGGCGATGGAGATAGAGGAGAGGGAACCTGCAGTTGCGCTTTAGGTTTAGTCTGTGCAATCCATGTGTCCCCTTTACAGAGGCTGCACAAAGGAAGGAAGAGAAAGTCTCAGATGAGCACGCACCCAAGACTAGTTGAGGTCAGGCAAAACGTTTTGAAGCAAAACGACGTGCTCGCGCGTTCACTTCGTCAGCGCTTCGAAGCGGCAGGCGTTTACGTCATCAGTCTTGTCTCGAGTCCCGGCTCCGGTAAGACCACACTGCTGGAAAAGACTTTAACGCAACTGCGTGTGTGCGGCTATCGCGTAGCGGCTCTCGTCGGCGATCTAGCCACTGAAAACGACGCGGCGCGGTTGGCTCGCAGCCAGGCGCCGGTCAAACAAATCATTACCGGCACGGTTTGCCATCTCGACGCCGACATGGTGGAGCGTTCACTCGACGAATGGAAGCTTAGCGATCTTGATTGTCTGTTCATTGAAAACGTCGGCAACATGGTCTGTCCTTCGAGCTACGATCTGGGCGAGAATCTGCGCATAGTCTTGATGTCGGTAACCGAAGGTGAAGACAAACCCTTGAAGTATCCCACGATCTTCAACACGGCTGATGTGGCCTTGCTTACCAAAATGGATCTGGCGATGGCCGTCGAGTTTGATCTAATCGCCGCGCGCGAAAGTATTCAGTCGGTTCGTCCCGGAATGCAGGTGCTCGAGCTTTCGGCGAAGACAAGTGAAGGGATGGATGAGTATCTTCGTTTTCTTGAGGCGCGGATTGGGACCCGACCAGCGTTAGCGGGAGCGTCGATTCCTGCAGTGGGAGGAGATTTTCCATTCATCATTTGACATTTTTCATTTGCCATTTCCACTCGTCTGGAGGTCCTTTAAATGACAAAATGTGAAAGGTCAAATGAGAAACGGAAAACGAAATGGTCACTCGATCTGAAATTCTAGTGCGCGGCATCGTACAAGGCGTCGGTTTTCGACCTTACGTCTATACGCAGGCGAGCCGTCTGGACCTGCGTGGGCGGGTCCGTAACAGCACCGGCGGCGTGCTCATCGAGCTTGAGGGCAAACAGGGTGACATCGTGCAGTTCGTTGCGGACCTTGAGACCAATGCGCCACCGCTGTCAGCGATCGAATCGGTCGAATGCAACCACTATCTGGCACCGGCTGACTATCCGGATTTTGTAATTCTGCAAAGTGCGGAAGAACCCGGCGAGAGTGCAGGCGAGACGCAATTTGTTCCCATTGCGGCTGATTTTGCCACCTGTATCGACTGCCTCAAAGAACTGTCAGATCGTTCCGACCGCCGTTATCAGTATCCCTTTATCAACTGTACCAACTGTGGACCACGCTTCACGATCATCGAAGACATTCCCTACGATCGCGAACGGACGACGATGCGCGAGTTTGCGATGTGCGCCGAATGTCGTTCCGAGTACGAAAACCCGCTGAATCGTCGCTTCCATGCCGAGCCAACGGCCTGCCACGCCTGTGGGCCGCAATTATTCTTGTCAAAAGCGGGAAGCGACAACGAGTTGTTTAGAAGCGGGGGGCGCTCGCCCCTGCAAGAGGCGGCCTTCAGGCGGTTAACAAACCCAGCCTCTAAACAAGTAGCTAACTCCGGGGTATTGGAGCAAACGCGCCGCTTGCTTTTGGCAGGAGAAGTCGTCGCCATCAAAGGCATTGGTGGGTTCCACCTCGTCTGCGACGCGCTGAATCCGGAAGCTGTGGCGCGACTGAGAGGGCGAAAGTATCGAGAAGATAAACCGTTTGCGCTGATGGCTGCTTCGGTCGCGCTGATAAGAAAACATTGCGAAGTTTCCGACGAGGAAGAGTCTTTGCTGACATCGCCGTGTCGGCCCATCGTGCTCCTGGAAAGAAAACCCAGTTCGAACGTCCCGCACGCCGTTGCGCCCGGTGGGAACAATCTGGGCTTCATGTTGCCGTATTCACCGCTGCACCAATTATTGTTGAAGGATATCGATCGACCGCTGGTGATGACCAGCGGTAACGTCTCGGATGAACCAATTTGTTTTGCCGACAATCAAGCAAGCGATCGCTTGAGAGAGATTGCTGACTACTTTTTGTGGCACGACCGGCGCATTCATATGCGCACCGATGATTCGGTTGCGCGCGTTCATGATGGCCGCGAAATCGTCCTGCGCCGTTCGCGCGGTTACGCTCCCGAACCGATAAAGACCGCCCTTAAGTTTGAGACACAGATCTTAGCTTGCGGCGCCGAGCTGAAGAATACGTTTTGTCTGACGCGCGATAACTACGCTTTCGTCAGTCACCACATCGGCGATCTTGAAAACCTGGAGACCCTGCAGTCGTTCACCGAGGGAATAGAACACTTCAAGCGCCTCTTTCATCTTCGTCCTGAGGCCGTCGCTTACGACGTGCACCCCGAATACCTGTCGACGAAATATGCGTTGGCCACTGACGAAATCGCCAGAAAGATTCCCATCCAGCATCACCACGCTCACATCGCCAGCTGCATGGCCGATAACGAGATCGAGGGTGAAGTGATCGGTGTAGCAATGGATGGTCTCGGCTTCGGCACGGATGGTCGCTTGTGGGGCGGCGAATTCTTCGTTGCAGATTTTGTCGCTGCGGAGCGTATCGCGCACCTCGCAAATGTCCCGATGCCCGGTGGCACAAAAGCGATTCGCGAGCCGTGGCGTATGGCGGCCGTTTACTTGCAGCACGCGTTTGGCGATGAGTTTCTCAATCTTGAACTACCTTTCGTAAAGGAGCTGGAGCAGCGAGGTTGGCCCACGCTTCGCAGCATGATCGCGACCGGGACCAACTGTCCGGAGACGTCCAGCATGGGCCGGCTTTTCGACGCCGTTTCCAGCCTGCTCGGCGTTCGTTCCACAGTGAACTACGAAGGTCAGGCGGCGATTGAATTGGAAGCGATGGCTGATCGCGATTCCCTCGGCGAATATGAATTCCGGATCGATGACAGCGCCGGCGTCATTGAGTCGCAGGATGTGATTCACTCAGCCGTGTCCGATTTGCTTGGCGGCACTCCGCCGGCTGTAGTTGCCGCCAGGTTTCATCGCGGCGTAGCGCGTTTAATCACGACCGTTGCGGAACAGGTGCGGGCACAGCGGAAGCTGAATCGCGTTGCCTTGTCAGGCGGCGTGTTTCAGAATATGTTGCTGCTCACGGAAGCGAAATGGCGGTTGCGAGCGAGTGGGTTTGAAGTGTTCACGCATGCCCGGGTGCCGACCAACGACGGCGGCATATCGCTCGGGCAAGCGTCGATAGCTAACGCCCGAATAAAGTCAGGGAGGGTTAATTGAATGTGCCTGGCCATACCCGGCAAGATTGTGGAGATTGTCGACGCCGATAATTCCATCGCTAAAGTGGACGTCGGCGGCGTTAAGCGCAACATCAATATCGGCATGTTGGGCAAAGAAGAAGCGCGCGTGGGCGACTATGTGCTGATTCATGTGGGCTTCGCCATGAGCAAGGTTGACGAGAAAGAGGCTGAAGACACACTCAGAATATTGAAGGAGATTGGTGAGTTTGACCTGGAGTTTGAACAGTTCAAGACGGTGGTTGAATAGACATGAGTAAACCTTTGGTCGACGACTTCTCGCGTTCCTTCTATCCGTTTCTGCACGACGGGCAGAAGCGGCCGGAGGATTTGATGGAGGAGATGACTTTCTCTTTGCTCGAGAAAGTGCGCGAGAGCGTTGCGGTAAAGACGGCGTTTTTCGCAGCGAACAAGGAAACGGTAATCGCCGCTTCGCTTGAGTTGGCCCGGGCGTTTCACGGTGGGCACAAGCTGCTGGTTTGCGGCAATGGTGGCTCCGCTACCGATGCGCAGCACGTCGCGGTTGAGTTTATGCACCCGATCACGGTCGGACGGAAAGCGTTGCCGGCGATTTGTCTGGCGAATGACATGGCGATGATGACGGCCGTCGCAAATGATGTCGGCTTTGATGACGTGTTCAGCCGCCAGGTCATCGCGCTGGGGTCGGCAGGGGACGTGTTGTTGGGAATCTCGACGAGCGGCAACTCTGAAAACCTGCTGCACGCATTCGCGACTGCCCGCCGAATGAAGATCGGAACCATCGGATTTTCCGGCGACGATGGCGGCAAAATGGCGGCGCAAGCCGGCGGATTGATTGACTACTGCTTGACTGTGCCGACGTCAAGCATTCATCGCATCCAGGAGTCACACGTGGCGCTTTATCACATCATGTGGGATCTGGTGCATACCTTTTTGCAAAGCAAGTCGCTGGAGAACGAAGTCCAAAGTCCGAAGGCCAAAGTCCAAAGCCCCTGATTGGAGAGACGGTTTGGACTTGAGGCGATGAGGGGTTTTTCAAAATGAAATTCATTGACGAATACAGACAAAGTGACCTGGCGCTCAAACTGGCTGAACAAATCGAGCGCCTAACGAAGCAACCTTTGAAGTTGATGGAAGTCTGCGGCGGCCACACGCATACGATTTTCAAGTATGGCATTGAGGATTTGCTGCCACGTAACATCGAGATGATTCACGGGCCTGGCTGTCCGGTCTGCGTCATTCCGCTGGGCCGGGTGGACGATGCGATCTCGATAGCGCAACAACCAGACGTAATCTTCACCACCTTTGGCGACGCGATGCGCGTGCCTGGTTCGAAGACGAGCCTGCTCGATGCCAAGGCGTCAGGTGCGGACGTGCGCATGGTTTATTCGCCGCTCGATGCTTTGAAGATTGCCAAAAAAAATCCGGAGAAGCAGGTGGTATTTTTAGGCCTGGGTTTTGAAACTACGGCGCCCTCGAGCGCCATGACCGTTTTGCAGGCCGCGAAGGAGCAGGTCAGCAACTTCAGCTTGTTCTGCAATCACATCACGATCATTCCGGCGTTGAAGGCGATGCTCGATTCGCCTGATCTGAAGCTCGATGGGTTTGTTGGTCCGGGCCATGTGAGCACGGTGATTGGCACGCGCTGTTATGATTTTGTGCCGCGCGATTACGGCAAGCCTATAGTCGTGACCGGCTTTGAACCGCTGGACATACTTCAGTCAGTCTTCATGATCGTAAAACAGATCGTGGAGGGTCGCGCGGAAGTCGAAAACCAGTATGCGCGCGTAGTCAATCGTGAAGGCAACCAGCGTGCGCTCGAGGCGTTGTTTGAAGTGTTCGAACCGCGTGAATTTTTCGAGTGGCGTGGTTTAGGTTCAATCGCCCACAGCGGGATGCGTTTGCGTTCGAAGTACGCGGCGTTTGATGCGGAGCTGAAGTTTAGCGTGCCGGGATTGCGCATTGCCGATCCGAAGGCCTGCCAATGCGGCGAGATCCTGAAAGGCGTGAAGAAGCCCTGGGAATGTAAGGTGTTTGGGACGGCCTGCACGCCGGAGACGCCCATCGGTTCCTGCATGGTCTCGTCGGAAGGGGCGTGCGCGGCTTACTACAATTTCGGCCGGCTTTCGAAGATCGCTGATAGAGCGACTGCGGCTCCGGCACCTTGAAGACGACCTTCCACAGATTACGCAGATTAGATAAGCAGCAGCGAGGAAGTGTGGCGGTTAGCATTAACTATAATTAGACCATCGCAGCCGTTTCTTAATCTGTGAAATCTGCGGATGAGGTAATGAATGTCAAACGTATTCACTCCGTCGCCGCTGTTCGAACGAGTCGAGCGGGCGCGGCGCCGAAAACACAAGTTTCGTGATACGCAGATTACGCTGGCTCACGGGAGCGGCGGCCGGGCCATGCATGAGTTGATCGAAGGACTGTTTCTTGAATACCTGCGCAACCCATTGCTCGAGAAACTCGAAGACCAGGCGGTGTTTGAAATTGGCGCGACGCCGGAAACGGTTGCCGGGCTTAACGGAAACGGCCAGGCGCGAACGATAATTGCTTTCACGACCGATTCTTACGTGGTCGATCCGATTTTCTTCCCTGGCGGCGACATCGGCAAGCTTTCAATTCACGGCACTGTCAACGACTTGGTGATGAGCGGCGCGCGACCGCTTTACCTTTCCGCCGGATTCATACTCGAGGAAGGCTTTCCCATCGAGGATTTAAAACGCGTGCTCGCATCGATGCGCGATGCCGCGGCTGAGGCCGGCGTCGCAGTAGTCACAGGCGATACGAAGGTGGTGCAGAAAGGGAGCGCTGACAAACTCTTCATTAATACTGCGGGGGTAGGAGTGGTGGAAATGCCCGTCAATCTGTCAGCCACTCGGGCGCAGGCAGGCGACAAGGTTATCCTCAGCGGTACGCTGGGCGATCATGGCACGACCATAATGATCGCGCGTGGCGAACTTGAACTGGAAACAGATATTGAGAGCGACTCGGCGCCGCTAAATGTTCTGGTCCAGGACATGCTCGATGAAGCTGTGAGTGTGGATGCTCTCGATCAGATTCATTGCTTGCGCGATCCGACGCGCGGCGGAGCAGCCACGACGCTCAACGAGATCGCGCTAAGCTCCGAAGTCTGCATAGAAATTGACGAGGCCTTGATACCAGTGCGCGAAGAAGTTAAAGGTGCTTGCGAGATACTCGGGTTGGATCCGCTCTACGTCGCTAACGAAGGAAAACTGATCGCTGTAGTTGCTGCGGGCCTCGCTGAACAATTGGTCGCTCGCATGAAGCGAAATCCGTACGGAACAGAGGCTTGCATCATCGGTGAAGTGAAAGCCGAGCCGCAGGGCATCGTGGCAATGCGCACTGGTTTTGGCGGCACGCGGATCGTAGATATGCTGGTAGGCGAACAGTTGCCACGGATCTGTTAGTGTGCGTCCCAGCCCCCAAGAGTCCAATAAGCGCGAAGGCGCAAAAGTTTCGTCGCGGTAACTACGTTTGGCGAAAGTAACAGAAACACGAACACGCGCGCTGACCGCCCGTGCTTTTACTGCGGTCGAAGACGTCGTCTACCTCGGCTTGGGCGTTTTGCTGGCGGGCAGCGCCCTGGCGCTCCTGATAAGCAGCGGGATCACCTTCGCTCACGACTTGTGGGCCAGTTCCTTGACGACCAATATAGTTCCGCTGTTGGATCGGTTACTGTTGATTCTGCTGGTGGTTGAACTGTTGTACACCGTCCAGGTTTCCTTCCGGGAACATGGCATCATTCCCGAACCGTTTCTGCTGGTTGGGATCATCGCCGGTATCCGGCGAGTATTGGTTTTGACTGCGGAGTTTTCTGAGGTGAAAGACCAGACCGAAGGCGTGTTTAAGCATCTGATCATTGAGCTTACGGTCCTGACCTTTCTTATTGTCGCGATGGTTATTTCTCTCGTGCTCCTGCGAAAACGAGGCGTGACCGCCGTCGCCGAGCGCGCCACGTAACGTACTTGAGAAAACTCGTTTCAATTTCCATGGAAACATCATTCAACTCAATTGGCGTATTCGCCTTGCTCGGCCTGGGATTGGTGTTTGGCCTGAAGCACGCGACTGAGGTCGATCACGCGGTGGCGGTCTCAGCGATCGTCAGCGAACCTCGCAACATCTTTCGCTCGGTTCTGGTAGGCGGATTGTGGGGCGCGGGCCACACCGGTCGCTGATAGTTGTCGGCGTACTGGTGCTTGTGTTCCGCGTGGCAATTCCATTGCGCGTTGCTAACTGGCTGGAGTTGACGTGGCCTTGATGATCATTGCGTTGGGTGTGCTGGCCCTCGTCCGGGTATTGCGGAAACGCGCCGACGTCCAATCGACATCGGCACAGCGACGACGGAGCGACGCAGGTGCACGTTCACTTTCACGAGCACGGCACTGAACACGCGCCCAACACTAGCCAACAATCGGCCGCTTCTACACATTCGCATGCGCTTGCAAAAATCGGTTTCACAATCCCCAGCACCTGGCGAGTAGTCAGTAGACAGCAAACAGCAACCGGCTAGCGACACAAACCAAAGCCTTCAGTTCAACTTCGAACTGAAGGCTTCATGCTGTCTACTGTCTGCTGTTTGGTCTTCCCCTACTGTCCAAGCGGCGGATCCGTAGCCGTCGCCGGCTGTGTTGGGTTGACGTGAATCGTGTTGCTATCCGAGTCGAAGTAGAAATGATTCTTTCCGGTGGCGCCGACACCTTCCGTCACCTGCGGATCTGCGTTGAGCGCATAACCCGGCTGCGTGGTTGTTGACTTGGGAATGACGCGCATTTGGAAGACGTAACCCTCCACCACCGGAGTCGTACCTGCAAACCGGGTGTCAAGCATGTTTTCCTTCAGCATCTCGTCGAAAGAACCAAAGGTCGTGCGCTGGTGAGAGTTGTAAAAAAGCATTTGCTGCTCGGCAATTGTTCGCAGTGTTTTTATAGCAGCAGCCTCATTCGCCGACTTGACGGCGGCTTTCCAACCGGTCACACCGACCGCGATCAGGATTCCGATAATCGCGATAACGATCATTAGCTCAATTAGTGAGAAGCCGCGTTCGGCAATACGTTGTCTTTGGTTTGGGCTCATAAAAACTCCTCGCAACTCGTTACACGTATGAATTGAAATTTGGTTCCGGTTTAGACTCGCGAACACCGATGTAATCGAGCTGAAACTTAGTTTACTACAGTAAATTCGGCGCGTCATGTTGCGAGCGTTCTTGGAACCTGCCCGGTTTCGGGCAATACGCCTTCAGTAAGCAGGCGAGTATGCGGAGCGAGTTTTAGCATGTAGAATGAAGGAAGTTTGGCTCCACGAGGAACTACTGAATGAGACGTCTCGAACCGGTAACAGGGAATCCGCCGCTGGTCGTTGCTGATGCGGTCAAAAAGATCGAGCGGTTGCAACAAGCCATCGAGACCGTGATCAAGGGGAAGCCGGAGGCAGTACGCCTGGGCATTGTTGCCTTGCTCGCCGGCGGACACTTGCTGATAGAGGACGTCCCCGGTGTTGGTAAAACCACCCTGGCCCAGGCGCTGGCCCGCGCGCTTCACTGCAATTTTCAACGCATACAATTTACCTCAGATCTGCTGCCGTCCGACGTCCTGGGGCTCTCAATTTACAACCAGCACACCGGCGTCTTTGAGTGGAAGCCGGGTCCAATTTTTGCGAACGTCGTGTTGGCTGATGAGATCAACCGCACGACCCCGAAGACGCAGTCGGCGCTGCTGGAAGCGATGGCCGAACGTCACGTGACAGCCGAAGGTGTCACGCATCCTCTACCGGCGCCGTTTATTGTAGTGGCCACCCAGAATCCGATCGAGCATCACGGCACCTATCCGTTGCCGGAGTCGCAGCTGGACCGTTTCATGCTGCGGCTGCGCATTGGTTATCCGACGATTAACGACGAACGACAGATTCTCCGTGACCGGGAATACAGCGATCCGCTTGACGACCTGCGACCGGTGATGACCGCCGACGAGATTGTTGAATTGCAACAAGGCGTCGCGGAAGTCTCCGTTGATGATGCCTTGATTGAGTATTTGATGCGCATTGTTGCCGGCACGCGCGACTCGGAAATGTTGGACCTCGGCGTAAGTCCCCGTGCAACTTTGTCGCTCTTTCGCGCAGCGCAGGCGCTGGCGCTGACCGAAGAGCGTTCTTTCTGCATCCCCGACGATATCAAGCGACTCGTACTCCCGGTCTTTGCCCATCGCATACTCGTCAGTACGCGTTACGCGTCGTCAATGCGCCGCAGTGAAGAGGCAGAGGCGGTGTTGACCGAAATAATGAAAACTGTAAGCGTGCCGCTTTAGAAGGATGAGGATGACGGATGAAGGATGAAGCAGCGAACGAAAATCGTTCTCCGTCTTCATCCGTCATCTCTCATCCTTCATCTTTTGCCCGCTGGCGCAACGCGATCCTCGGGACTCTCCTGGTAATCGGCGGACTCTCTGCTGCCGCAGTCACACTCCTGGCCCGCCACAATGACAACTATGCGCTCGCGGCGATGGCCGCGATCCTGTCGCTGGTTAGCGCGGCGCTGATGCTGGTCTTCGTGGTGCCCCCGCTGGCCCGGTCCGCGCGCCTGGAAGTGGGCCGCTTCGATCTTCCGCTTGAGGTGACCAGCGGCGGCGCGATATTCGTTCTCATTCTGGTGGTCGTTGGTTTCGCTGCCTGGAACACGGGAAACAATCTCCTCTTCATGGTTTTCTCGTTGCTTTGTTCCAGTCTGTTTGTCGCTGCCATCGCCGCGCGTGCGTCGCTGCGCGATTTGATTGTCTCGGCGCGATTTCCCGATCATATTTTCGCCGGCGAATCAGCGCCGGTCATCGTTACTCTGCGAAACACCAAGCGTGTGTTGCCGTCATTCTCGATCCTTGTCGAGGCGCGTGGTCCGGAAGAACCGGACCGGAAGGCCAAAAAGAGACGGCGGCGTCTGCGTTACATCAAACGCCCACTGGCCTACTTCACCTACATACCGCGTCGCGCCGCGGCGGAACAACGCGTCGAGCAACTGTTTTCCAACCGTGGTCACGTGCTAATCAACGGGTTTGAATTGTCAACGCGTTTTCCGTTTGGCTTTTTCCGTTTTCGTCGGCTTCTGCGCGCACGTGATGTCGACATAGTGGTCTATCCGATGCCGGAGCCGATTGGCGACGAGCTCCACTTGCTTCCGACTTACGCTGGACGAATGGCGTCAGTGCGCAGGGGAGTGGGCCAGGATCTCTTTTCGTTGCGCGATTACCAACCTCAGGATGACTTGAGACATATCGACTGGAAAGCCACCGCACGATCGCGCCAGCTCACGGTTCGCGAGTTCACGGCCGAGGACGAGCGCCGCATCACAATTGTTCTCGACACGCGCGACCTGTCCGATGCCGATAGTGAAAACTTCCCGGCGCGATTTGAGGCGGGCGTGGTTCAGGCTGCCTCACTCCTGAAGCACTTCGTAGACGAACGCGCGGAGGTGAGATTGATGCTCGGGGAAGAGCTCGGACGTTATGGCAGCGGACTAAAGCATCTCCACGGGTGCCTGCGTCGGCTGGCGCTGGTGAATCCGCAAACGCAAGCAGATGAAGCGGAACTCCTGCCAACAGTTAATGATTCTTTGACTCACAAGGACGAGAATGTCTTTGACGAGGATTACGCAATTGTGTTGACCACCGCGCCGCTAGGCTCCATCCCGGCAAAGATCTGGCGCGCATCTCACGTGATCCACGTTTGAATTCGGAAAAATAGTGCGTGACTTCTGCTGATCAAGTAATGCTATAGTGGTTGTCTTGCATCCCGCCTCAGCGAATTGCTCGAACAAACTTTTTGTCGGGAGAAACCCTTGATGGTTACGCTCGCTCCAACCGCCAGATCGACTCCAGCAAACAGCTATTCGCCAAATATTCTCAAGCTCGTCGCCGCCTGCTTTTTTCTGTCTGGCGCCACCGGATTGATTTATGAAGTGCTCTGGGCTCGCATGCTGGGCCTTGTCTTCGGGGCGACTACGCTGGCGGTGAGTACTGTGTTAGCCGCATTCATGGGCGGCCTCGCGTTGGGAAGCGCCATCGCCGGACGACGTGGTTCGGCGGTGCAACGCCCGGTGCGCGCCTACGGATTGCTCGAGATCGGCATTGCGCTTTACGCGCTCGCTGTGCCGTTTCTCTTTACCTTCGTCGACAATCTCTACGCCTTAATCTGGCAGCACTTCCATCCCGGCTTCTTCGCGTTTAGTCTCTGGCGCTTCCTGCTTTCTTGCGTGATGCTGCTCGTGCCGACGACGTTGATGGGTGCGACCCTACCGTTGTTGTCAGCGGCGCTCTTGCGATCGTCTGGCCCCACTTCAACCTCGATTACCAGGCTCTACACTCGCAACCTTGCCGGGGCGATTTGCGGCAGCATCGTCGCCGGATTCTTCCTGTTACCAATCCTGGGCATTCGCAACACGATCTATGTAGCGGCTCTTATCAACATTGTAATTGGCATCGCTTCAATCATCGCCGACCGGCGCATGGAGACTCAATTGAGCGGTGACGCGTCAACCGAGTCGCAGGTTGGCCTGGCGGAAAAAACCCTCGCGGTGGACGTTAGCGATGCCAGGTTCTGGTTGGCGTGTGCTTTCATCTCCGGCTTTGTAACGATTAGCACACAGGTCGCCTGGACGCGCATGCTCGCGATGATTATCGGCTCCAGCACCTACGCCTTCGCTATCGTCGTAGCGCTCTTTCTGATGGGTCTCTCAGGAGGCGCGTATGTGGTCGCGCGCCGGAATCTGTCCGCCATCCTGCGCGAAACGGTGCTGAAGGTGGAAGTCTTTACAGCGATAAGTATTTTTCTCAGCCTGGTGATAGCTAACAAAGTTCCGGCAATGCTGGTTAATGTGGGAATGCGTTTGAACATTAACAGTTGGGCCGGCCTGCTCAGCTTGCAGATTCTTTCGGTTGCGCTCCTGATTCTGCTGCCCGCATTCCTGATGGGAATGGTGATGCCGCTGGTACTGGTTTGGGCGGGCACAAGACCGAAGAGTCAATCAGTACAACTTGTCGGCCGCAGTTACGCCATCAACACGATCGGTGCGATTGCCGGTGCGTTTGTCGCCGGGTTTGTTTTAATTCCGAAAGTAAACACGCGTTTCACGATACTCTTCGCCGCCGCTCTTTGCCTTGTCGTTGCCGGCGTCGCCTATGAGCCTAAGGTCGGCGGGCGCGATCGCGATCTGCAAAGAGCGATGGCGGCCGGGTTGACACTGGCCCTTATCGTCGCGCTTTTTCTAACGGCTCCACGGATGAATTTGGCGGACCTTTCAGTCGGCGCTTATGACAGTCTCGTGCGTCTGCTCGCGAAATCGCGTGGCGGTGTTGACGATGGCTCGGTCCAGGCACGCGGCCCGGAGATTCACCAGTTGCTGATGTACGACGAAGGACCAACCTCGACGGTCTCAGTTCGCAAAGACTGGGACATAACTTCGCTGGCCATCAACGGGCGCACCAACGCTTCAGACAGCGAAGACATGGCGACGCAGGTCATGTTAGGACAGATGCCGCTGCTCCTCGCGCCGCATCTCAAGAATGCGTTGGTGGTTGGCTATGCGACCGGTGTTACTGCCGGCGCCATCTTGCAGTCGCCAATTGAATCAGTGGAGTGTGTTGAGCTGGAGCCGGCAACAGTCAATGGTTCACGCTTTTTCGAGCACGTAAACAATCATCCACTGAATGATCCGCGCCTGCATCTGATCATCGATGACGCCAGAACTTACTTGCGTGTTAACCCCACTCGCTACGACATGATTGTCAGCGAGCCGAGCCATCCCTGGGTGCCGGGTGTGGCTAATCTTTTTACGCGCGAGTTTTTCCAGCTTGGCCGTGAGCGACTCAGTGATGAAGGGATCTTTGTTCAGTGGTTACAGATTTACCAGTTATCGACCGACAGTCTACGTTCCGTGCTGGCAACTTTTCACGAAACGTTTCCCTACGTCCTCGTTTTTCGCGTGGAGGGTGCCTGGAAGGGAAAAGACTTGCTGCTGGTTGGCAGCACAACTCCGGTCACGCTCGATCACATCAGGGAGCGAATAACTGACTCCCGAATTGCGGCGGAATTGGCGCGCGTCAAGATCAAGAGTGAAGCCGACGTGCGGGCCTGGTACGTTTGCGATGAAAAGCAGTTGGCGCCGGCGGTGGCGGGCTCGGTCATCAACACTGACGACAATATGCACATTGAAACGACGGTGCCGCGCGAGGCGTTTCGGCCATTGTTGGAAACCAATGGGGCGTGGCTTGAAAAGTTGGCCGGGAAGTAAACGCTGTGGCTTCAGGTTCGCTACAAGATATCTGGCGCGGATTCACGCAGATGAACGCGGATCCGATTAAAAATCAGCGTAAGATTAAAAGACCGTTTTCTAAGTTGTTCATTTCTGGATCTGCTCCGCGTTCATCCGCGCAGATCCGCGGCTAGTAATCCGTCAATCAGATCTCCCGCCGCCTCACCGCTGCGAATGCAATCAGGAATGCCGAGTCCTGTGTACGCGTTGCCGGCAAGCACGAGGCCGGCCAGCGACGCAACGCGCTTCTCAATTCGCCCAACCCGATCGAGATGTCCAATGTGATACTGGGGCATCGAACGCTCCCACTTTGCAACTTCAGTAAAAAGCGGCGCTCGCTCAATGCCAAGCAAGTCGCGCAAGTCGCCGAGCACGCGCGCCAGTAGTTCATCGGAACTCAGTTCCACCAGTTCCGGTTGTAACGCGCCACCCACAAACGCGCGCAAGAGTGCGTGTCCCTGCGGCGCGCGACCGGCAAACTTGACACTGCTAAAGGTGCAGGCGATGAGCGAGCGTTTTTCAATAAACGGCACGACGAAACCAAAGCCGTCGAGCTGATGAGGAATGTCCTCGCGCTTGAACCCCAGGTTTATCGTAGCGCTCGACGCGTAGGAAATCTCCACTAACTCGGCGGACAGCTGCGGGTCGAGATCGCTCAGTAATCGGGAACTGACATACGCCGGCAGCGCGAGACAAACCGCGTCGGCAACGAATGTTTCATTGCCTGTTGTCCTTAGTCTCCATTTTAGCGAACTCTCGCTGGCGTCAAATTCAAACGTGATCGACTCGACAACTGTGTTTACGCGGATGGAAGTCCGGCTCGATCTCTCTAAACTGTGTGGTGTGAAATCCGCGATGCGCTCTTCAAGTTTATCAGTGAGCACCTGCATGCCGCCGTCGAACGATAGAAAGAGACTGTAACGGGCGCCGCTTGCTTCCGCGTCGGAACCCGCACTAACGGTCGGGCTTCTGCCCTGTTTTCGCAGCGCGCGAATCAGGCTGCGATGCTCACGCTCCATGTCCAGAAAGCGCGGCATCGTGGCGCGTAAACTCAGGCGCTCCGGATCAGCGGTGTAGATGCCGCCAACCATCGGTTGCGCCATGCGCTCCAGCGCCTCGGTTCCAAAACGGCGGCGGACAAATTCTGCCAGGCTTTCATCGGTATTGTTCCCGTTTGACTCGCGTCGCGGCAGCAGTAGCTCGAGGGCCATTCTCGCTTTGCCGCACCAACTAAAAATATCGCTCTGCACGAATGGCCAGAAACGCGAGGGCGCCAGCAGATGAAATCCTTCAGGCACGGGCAACAAACGTCCTTGTCTGACAATGAAGCTGCGACGATTGTGCTCGTTGGTTTGTATCAGGCGAGATTCGAGGCCGAGTCGTTTGACGAGTTCTACTGCGGCCGGTTTCTCTGAGATGAAAGAATCCGGACCGCGTTCGATCAGAAAGCCATTGCGTTCGTGAGTCTCGACGATGCCGCCCAGTCGTGGGCCGGCTTCTAGCAAAGTGAGCTCAAGTTGCTTACCGGACTCACAGCTGCGCTCGAGCAAACGGTGCGCCGCGGCCAGTCCGGTGATGCCGCCGCCAATGATTACAACGCGCTTCATTCCAATATGAGTTTAGACCAATGAACAACAATCCGGAGCACAGACATCACTACGTGTTCCTTTAGTTCCCAGCGATCGTCGCGGTCTTTCCGGGTCGATGCGTTCCCTTATCAGCTCGCGAATCATTTCGATAAACGCCGGATGAGTGCCGGCTGTCGCGGCGCGAATCATATTCAAGCCAAGCTCGCGACAAAGCGCCGCTGCCTCTGTATCGAGATCGTAAATGATCTCCATGTGATCAGAGACGAAGCCAATGGGCGCTACCACCAAATCTTTGATTCCGTCTGCCGTTCTCAGATAGTCGCAGATGTCCGGACCCAGCCATGGCTGCGCCGGTGATCCGCTCCGACTTTGAAAGACCAACTGCCAGTTCTCGATGCCGACATCTTCCGCGACGAGACGACTTGCCTCTCGCAACTGCGTCTCATAATCACAATTTCGCGCCATCGAGTCCGGAATGCTGTGCGCCGTGAAAACTATCCGCGTTCCTGCTCGTCGATCCTCGGGAACTTGTTTGAGCGCATTTCGAACATTGGCCACGTTAGCTTCTATGAAGCCGGGGTGATTGTAAAAAGCGCGTAGCTTTTCCACGCGAGGCGCGTCCGGACCAACCAACGCGCGTGCGCGTTCGATGTCTTCAAGATACTGCCGGCAACTTGAGTATGAACTGTAGGCTGACGTGACGAAAGCCAACGCATTCTTTACACCGTCGTCACGCATATTGCCTAACGTTTCGGCAAGCAGCGGATGCCAGTTGCGATTGCCGAAGTATATCGGAAGCTGCGGTCCTTTAGTTTCCAATTCCTGCTGCAACGCGGCGATGAGTTTGCGATTCTGTCCATTGATGGGACTGACGCCCCCAAACAATTCATAGTGCTTCGCAACTCCAAGCATCCGTTCGCGCGGCACGTTGCGACCGCGCAGCACGTTTTCGAGGAACGGTATTACGTCGTCCTTACCTTCCGGTCCGCCAAAGGAGACAACTAGAATTGCATCGTAAACGTTCGCCATGTTTTCTCTATACCTCGGTGTGTTCTATGTCTCGGCGGTGAGCGCCCTTTGGATCATTTTGAATCATAATGGGCACAGAGTACAGAGAGAATCCACCTCACTCCTGCTGCGATCGACAACTCATCTCATGTACAGCATCAATTAATGCGATCACATTTTCAACGGGCGTCTCCGGCAAAATGCCGTGGCCCAGGTTGAAGATGTGACCGGGTCGACCGCCCGCTTGATCGAGTATCAACCTGGCTTGCGCGAGCAAGTGGTCTCTGTTAGCAAACAGCGCTACGGGATCTAGGTTACCCATTATTCCAACATCGTGACCGATCCGTTGCCAACCCTCGTTGAGTCTAACGCGCCAATCGAGCCCGATGACGTCGCCGCCAGCTTCGCGCAACAATTCCAGAAGCGCGGAGGTGCCAGTGCCGAAATGAATAACTGGAGTTCCCTGGTTCACCCCGCTTATCACACTGCGTGTATGTGGCAAGACGAATTCACGATAGTCGGCGGGACTGAGCGCACCTACCCAGGAGTCAAACAACTGCAATGCTTGCGCACCTGCCTCAATCTGCCCGTTAAGATATCTGATGAGCGCGCGCGAAATCAGCGACATCAGCGCATGCCAGGCGCCGCTGTCGTTGTACATCAATGATTTCGTGTTCACGTAATTCTTCGACGCACCACCCTCAATGATGTATGAAGCGAGCGTGAAAGGCGCGCCGGCGAATCCAATCAATGGCAGGTCCGGTCGTAAGGCGAGACGCGTTTCCCGAATCGCGTCGAACACAAAACCCAAGGCTGAAACGTCATCAACTTCGCGCAGGCGATCGACATCTGTTGCGGCGCGCACCGGATTGTGGATCACTGGTCCTTCGCCTTTGTTGAATTCGAGTTGCAGGCCCATCGGCTCGATGATCAAGAGGATGTCGGCAAAGATAATCGCCGCATCTACACCGAGGCGTTCTGCTGCAGTCACCGTAACTTCGGCGGCCAGAGCCGGCGTCTTGCACAACTCAAGAAAACTCATGCGCGCACGCACCTCGCGATACTCATGCATGTAGCGTCCCGCCTGTCGCATCAACCAGATCGGCGTGTAAGGAACAGGCTCGCGACGACACGCGCGCATGAAGACACTGTCGCGCAGTTGTTCAGTAGAAGTTGATTTGTTTGTGGTCAAATAAGCCCTTCCAAAATCCTGCAATTAGTCCGAAAACATGGACGGAAAATTCTGCAACTTTCGTGATACGGTTGCGTTAAATGCACTGCCGTTGCGGAGTATCCCGAACAAGCTTAGACAATTGTCGAATGCGTCCGGCATTCAGACTACAACAAACCAGCGGCGAGCTGGTAGCGACCACAGCCAAAAGAGAACAACGCAAAGCGAAGATGACGACTGATGTAATACAAATTCTTTGTTGCCTGGTTGGGTGATGTTCCCGGTCATCGCAACCTGACAGGTTTGGGTTACACAATTTTAAGGCACGGGGTTAACACCTGCGCTCCCCATAGCGTCCTTAACAATATAAATACTTGTTTGGAACTTGCGACGCCTTAGGGAGACTCTCCAAACCAATGAAACGCTTTGTATTCGCAGTCGCCGTGGTTTTTTTTCTTGCGCTCCCGACGTGGGCGCAGTCGAGCGCATTGACTTCGGCAACTCCGGCAGCCTCATCAACTCCATCAATTGACGACAAGAACTCCGCCGCGCAGCCGTCCGCTGCGACTACAGGTTCGACGTTAGCAAAACCGAACGTGGCGAAGTCCGCGACGCTTCCTCCGGAAAAGGCCCAACCAGTTAAGCTCACGCTTTTCGCCAAGCCGCCCGTAATCGATGGCAAGCTGGATGACGAGGTTTGGAAGTCAGCCGCGCTATTCAAGGATTTCTATCAGTGGCGGCCCAGCGATTCGTCGCCAGCGTCAGCGCGAACGGAAGTCATGGCCGGATACGATTCGCGTTTTGTTTACTTCGCATTTCACGCTTACGATGATCCCGGCAAGGTCCGCGCCTCGGTCGCTAAACGCGATTCAATTTTTGACGACGATACGATTGGTCTCGTGCTTGATACCTTTAACGACAAGCGCCGCGCCTACGAACTCTTTTTCAATCCGCTGGGCGTCCAGCAGGACGGTTTTTTGACTGAAGGCGGCAACGACGACTTCAGCGTCGATATCGTTATGGAATCCAAAGGAGAGTTAACCTCCGATGGTTACACCGTGGAAGTGGCAATTCCTTTCAAGTCGCTTCGTTATAATGCAGGCAAAGGCAAACTGTGGGGCGTGCACTTCCTGCGGCAGATCAAGCATGTCAATGGCGAACAGGATTCCTGGATGCCAATATCGAAAGACCAGTCAGGGCTCTTGAGTCAGGAGGGTCACATCACCGGTCTCGAGGGTATTTCCACGGAACGGACGCTGGAATTAATTCCCAGCTTGACGTTGTCGGAAACCGGCAAGCGTAAAGCGCCGGTAACCGTCGCGCAGATCGCGCAGGGCGGTAGGTTTGTGAATGAACCAATTAAATTCGATCCAGGCTTAACTGGAAAGTACAGCTTGACGCCTCAAGTCACGCTCGACTTCGCTGTCAATCCTGACTTCGCGCAGGTCGAGTCAGACCAGCTGGTAGTTAGAGCCAATCAGCGCTTCCCGATTTTCTTCGAGGAGAAGCGGCCATTCTTCCTCGAAGGCATCGACATCTTTCGAACGCAGATTGCCGCGGTGCACACGCGCGCCATCGCCGATCCTGACTATGCGGCGAAACTAACCGGCAAGGTTGGTCGCAACACCTTTGGCTTGCTGCTGGCCTCCGACAACAATCCGGGAAACTTCAACGAAGACGAGCGTCCAACTGCCGACCCGAGGTTGCTGGATAAGAATGCGTCGGTTGGTATTCTGCGTCTGAAGCGTGACCTCGGCAAATCAGACTCCTTCATCGGCTTTCTGGGAACCTATCGGCGGTTCGTCGATACCTACAATGAATTGGGTGGCTTCGACGGCAAGTTTCGTATTGATAAGCAAACGACCTTTAGCTGGCAAGCATTGGCCACACATTCGCGTAATCAGTTCTTCTTTCCGGAACAAGGGCAGACGCTCGACCGAAGAGAGAATGGCTTCATCTACGCCGTCGATTACAACCAGGACGGCCGCCACTTTGGTCAGGACCTCTCAGCCGTCGGCCGCACCCGCTATTACAGGGCGGATGTTGGCTTCAACCGGCGCAACAACACCAACAACATCAATTGGTTTATCCGCTACAACTCCGAACCGAAACCCAAAGCTCGTTTGATCTCCTGGCGAGTCTTTACAGATTTGTCCACCAACGTTGATTGGCAGGGACGTTCGCAAAATGCCAATGACGAAACGCAAGTCCAGTTTAGGATGAAGCGAGAGACCTTCATTGGCATCGGTACCGAGAAGGGCTACGAGCGAGTGTTTGAAAGTGAATTTGGACCTAAGCGTCAGCCTGGCTCCAACTGCGTCGTCAACAACACCTGCACCTTCGCAGGAGATGACAACGAGCGTTCAACTTCGAATCGCGGTCTCTACGCTTACGCGGAATCGTCGCCAAGCAAGAAGTACAAGTTCAACTTTTTCGTAAACCGTCGCTGGGGAGCCCTGGACTTTGACTTCGGGGCCGGGCCGAAGTTTCCGCGTGTAAGTCCAACTGCATTGGCTGCTGGCAACGCGGCAGCCGCCCACCTTTGCGATCCACCGCTGCCGGGAGGGCCTCCCAAAGTTCTACCGCCGGTTTGCAACGCACCGCAGGACCCGGGGCCCGGCGACTTCTGGCACTTTGACGGCGGCATCACTTTCCAGCCAACCGCTGCCCTGAGCGCAACGCTCAATTTCACCAAAGAGAAATTGACGCGCTACGACACCGGCCTGGTGGCGTTTGATGAAAACATCGTCTCGTTGCGCACTACCTATCAGTTTAGCCGCTTCCTGTTCGCGCGCGGGCGCATCGACTTTGATTCGATAGCCGCAAACGTAAAAGGTGAGTTTCTGCTCGGCTACACGCCAAACCCAGGCACCGCTTTCTATGTAGGTTATAACGACGATCTTAACCGCAACGGGTTTAATCGATTTTCAGCGGCGCTCGAGCCAGGCTTCCGCCGCAACGGCCGCACCTTCTTTATCAAGATGTCTTACCTGTTTCGCAAGAGCTTTTAAGAGTTGGATTATCCAGAGCGTCCCACTCCGCGTCGAAGAACTCTTGTGCGGCAACGCTTTCGATCTTGATTTCGGTGGTGGCCCGAAGTTTCCACGCGTTAGTCCACCGGGAATTGCGCAACAACACGCAATCGCCGCGGGTCTTTGCCCGGATACGAATGGAGTGTTTGCTGCGGCGTGCAGCGCTTTTCTAGACCCGGTCCGGGAAGCTTCTGGGATATTGAGTTGAGTGCCGGACTTCAGCCCACCAACGAGTTGAACATTTCACTAAGCTACGTCAAGAACCGCCAGACGCGGCTAGTGGGTCATTTTCAATGTTGAACAAAAGCTGGTGCATCGTCAGTGCAGCACTTTCCCTACATGGTCTTGGTATCCAACTTTCTGGTGATTATATGTACTTGACTCACTCCTCACGGGCTAATGCGCCGCCAGATCAAAGTGCGCGTGATTCGCTTGTTGCCCTGGCCGCCTGGCTCAAACTGAATAGTAAGCATGTCACCCTCAAGGCGAAAGCGGCGGGTTATTCGGCGCCCCACGTCGCCTGGGGAGAGCGCCCCATCGAGGATGTGCGTAACAGTGCCAGTTCTCATGTCAACTTCGTAGCGACCGAAGTAGGCATCGTAGCCGCCGATGTGAGCAACATTGTTCACGTCCGCTGCTGCGGTTGTAGCGCATGGCGCAGATGTCCGGTTGCGAGCCATGAGCTGAGCGGCTACATGGCCCTTGGAGTCGTAGATTAGATAGCCCAGTGGGTCAGACCCGATGCTCGGCTCAGCCAGCACTTGTCCAGCAGGATCACGGTCAATCCGTGAAACGAGTTGCCAAGTCCCGACAAGGCCCTTCGGGGATATTTGTGTTGTTGCACCAATGATGGAGCCGAAAAGCAAGAAGGCAATCGAGAAAAGACGTGTGTACATAACCAATCTCCTAAGCTGCGAGTGATTGCGGCCTAACGTCAGAGTTGAGCGGGCGCAGCGAT